>NZ_CP137549.1:5259996-5561245 GCF_033335955.1 Streptomyces sp. N50
GGCCCGGACGTCGATCCCTGGGGGACACCATGAGCTCGTTCATCGAGGCACTGAAGAAGTACGCCGTGTTCAGCGGGCGCGCGCGCCGCAAGGAGTACTGGCAGTTCGGTCTCTTCTCCGCGATCATCGCCCTCGTGCTGGTCGTCCTCGCCGTCGTGACCAAGACGCCGGCCCTCTTCGGTCTGGTGGGCCTCTTCTACCTCGCCATCCTGCTGCCCGGCCTGGGTGTCAGCGTCCGTCGTCTGCACGACATCGGCCGCTCCGGCTGGTGGCTGTTCTTCTACATCGTCCCGATCGCCGGTCCCATCACGCTGCTGGTCTTCAACTGCACGGACAGCGCCCCCGGCGCCAACGAGTACGGCCCGAACCCGAAGGAAGCCGCCGGCATCCCGGCGCACGTCTGATCGAACGGGTCGTTCTGATCGCACCTGCCACGAAGGCCCGTCAGGGCGTGGATCCCGTCGACACCGACGACGTGGGGCTCACGCCCGACGGGCCTTCGTCGCGTACGCCCATGCCGTCCTTGCATCCCGAGAGCAGCAGCAGCGCGGTGAGCACGGCCGCCGTGGTGGCCAGGACGCGGATGCGGGTGCCGGTGCGGGCGGTGCGGGCGGGCATGGGGTCCCCCTCTGGAAGCGAAGCGTCGTCGGGTGCAGCTTGGGCGGTCGCGCGGGGCGCGGTCTACGGCTGTCGCCGGATTCGGGACGCCGGGACCGTCCCGGCCGCGCTGACCTGCGGGGATGTCGGTCCTCGCGGGCACGTCGTGGGACGTCGGGAAGGGGCCGGTGATCTCGTGGCCGTCCTGCCGGCGCCCGTCACCCGGACTGGGCACCATCAAGTCCCGGCGGGAGTTAGGTTGTTGGCCACTGCTCTTGTTGCCCTTTGAATGACCCACTCTTCTGGGAGACGCGCATGCCCGGTGACGCCCTCAGCCAAGACCCCGCCGAGCTGAGAAGGAGGATCGACACCAGCAAGGCCCACCCGGCCCGCGTCTACGACGTCTTCCTCGGCGGCAAGGACAACTACCCCGTCGACCGCGAGGCCGCCGCCGCCGCGCTCGCCGCCAACCCGCGCGGGTATCTCGACGTACGGCACAACCGCGACTTCATGCGCCGTGCCGTGACCCGGCTGTCGCAGGAGCACGGGGTGCGCCAGTTCCTCGACATCGGCACCGGGCTGCCCACCGCGGAGAACGTGCACCAGATCGCGCAGGGCATCGAGCCCGAGTCGCGGATCGTCTACGTCGACAACGACCCGGTGGTCCTCGCGCACGCCCGCGCGCTGCTCACCAGCAGTCCCGAGGGCCGTACCGACTACATCGACGCCGACCTGCGCCGCCCGGCCGACATCCTCGAACAGGCCGCCAAGACCCTCGACTTCAACGAGCCGATCGCCCTGCTGCTGGTGGCGATCCTGCACTTCGTGGAGGACGACGAGGCGTATCCGCTGGTGCGTGAGCTGGTGGATGTGCTGCCGTCGGGCAGTCACCTCGTGCTCAGCCATCTCACCGACGAGATGCATCCCATTCCGGCGCGTGCGGTCCAACGGACCTACACGGAGCGGGGGTTCACCTTCGTGTTCCGGTCCAAGGACGAGGTCGAGCGGCTCTTCACCGAGACCCCGGGCGTCACCCTGGACGAGCCCGGTGTGGTCCCGGCGCACAAGTGGCACCCCGGTCCGGCGCCCGCGCCGCCGGTGGTCGAGCAGGCGTACTTCGAGAGCCTCGACGACATCGAGAAGATCACCTACCGGGACATCAACGACGTGACCGACGACGACATCAACGTCTATGGGGCGACCGGCAAGAAGGCCTGAAGCCGGGGGCCCGGGGCGGGGGGTGTCCGTCCGGATCGCGGAAACCTGTTTGTAGGCGGCACCTACCTTCCTACGCTGTCCGCCATGACCGTCATCGAACCCGCCCCCGCCCCCGCCGTTCTCCCACCGCTCGCCGCGCGCGCCCGCGCGATCGGGGGTTCGCCCGTACGGGACATCCTCGCCGTCACCGCCCGCCCCGAGGTGATCAACTTCGCGGGCGGGCTCCCGGCGCCCGAACTCTTCGACACGGCCGGTATCGCGGCCGCCTACCAGGCGGTGTTCGCGGAGACGCCCGCGCGGGCGCTGCAGTACGCGACGACCGAGGGCGAGCCGGTGCTCCGTGCCGCGCTCGCCGAGCGGAACTCGACGCGCGGGCTGCCGACCGGCGCCGACGACCTCCTCGTCACCACCGGATCGCAGCAGGCGCTGTCGCTGCTCGCGACCGCGCTGCTGGAGCCCGGGGACGTCGTCCTCGTCGAAAGTCCCTGTTATCTGGCGGCACTTCAGGTCTTCGCGTTCGCCGGGGCGCGGGTCGTCGCCGTCCCCAGTGACTCCGCCGGGCTGGACCCCGAGGCACTGGACGAACTCGTCGTCCGGGAGCGGCCCAAGCTGCTCTACACCGTGCCGACCTTCCAGAACCCCACCGGCCGCACCCTGCCCGCCGACCGCCGGGCCGCCGTCGCTGCGGTCGCCGCGCGGCGCGGGCTGTGGATCGTGGAGGACGATCCCTACGGCGAACTCCGCTTCGAGGGCGAGCGGTTGCCGTGGATCGCGGCCCACGAGGGCGCGGCGGACCGTACGGTGCTGCTCGGTTCCTTCTCCAAGGTGATGGCCCCCGGGCTGCGGCTCGGGTGGCTGCGCGCGCCGGCCGCCTTGCTGCGGGCCTGTGTTGTCGCGAAACAGGCCGCCGACCTGCACACCCCGACCGTCAACCAGCTTGCCGCCGCACGGTACTTGGCGGACAACGACCTCGACGCCCATGTGGCGCGGGTGGCCGGGGTGTACCGGGAACGGCGGGACGCCATGCTCGGGGGTCTTGCCAACGCCCTTCCCGAGGAGTCCAGTTGGGAGCGGCCCGAGGGCGGCATGTTCCTGTGGGCGCGGCTCCCGGAGTCGTACGACACGACGGAACTGCTGGCGCGGGTGGTGCGGCAGGACGTGGCCTATGTGCCGGGGGCGCCCTTCTACGCCGGGGAGCCCGACCGGTCGACGATGCGGTTGTGCTTCGTGACGCAGACGCCGGGGGAGATCCGGGAGGGGCTCAGGAGGCTGGGGGAGGGGCTGCGGTGAACCGGCTTGAGAACGCGGTGAGTTGGACACGGAGTTGACCACGTCGACGGCTAGGAATACTTGATGGCGCAAGTATAGAGTTGATCGTCACAGCGCTGCTGATGTCATCGCCCCTGGAAGGAAGTGTCATGGCACCGGTGCTCGTCGGACGTGAGGGCCTGCTGGCGGGAGAGCGCATCCCGATCGTCGACACCCGCGTCACCTTCGGACGCAACGCGGGGAACACGGTCGTCATCGCCAGCCCGAGCGTCTCGCGTTTCCACGCGGAGATCGTCTTCGACCAGGACGAGGGCTACGTCCTGCGCGACTGCGGCAGCAGCAACGGCACGCAGGTCAACGGGGAGGAGGTGGAGGCCCGCCTGCTCCAGCCCGGGGACGAGATCACCATCGGGGACCAGGAGTTCCGCTTCGAGGTCGCCGACGCGATGCAGACCCTGATGGCGCTCAACCTGCCCCGCTCCGTGACCCACCCGGAGGAAGAGGGTTCCCTGCTGCGGGTCACCGTCGTGGGCGGGGGTCCCGTAGGCCTCTCCATGGCCCTGCTGCTTGAGCACTTCCTCGGCGCGCAGGTGAAGATCACGGTCTACGAGGGCCGTTGGCGCAAGGACGGCCGCCGTGTCGTCTGGAAGAGCGAGGCCGAGGGCAATGTGCGGCGCCAGCAGGTGGTGACGGTGCAGAGCCGGCAGTACCTCGCGTGGCCGCAGTACGTCCAGGAGCGGCTCTTCGACCCCGAGCACTTCACCGAGATGTGGCCCTCGGGCCCGGACTCGATCGGCGACCACCACCCGCGCAACATGCGGATCGCCTACATCGAGGACACGCTGCTGGAGCTGGCGAACGAGAAGCGGGACCGAATACGGCTGATACCGGCCAAGTTCGACCCGGCGGAACAGCGCGACGAACTCGCCAGCCAGCATGTGCTCGCCATCTGTGACGGCGGGCGGTCGCGCACCCGGGAGCACTTCGCGGCGAGGTTCGGCAAGGCGGACGAGTCGATCTACTCCCTCGACGGGGTCCATCTGCGGGACGTCGTCCTCGGGTTGCGGGTCAAGTCGGAACTCCCCGACCCCATGGCGATCCTGCTGACGGTGGCTCAGAACCGGTTCCTGCTCAACTCGTTGCGCGGCGAGGGCTTCCTCAACATGCGGCTGACCGACACCGAGTTGGGGGAGGTCATCGGCATCGACCCGGTCCGCCGGGTCTTCGAGGAGTGCATCGCCTCCCGCCCGTGCCTGATGAACCGCGACGACCACGGCGACTTCCAGTGCGCGACCCACGGCACGCTGTTCCTGCCCGCGCTCATCAAGGGATCACCCTTGTGGAAGCGCGTGCACGAGGGGCTGCGGCTCTTCGACGTCTCGGACCAGGATCTGTCCGCGGTCACCAGCTTCCGCCTGGACATGGTGCAACGCCCGCGCTTCTCCGCCGAGTTGCTGCCGCCGACCGTCAACTCGCCCGGGACGTACGGCTTCCTGCTCGGCGACGCGGCCAACGCGATCCACTTCTGGCCGGGCCGGGGCCTCAACAGCGGCCTGGCGTCGGCAATTTCGCTGGCCCGTTCGCTCAACAGCGCCTGGAACGGCCGTCCGTTCCGCGACGCGGACTTCCTGCGGCACGAGGCCGCGATGTCGATGCTCCAGTACCGGCACAAGAGCCGCGCCTGGAAGGCCATGGTCACCACCGACGACCAGGGCGTCACCTGGGCGATCAAGGACATCATCGACCACGGCATCGACGGCATCGCGGAGGAGCCGGACCGCGAGGCGGACACGGCCACGCTGTTGGCACGCATGGGCGCCATCCGCGACCGGCTCGCGCCCCGCCTGCCCGGCATGCCGGACGACGAGGCGATCCTGGAGAGGCTCCGGACCCTGGAGTCGCGGACCCTGCGCATGCTCGTCCTCAGCGGCGCGTGGGACACCCTGACGATGGGCGGCGAGGAGGTCGACATCGACATCTTCTACGGCCAGGACTCGACGGCGGCGGCCGCGGCGGTGGAGGCGCTGGAGTCGGCGACGCAGCAGTGAGGTGTGGAGGGAGCTTTAGAGGGGCGGGGCCGGTGATTTCGTAGGGTGGGGTCATGTCTGACAGCGGCGGCTTCGACCTGGACGAATACCTCGCGCACATCGGTTGGGAGGGGGAGCGGCGGGCCGACCCGGGGACGCTGCGGGGCGTGCATCTCGCGCACATGCGGGGCATCCCGTTCGAGAACCTGGACGCGCTCCGGCGTACGGCCCCCTCGCTCGAACTGCCGGATCTGATGGCCAAGTTGGTGCGCGGTCGGCGCGGTGGCTACTGCTACGAGCACAACACGCTGCTCGCCACCGCGCTGCGGGCGCTCGGCTTCGGGGTGACCCTGCTGGCGGCCCGGGTGGTCGTGGGCGCGGACCGGATGGAGAGCCGCCCGCGCACGCACATGGCGCTGCTGGTGGAGGTGCCGGGGGACCCGCAGCGGTATCTGGCCGATGTCGGGTTCGGGGCGATCGGGGGGTTGCTGGAGCCGGTACCGGTGGTGGTGGGCGGGGAGTTCGAGGGCGCGGGGCGCAGGCATCGGCTGGTCCAGGTGCCGCACGGGGGGCCGCTGGAGCTCCTGGTCCTCCAGGCGTACGACGGCAGCGGCGATGGCGGAAAGGGCACCTGGCAGCCGCAGTACGCCTTCACCCTGGAGCCCTTCGAGCACGTGGACTTCGAGGTCATCAACTGGCACATCGCCACGAACCCGCGCTCCCCGTTCACCAAGGGCCTCTTCGTCCAGCGCGTCACCCTTGACCGTCATCTCCTGCTCCACGGACGCGTGTTGACCGAGACGAGGTCCGACGGTGCCGTGAACGAGCGGGAGTTGACGGACGAGGGGGAGGTGCGGCGGTTGCTGGACGAGGAGTTCGGGATCGAGGCGCCGGAGGGGATGAAGCTGCTGAGCTGAGCTCAGGTCAGTCCCACCAGAAGGACCACACCTGCTGGTTGAGGACTTCGTGCTGGGCGTAGGCGCGCAGGGTCTCGTGATGGCCCTGGGTGATGTTGTCCGGGCAGAAGGCGAAGTGCTCGGCGGCGACCGCCTCGGCCTCCTCCTGGGTCGTCGGCGGGGCCGCGACCGACAGCACCAACTGGTCGGAGGTGAGGGCCACGACGCGTATCCCGAAGCGGTCCTCCCAGGAGCGCAGGACGGCACAGAGCCTGGCCACGTCCCCCTCGTAGTTGATCTGCCCGGTCCAGCCGATCGCCGCCGGGATGTCGGCGCTGCGGCGGGCCGGGACGAGGGCGAGGTGCGGTTCCTTGAGCCAAGTGCCGCTCTCCGTAAGGGAGTCGGCGAGTTCGGCGGCGCGGGCGTCCGGATCGGCGACCAGGGCGAGCGGTTCGACGAGCCCCGGCCACTCGGGGCCGTAGGGGGCGATCGTCTCGTCGTAGGTGGCCTGGTCGGGGGAGTGCTCGGCGAAGGAGTCCGTGCCGGGACGGTCGGCGTCCGGGGTGAGTTCGTCCGCCGCGTACTCCTCCCAGAACTCCTCCAGGACCTCTTCGGCGTCGTGGTCCCCCGGGTACGACGCCTCGTCGGGCAGCAACTGCCATTCGTCCAGGGCGCCTTGGTCGCCGCCGAGGTCCACCAGCACGGGGAGCAGCCCGGCGGCCCGGCGCGCGGGCTGGAGGGCGTCGTAGCCACCGGGCCTCGCCGGCTCGTCCGCACACCACAACAGCGGTTCGTCCGCCGGGCCTTCGGCGGTCACGTCGATCAGACTCCCGGCGGGGAGTTCAAGCCCGAGCGAGGTGCCGCTCGGGTCGGCCGCCAGTTTCGGCAGCGGGTTGGGAAGGGTCGCCATGCCGGAAACTTTAGAGGCGGGCACTGACAGTCGGGGCGCGGGGAGTTGGCATGAAAGGCGGTGACGAGGAGTTCGGCCTCCCCGCACGGCTCGCTCGCGCTCGTGGCTTCGTCGGTGATGCGCTGGAGTCCGTCATCGGAGCGGACGCGCTGGAAACCGTCGCTGAGTAGGTCGAGGGGTACAGGGGGTGACGGGCGACGGACGGGGAACTCTGTTGGCGAAAGTGTGACACTTTGGCGCTGAGTGTCACACTTCTGGGGCCGGGGTGTGGGAGGGGGGAGGGTCCCCGAGTATTGCTCGGCTTGGACTTGTCGACTACCGGGTGGCGGTGAACGCCGCCCAGGCGGTGGGGGTGAGTTGGAGGGTGGGGCCGTCGGACGCCGGGTTCTTGGAGTCGCGGATGTGGATGGTGTGGGGGCAGGCGGCGACCTCTACGCACTGGCCGCCCTCGCTGCTGCTGTAGCTGGACTTGCGCCAGGTGTAGGCGACTTCGAGGCAGGCGCCGCCTTCGCTGCCGCTGTAGCTCGACTTGAACCACTCAAGTGCGGTGCTCATTGATCTCCTAGCAGACGATCGAGCAGGCACCTGGACTCCTGGGGCGTCAGGGCCTGTGACCGCAGCATCGCATATTTGCGCGCCAGCCTGGATACCTCGTCGAGGTCCGCGACCCACTGGCTGCCACGCTGTCCTTCCGTGTAGGCCAGGTGCTGGTGGTCCGGCGTCTCAAGGAGGATGAATGGGCCGTCGAGACCAGCATGTGCTGCCGTGTTCATCGGGAGGAACTGGAGGGCGAGGCCTGGGAGTTCGGCACACTCGCGCAGAAACCGGAGCTGCTCGCGGCGGGCTTCTGGCGTCCCGATGCCGAGGTGCAGCACCGGCTCCCAGATGACGAAGCTCATCGTCGGCGGACACTTGCGCTGCAGGATCTCCTGCCGCTCGACACGGCCCGCGAGCTTCGCCGCGATCTCGTCCTCGTCGTACGCCGGAATGCGTTCCGCCAGGACCGCGCGGGCGTACTCGGTGGTCTGGAGCAGACCGGGGATGACCGCGTTGTCGTACCAGGACAGAGCGATGGCCTCGCGCTCGTGCAGCATGTATTCCTCGGCGTAGAGCGGGAATTGGTCGATCTCCGGGAGGTTGTCGACGCCCGCCTCGAACGTCCCCTTCGTGTCGAGGATCCTGTCCAGCGTCCTCGCGAGCGGGGGCATCAGCCGGCGCCTGCCCTGCTCGACCGACGCGATGGTCTCCTCGTCGACCATGGCCCGTTCGGCGAGCTGGCGTTGGGTCAAACCGGCGGCCATGCGGGCCGCTTTCACCTGTGCGCCCAGCAGCCGCATCGTCGAGCGGTTCTTCTTGGAGTTCATGCTGTGGTGCTCCCCACATCCACCCGTTCCGGACCCCGCACGGACCCGTACTCCGCCCGTACAAAAAGGAGTCCAGGGCTCACGCCCTGTCAACACTAGTGACGCTACGCAACTCTTGTCCCGTGAACCTGAGTGAGAAGTTCTTCCGGCGCGAACGCCGGTCCGTTCCCGCCGCGAGGCAGTTCGCTCACGCGTACCTGGCCGAGTGGGGACTCGCGGGGACCGAGCGCGGCGCCGATGTGCTGGTCTGCGTCAGCGAGTTGGCGACCAACGCGCTGGTGCACGGGGTGCCGCCGGGGCGTCAGTTCCGGCTGCTGCTGCGGTGCGACGGGTATTCGTTGCGGGTCGAGGTGCATGACAGCGGGGGTGGTGTTCCGCGCGTCGACGTCCACCCCCGCGACACCGACGAGGGCGGGCGCGGACTGCTGCTCGTGTCGGCGCTCGCCGACAAGTGGGGTGTGGGGGAACGGGACTTCGGCAAGGTGGTGTGGGCCGAGTTCGACACTGAACAACGCCCGACGGAACCGTGAACTCCGCAAATCAGGACACAACCCTCCACCCGCACCGGCGGTCACTCGTGATTGTCGGAATCCCCTGCTTCACACGGAGGTTGTGCCATGTCCGCTCCCCGCTCGCCCCGTATCAGCCGCAGGACCCTGCGCGCGGCCTCGGCCCTGAGCCTGGCCGTCGGCGCCGGGCTGGCCGTGACGGTCGCGCTGCCCGCCACCGCCGGAGCCGTGACTACGTCCACGTCGGCGTCGGTGACGACGGACAGCGCGGGCAGACGGATCCAGTACACGGCGGCACCCGGCCAGACCAACAAGGTGACCGTCACCGTGACGTCGGGCGACCGCGTCCACCGCACCTACGTCATCGACGACGTGGTCCCGATCACCATCGAGTCGGGGACCCCCTGTACCCGCCCCGACAGCGCGGACCTCACCCGGATCTCCTGCACGGGCGAGCGCACGGACAGCGTCCTCGCGATGAGCCTCGCCGACGGCGACGACACCGTCACCTACACCAACGCCACCGGCCAGAACGGCACCACCGGCCAGGTGGACCTGGGTTCCGGCAACGACAGGTCGACCGACACCACCACCAGCGGATTCCACGAGGTCTACGGCGGCCCGGGCGACGACACCATCACCGGAGTCGGCACCATGTGGGTCCAAGGCGGGGACGGCAAGGACACGATCCACGTCGGTGCCCACTCCCACGCGATGGGCGAGAACGGCGTCGACACGATCTACGCCGACGGCGACGGAGCCATGGCCGACGGGGGCCGGGGCAACGACTTCCTCTACGGCGGCCCGGGCGGCCAGCTCCTTCAGGGCGGCACCGACGGCAACGACACGATCCGCGGCGGCACCGGCAACGACCAGCTCTACGGCCAGACCGGCAACGACATCCTGTACGGCAACAGCGGCAACGACACGATCTACGGCAACAGCGGCAACGACCAGCTGTACGGCGGCCCCGGCACGGACACGCTCTCGGGCGGCCCGGGCCGGAACGTCGTCCACCAGAACTGACCCGAGCCAAACTCCCTTACGTCCCCGGCTTCCCCAACTTCCGCCGCACCCGCCGCACTTGACGGTTGTCGGCGACGGAGTCGAGGAGGCGCCGCCCGCCCCCGGCCTCGTACGCCGGGCCCTCCAGGCGGAGCACGGTGCCGTCGCGGACGACGGCGTACGCGAGCGGCCCGGCCGTCTTCGGGAGGGATACCGGGTGGCGGCCGGAGGGGAGCTTCAGGCGAGCGGGGAGGCGGAGTCGGGCCGTGGTGGCGCCGGTATCGGTATCGGCATCGGTACTGGGGGCGGGGAGCAGCTCGGCGTTCACCGCGAGTGTCGCCACGGTGACCTTCACGCGGGCCGGGGCGGAGTCCGCCGTAGCCGCCAGGTACGGCAGGGGAAGTGAACTCCCCTCACCCCGCTCGGAGTTGGTCGCTGCGGCCGCCGCCGTGTCGGGGCCGAACTTGCGCTGGCGCTGGTCGATGTCGAGGGCGAGCTGGCCCTTGACCGTCCAGTACGGCAGCGCGAGCCGGCCGCCCGTCAGCGCGGGACCCGCCGCCGGGCCCTCGCCCGTCACCCGCGCCATCCGGTCCACGCCCAGCAGTTGGACGTACGCCCACACGTCGTGCACCCCGCGCTCCAACGGCCGGCCACCCGCCAACCGCTCGGGGTCCAGAGCCAGTTGCCCCTCGGCGATCACCTGCGAACGGCCGTCCCCGAGGGGCTTCAGCCGTACCTCCAGGTCGCCCTCCGGGTACCACCAGTCCTCGCGGTCCCGGTCCTTGACCACGAGCTCCGCGTACGCGAGCCGGAACGGATCGGGGACCTCCCAGCCGCCCTCCGTCCCCGGCACGCCTGCCAGCAACTCCGGGTCCAGGTACTGCTTCCCGTCCCGCTCGACGAGGACGAGCGGCTCGCCGTCCCCGCGCAGCAGCTCCAGCGCGATGTCGGCGACCAACCGGCCGTTCTCCCACCGCAGTTCACCGACCTCGCTGCGGGCCTTCACCTCACGGACGCGCTCCGCGAGGGCGACAGCACCGTCGAAGTCACCGGCCTCCAGCAGGGTGGCGCGCAGCCGGGACACCGCGGGGAGACCCTCTCGTACGGCGGCGGGGAACTCCGTCAGGGCCAGTTCCCGGGCCGCCTCGAAGCGGGGGCGCTGCTCGGCCGGGTCCTCGCGGAGGATCTCGGGCTCGCGGGTGCGGGAGAGGATCTCGACGTGGTAAAGGCGGTGGAGGAGGCGGTTCTGGAGTGCGTCGATGTCGTCGGACGCGGGTGTGGCTTCCTTGAACTGGCGGACGATCGTTCGGGTGTTGGGCCAGAAACCGTGCTTCGGGTTGAAACGGTGCTGGGTGTTGTTGCCGCCGTCGTCCCGCTTCATCCAGTAATAGACGGGATAGTCGGCGAGGATCGAAATACGCTCCGCCTTCAGATAGGCGGCGCTGACGAAGGCCAGGTCCTCCAGGATCCACGGGCCTTCGGGGAAGCGGAGTCCGTGTTCCTCGACGAACGCGCGCCGGAACATCTTGTGCGGCGACATGCTCTGCGTCAGCTCGTCGTTCTCGATCGTGCAGGCGTCCACCGTGTGCCGGAACAACCGCCGGGGCCGCACCATCGTGCTGGACATCTTGCCGAGGACGACGTCCGCGTCGTTGCGCTTCGCGTGCTCGTACAGCCGCTCCAGGGCCTCGGGCCCGAGCGTGTCGTCGTGGTCGACGAACTGGATGTACTCGCCCTGGGCGTGCTTCATGCCGAGGTTGCGGGGCGCGCCCGGCCAGCCGGAGTTCGGCTGGGTGTGCACCTGGACGTTCGGAGCTCCGGCGGCGATCTTCTCCAGCCGGCTCAGCGTGTCGTCGGTCGAGCCGTCGTCGACGTAGATGACCTCGTACTCGTCGGCGGGCATGCTCTGTCCCAGCAGCGATGGCGCGCACTCGTCGACGTACTTCCCGGTGTTGTAGACGGGAACGATCACGCTGACTTTGACTCTCGGCATTCCACGGACCTTACCTGTCGGTGAAAGCACGGTGAACTGTCGGCTTACGGGCTTGCCTTGAGATGTGAGGGGTGCGGCTTTCGCCCCGGAGGTGAAGATGGTCACACTCTGTGTAATTGCTGTGTGCAGTCAGTTTCTCAAATGGTCTTGACGTGCTTTATTTAACTCGTATTTAGTCTCCTCTTACGCCATTCACAGGGTGGTCTTACCTGGGCGCGGCGCCCGCCGCCTACACGGACACCTACGGCCTGGCCATCAAGTCGCACGGTCACCGTTGATGAGGTCAGTGCACCCGTCCCTCGAAGCACTCCTTCTTCCCCGGCGCCGCCCCCGTTTTCGCCGCAGGCTGGAAACAAGCCCGCACCACGCTCCCCGGCCCCGTCACCGCCATCAGCGTGTACACATACGACTCCGCGTCCACGGCGTTGCCCACCTCCGCGCCGTGCGCCGCCCCCGGCCGCCCCGGCACGCTCATCTCGATGCGGTCGCCGATGCGGCCGCCCCAGGTGCGGGCCCAGGTCGTGCCGCACGTCGGGCTGTGGCGCAGCTCCACCCACGCCCCGGTGGCCGTCCGGTGCCGGGCGACGGTGTCCGGCTGGGCGGCGCAGCGCATGGCCATCGGGCTGCGGCCCTCGCAGGCCGCGCCGTGGCAGCCCGGGCCGGCGGAGGTGGCCGTGGTGGCGGCGGTGGGGGAGAGGGGTTCGGACGCGCGGGGGCCGGGGAGCAGGAGCAGGGCGAGGACCACGGCGGTCACGGCCACCGCGCAGACGGACGCGAGGACCGCGAGGGTCACGACGCCGCGTTGCTCCGGGACCGGGGGCGGGGGAGGGGGTGGGGAGGTGGGTGTCAGGGGTGCCGCTGTCGCCGTCGGTGGTCGGCCTTGGCTGGTCGCAGCCCGCCCGCTCGCCTCCGCCTCCGCGAGTTCCCACAGCGCCACACACCGGCCCACCGGTTCGCCGGCGAGGCGGCACAGCTCCTCCACCGCCTCCCTCGGGGGCAGGGTCTTGCCGTTGAGGTACCGCTCCCAGGACGACTTGCTGTACGGCGTCTTCGCGGCGAGGCCCGCCAGGCTCAGGCCGGTGGCGGAGCGCAACTCCCTTAGCGCGGTGGCCAGTTGGTTCATCCCCGGAGGGCCTTCCAGGTGTGCGGGCCGACCATGCCGTCCACGACGAGACCGGATCGCTTCTGGAACTGCTTCACCGCGTGTTCCGTCAGCGGGCCGAAGATCCCGTCGATACCGCCCGGCGAGATCCCCGCCCTGCGCAGCAGACACTGCGCCTCGGCGACATCCGGCCCGGTGTTGCCCACGGCCAGATTCTCCTGCTGGGTACGGCTGTTGCCCGCGTACCAGAGGCCGTCGGTCCGCTGGATCCGGCAGGGGTACGGCGACGCGGCCGTCGGCGCGGCGAGCGGGGCCGCCGACCGGGTCGTGGCCGTACTCGAAGCCCCGGGGCCGCCGCTGTTGTCGGCGTCCATGATGCGGATCGTCACCAGCACCGCCGACGAGACCGCCAGGACGAGGCTCACCGAGCCCGCCACGAGCGCGATGCGCAGGGCGCGTCGCTCGGGGGACCGGGGAGCCGACTCCGGTGACGGCAAGTGGCTTGTCATCAGGGGCCGTTCGGGCAGGGCCGTCCAGCCCTCCGCGGCCACCTCCCGCAGTGCCAGCAGGCGGGCGGGGTCCTCGCCGCAGACCTGGGCCAGGGCCTCCAGCGCCTGTGCGGGCGGCAGGGAACGGGCGCCCAGGTACCGCTCCCAGGACTTCGCGCTGTAGCCCGTCCGCGCCGCCAACTGCCGGATGCTCAGGCCGCTGTGGTCCTTCAGGCGACGCAGGCGTACCACCAACTGCCGTACCCGCGGGTCCAGTTCCGCGGGCAGCACTTTCCAACGCGACATGTGTTCCCCCCACTTCGCGTTCAGGGGCCGGGGTCAGCGGTCCCTGCCGCGTCGCATTCTGCATCACAGACACCGCATCGCACGGCTATTCGGTTCCAGCGCGCGGAGGGAATCGGCCATGGTCCGCGAGGGGCCGTCAGGCGTCCCGTCCCGCCGTCCCCGCTGTCGGTGTCCCCGCAGGTCAGGGGTGGTGACGTCCCGTCGAGACGTCACTTCGGCGGCGACTGTGGCGGGGCGGCCCGGGTGGACCGCAGTCTCGTTCCAGCACGACGACCGACTACCTGAAAGAGGAACGCATGCGACCGAATGTCGTGGCCAGGACCCTCGTCAGCCTCACCGCCGTCGCCGGTATCGCGGTCGGGGGCGTCGCGTTCGCCGCCCCCAGCTTCGCCGCGCCGGCCGCCTCCGTACAGGCGTCCGACGTCTCGATCCAGGCGGTGCAGAACTTCGGCCTCTCCACCGCCGAGGCGAAGAAGGTGCAGAACTGGCTGCACACGTACTGGGGTTACACCGACACCATCGACGGCCAGCTCGGCCCGAACAGCTGGAAGGCGTTCCAGCGCAACCTCCAGACCTACTGGGGCTACACCGGCGCCATCGACGGCGACCCCGGCGTCAACACCATCAAGGCGCTCCAGCGGCTCCTGCAGAACTGGGGCTACACCGGCGCGATCGACGGCGACGCGGGCTCCGGCACCCGGGCCGCGTTCAAGAACTTCGCCAACGGCATCTGAACCAACGGCCGTTCATGAAGCCGGCCCGCCCTCTCGGGGGAGAGGGCGGGCCACCATCACACTTGCCTTCTGAACATCTGCCTTCTGGACACCCTTACAGCTTCTCGGGCGTCCTGATGCCCAGCAGTGCCATCCCCCGCTGCAACGTCCGGGCCGTCAAGTCCACCAGGAACAGGCGGTTCTCGACGACCTCCGGGGCGTTGTCCGGGGACAGTACGTGGCACTGGTCGTAGAACGTCGTGAGCGTAGAGGCCAGTTGGTACAGGTACGCCGTCAGCTTGTGCGGGGCGTACTCCTTGGCGGCCTCCGCCACCACCTCGCTGAACTGGTCCAGGTGGAGGCCCAACGAGCGCTCCGCCGGGGCCAGTTCCAGCTCCGGGTGGGCGACCGGGCGGGCCTCGCCGGCCTTGCGGAGGATGGACTGGATGCGGGCGTAGGCGTACTGGAGGTACACCGCCGTGTCGCCGTTCAGGGAGACCATCTGGTCCAGGTCGAACTTGTAGTCACGGACCGCGGACGTCGACAGGTCGGCGTACTTCACCGCGCCGATGCCCACGTAGCGGCCGTTGTCGATGATCTCCTGCTCGGTCAGGCCGACCTTCTCCGCCTTGTCCCGGACGACCGCCGTGGCGCGCTGGACCGCCTCGTCGAGGAGGTCCTCCAGCTTCACCGACACGCCCTCACGCGTCTTGAACGGCTTGCCGTCCTTGCCGAGGATCGTGCCGAAGGCCAACTGGTACGCCGTGACGTCGTCGCCCAGCCAGCCGGCCCGGCGGGCGGTCTCGAAGACCATCTTGAAGTGGAGGGACTGGCGGACGTCCACGACGTAGAGGAGCGAGGTCGCCTTGAGGTTGAAGACCCTGTCCCTGATCGCCGACAGGTCCGTCGCCGCGTAGCCGTAGCCGCCGTCGGACTTGCGGACGATCAGCGGGACGCGGTTGCCGTCCGGGCCCTTGATGTCGTCGAAGAACACGCACAGCGCGCCGTCCGAGATCTCCGCGACGCCGGACTCCTCCAGCAGGCGGCAGGTTTCGTCCAGCATGTCGTTGTAACCCGACTCGCCGACGATGTCCGCGTCCCGGATCTCCATGTCCAGCTTCTCGAAGACCGAGAAGAAGTAGATCTTCGACTCGTCCACGAACTTCTGCCAGGCGGCGATGGTTTGAGGGTCGCCGGCCTGGAGGTCCACGACCCTGCGGCGGGCCCGGGTCTTGAACTCCTCGTCGGAGTCGAAGAGTTTGCGCGCGGCCTTGTAGAGGCGGTCGAGGTTCGACATCGCCTCCTCGCCGGTGACCTGCGCGTCGGCGTGGTCCAACTCGCCCGGGTGCTCGTCCAGATACTGGATCAGCATGCCGAACTGCGTTCCCCAGTCGCCGATGTGGTGCCTGCGGACCACCGACTCGCCGGTGAACTCCAGGAGTTGGACGACCGCGTCGCCGATCACCGCGGAGCGGAGGTGACCGACGTGCATCTCCTTCGCCACGTTCGGCTGGGCGTAGTCGATGACCGTCGTGCCCGGGTGGGGGGCGAGGGGTACGCCGAGCCGCGCCGTGTCGTCGGCGTAGCGGGCGGCCAGGGTCTCGGTGATCGCGCGGTCGGTGATCGTCACGTTCAGGAAGCCGGGGCCGGAGACCTCGATGTCCTTGATCACGTCACCGGTCACCACGTTCGCCACGACCTGCGTCGCCAGCTCCCGGGGGTTGGCCTTGGCCTTCTTCGCCAGGGCGAGGATGCCGTTCGCCTGGAAGTCGGCTCGGTCGCTCCGTCGCAGCAGGGGGTCCGCGGCGGCCTCCGGCAGGGTTGCCGTGAGGGCGTTCGCGAGGCGCTGGTGGACTAGGTCGGTGAGCGACGTGACCGAGGTCATGGGGTGGGAGCCGTTCTCCTCGTGGGTTTGGTAGACACGGTCAGTATCCCACGGGGGGTAAAGCGAGTTTCTCGGGTGCGGGCCCGGTGGGGGGCTGGTCGAGTTTCTTGGCCGCGGCCCGGTGGGGGGCTGGTCGAGTTTCTTGGCCGCGGCCCGGTGGGGGCTGGTCGCGCAGTTCCCCGCGCCCCTTAAAGGCGGCTGCGCCGCCATCCAAGGGGCTCGGCCCCGCGCCCCTTGAAGGCGGCTGCGCCGCCATCCAAGGGCCACCCCCGGCACTCCTTCACACCGCGAACCCTGACGCCGTTAAGGGGCGCGGGGAACTGCGCGACCAGCCCCCACCGGCCCGCACTCCGACCACAACCGAAACCACCCGCCCCCCAACCCGCCCCCACCCACGGTCACGCGCTTGGAAAAGGCGTTTTCGTGGATATGGGCTCGCCTGGGACAATGAAACGGTCAGTCGTGCGACCGTACCGGCTGCCCGTGCAGAACTGTCAGAAAAAGAGGACGTGCCGATCGTGGCTCAGAGCACCGAGACCACCGACTGGGTCTCCCGTTTCGCGGATGAGGTCATCGAGGAGTCGGAGCGTCGGGCCCCGGGCAAACCGGTCGTCGTCGCGTCCGGACTCTCCCCCTCCGGCCCCATCCACCTCGGCAACCTCCGCGAGGTCATGACCCCGCACCTCGTCGCCGACGAGATCCGCCGCCGGGGCCACGAGGTCCGCCACCTCATCTCCTGGGACGACTACGACCGGTACCGCAAGGTGCCGAACGGGGTCGAGGGGACCGACGCCAGCTGGGCCGAGCACATCGGCAAGCCGCTGACCTCCGTACCGGCCCCGAAGGGTTCCGCCTACCCGAACTGGGCCGAGCACTTCAAGGCCGCCATGGTCGCCTCCCTCGCCGAGCTGGGCGTGGAGTTCGACGGGATCAGCCAGACCGCGCAGTACACCTCCGGCGTGTACCGCGAGCAGATCCTGCACGCCATGAAGCACCGCGGCGACATCGACGCGATCCTGGAGCAGTACCGCACCAAGAAGGCCCCGCCGAAGAAGCAGCAGCAGTCGCAGAAGCCCGTCGACGACGCCGAGCTGGAGGCCGAGGCCGGGTCCGGCGCGGCCGAGGAGGACGACGGCAGCTCCGGTTCCGCCGGCTACTTCCCGTACAGGCCCTTCTGCGCCAGCTGCGGCAAGGACCTCACCACCGTCACGGCCTACGACGACGACACCACCGAGCTGACCTACGTCTGCACCGAGGACGGCTTCACCGAGACCGTCCTGCTGAGCGAGTTCAACCGCGGCAAGCTGGTCTGGAAGGTCGACTGGCCCATGCGCTGGGCGTATGAGGGTGTGATCTTCGAGCCGTCCGGTGTCGACCATTCCTCCCCCGGCTCCTCCTTCCAGGTCGGCGGGCAGATCGTCGGGATCTTCGGCGGCGAGCGGCCCATCGGGCCCATGTACGCCTTCGTCGGCATCAGCGGCATGGCCAAGATGTCCAGCAGCAAGGGCGGGGTCCCCACCCCGGCCGACGCGCTCCAGATCATGGAACCGCAGCTCCTGCGCTGGCTCTACGCCCGCCGCCGCCCCAACCAGTCCTTCAAGATCGCCTTCGACCAGGAGATCCAGCGCCTCTACGACGAGTGGGACAAGCTGGACGGGAAGGTCGCGGACGGGTCCGCCCTGCCCGCCGACCTCGCCGCACACGCGCGAGCCGTGCGGACCGCCGCCGGTGAACTGCCCCGTACCCCCCGCCCGATGCCGTACCGGACCCTCGCGTCCGTCGCCGACATCACCGCGGGCGACGAGGACCAGTCGCTGCGCATCCTCAGCGAGCTCGACCCCGCCAACCCGCTCTCCACCCTCGACGAGGTCCGCCCCCGGCTCGACAAGGCCGAGGCCTGGATCAACACGCACGTCCCCGCCGACCAGCGGACCATCGTGCGCGACGAACCCGACACCGAACTTCTCAAGTCCCTCGACGAGCCCTCCCAGCAGTCGCTACGGCTGCTGCGCGACGGCCTCGCCGACCACTGGTCCCTGGACGGCCTGAGCCACCTCGTCTACGGCGTCCCCAAGGTCCAGGCCGGCTTCTCCGCCGACGCGACCGCCAAGGAACTCCCGCCGGAGATCAAGACCGCCCAGCGGACGTTCTTCGCCCTCCTCTACCACCTGCTCGTGAGCCGCGACACCGGGCCGCGTCTGCCGACGCTGCTGCTGGCCGTGGGGCAGGAGCGGGTGCGGAGGCTGCTGGGGGAGTAGCAGCACTGCAATGACGAAGGGCCCTCTTCCGAGGGCCCTTCGTTCGTTTCAGGCGATGTGCTCTTCTTCGAGTTGTGCCGCATGCCGGGCGGTGAAGCGGGTCACCATCCGATCGGCGTCGCGTGATGGCAGCCTGATGGTGTAGGTCGCCTCGACGTCATCCCTGAACTGGCCCGAGGTGGGATAGCCGCTGCCGCCGTTTATCGACTTCTTGAAGACGAGGTAGAAGTCTTCTTCGGTCGGCTCCGTGCCGCCGCCCGCGCCCATCTCACGGGTACGACCGGGACCCGCTGGGATCTGGAAGGTACCGGTGTCCTCCATGGAGGGCTCAGGGGCCGGGGCGGGCTCCTCCTCCTCCTGCTGCTGGGGGAACGCCTGTTGCTGCGGGAACGGCTGCTGTTGCTGCTCGAACCCCCGCTGCTGCTCGAACCGCTGCTGCTCCTCCTCGTACTGCTGGAACTGCTCGGCCTGCTGCTGCTCCGCGTACCACTGGCGGTAGGCCGAGTCCGGGTCGTACGTCGGGTCGTAGCCGCCCTGGTACGCCACCGTCTGCGGGTCCCGCGAGTGCAGCCACGGGTTCTGCGGCTCGGCCTGGTCCCGCGACTGCTCGTGCCGCTCGTTGCCCTCGGCGGCCGGGAGCTGCTCGCGGACCGGTGCCGGGGCGTTCTGGACGGCCGGTGCCGCAGGCTGCTCCTGCTCGCGGACCGGCTCCAACTGCGGGGCCGGGGGCAGCAGTACGGGCTCGATGCCCGCCGCCGCGAGGCCCGAGGGGGCCGTCTCCGCGAGGGGGACGCCGTAGCGCGCCAGGCGCAGCGGCATCATCGACTCCACCGGGGCCTTGCGGCGCCAGGCGCGGCCGAAGCGGGAGTGCAGGCGGGCCTGGTAGACGAGGCGGTCCTGCTCCAGCTTGATGACCTGCTCGTAGGAGCGCAGCTCCCAGAGCTTCATCCGGCGCCAGAGCAGGAACGTCGGGATGGGGGAGAGCAGCCAGCGGGTGAGGCGGACGCCCTCCATGTGCTTGTCGGCGGTGATGTCGGCGATCCGGCCGATCGCGTGCCGGGCCGCCTCCACCGAGACCACGAACAGGATCGGGATCACCGCGTGCATACCGACCCCGAGCGGGTCGGGCCAGGCCGCGGCGCCGTTGAACGCGATCGTCGCGACCGTCAGCAGCCAGGCCGTCTGGCGCAGCAGCGGGAAGGGGATCCTGATCCAGGTCAGGAGCAGGTCGAGGGCGAGCAGGACACAGATACCCGCGTCGATGCCGATCGGGAAGACGTACGCGAAGTTCCCGAAGCCCTTCTTCAGGGCGAGCTCGCGCACCGCGGCGTACGAACCGGCGAAGCCGATACCGGCGATGACGACCGCACCGGAGACGACCACACCGATGAGTACCCGGTGCATACGTGTGAGCTGAATGGGTGCGGACACCCGGACTCCCCTCCCCTTACATGTTGTTGCGCGCAACAGGGTGGCACATGTGTGCGGCGTCCTGGGTGCCGGACTGTCAGGAGCCCGGTCCGCGAAGGGGCCGGGCTCCGTCAAAGGCCTGTGCTGACCTGCGAGTTGAGGCCCGGAAACGGACCCGATGTGAAATCTGCGGTCAACTCTTGTCGGCGGCGGCAGAGGCGGAGGAGGAAGCGGTGGCCGCCGGGGCCTTCGCGTCCGACTTCGCCGCCGACTTGGAGGCGGACGGGGAGGCGGACTTGGCGGGCGACTTGGACGGGGACTTCGAGGGCGTGCTGCTCGCGCCGCCCGAGCCGGAGCCCGAACTCCCGCCCGCGCCCGTGCCGTTGGCCGACGTCACCGCCGCCACCGCCTCCTTCACGGCCTTCTCCGCCGCCTTCGTCAGCGTGTCCGCGCTCGGGGCCTTCTCGCCCGCGAGGCCCGCGCCGTTGTAGTCGATCGTGACGACCACGTTCTCGACCCGCGCCACCACCGTCTGCTGCTTGAAGGCGCCTTCCTTCTTCTTCAGGTCGTAGCGCACCGCCGTCGCCTCGGCGCCCGCGCCCGCGACCGGCTCCGACTTGGCGTTCTTCGCGCCGGTGACGGACTGCGCCTCCCGCACCTGCTTCGCGTAGTACGCGGCGGCCAGCTTGTCGCCCTCGCCCTGCGTCTGCGAGGAGTCGAACCGCAGCAACGACACGTTCAGCCAGCGGAACTGCGAACCCTTGACCCCGTTGTTGTCCAGGCTCGTCCAGGAGCAACTGCCGCGCGACGCCGTGTCGCTGGAGGTGCCCTCCTTGCCCGACTTGGCACCCTTCGGCACCAGCTCGGTCAACGTCTTCTTCGACAGCACCGCACACGGCTCGGGCAGCTTCTGGTACGCCGCCGCCCGCACCGTCGGAGCGGCGGTCGCGTCGGCCGACGTCGTCGCGCCGGGGCCGGTCGTGTCCTTGCCCGCGCCGTCGTCGGAGCCGGAGTCCGAGGAGCAGCCGGCCGCGATCAGCATCACCGGGACGGCGGCCGCGCAGACAAGGAGGCGGCTCAGACGCTTCGCCCGCTGCTGGTCACTGTGGTCTCGCTGTGCTGCTTGATGCATGGTTCCTTCACTCATGACGCTCGTGGTTCCTGCCGTCGGATCGGGTCCGAGGGGCCACGGTACGCGGTGAGTCAGCTGTGCGGTCTCCGTTCACGGCCTTTGCGCGACCGGGCGAACGGCCCTCCAAAACGCCCTAACCGTTGAGCGAGTCGGCCAGCTGCGCGGCCAGTTTCCGCGCCCTGTCCTGCATCTTCTGGCTGTCCGGCACGACACCGACCGTCGCCGGCTGCTCCTCGTACTCGATGGTCACAATGACGTTGGACGTGCGAAACACCACAGTCACCGTGCGCTGCTGAGCCGTCGATCCGGAACTGCTCAACGCGTCGTCGAGGAACGCCTCGTCGCCCAGACCGGAGAGGGTGCGGGGTTCGAGACCGGTGGGGGAGGCGGAGGCGGTGGGGGAGGCCGACGTCGAGTCGGAGGCGGACGCGGAGGACGAGGACGAGGGGGTGGCGGAGGGCGTCGCGGAGTCCGAAGCCGACGCCGAGCCGGACGCCGACGCGGAGTTCGACTCCGTGTCCGACGCCGTGGCGCTCGCCGTCGGCTCCGGGAGATCCGCCGCCGTCTCCTTCGTCGCGAAGATCGTCTGCGCCTGGCTGTCGTCGCTCACGGCGTTGTCGTAGGACACCACCCGCTCGAAGTCGACCAGGAGATGGTCGGTCGCGTCCGTGGACTCGACCTTCCAACGGCAGCCCACCTTGCGGTCCGTGTCGTACGTCAGCGTCGCGTCGCCCGCGTACGCCGCCTCGCGCTGGTCCGGGTCGGCGATCTGCTTGATGCCGGGGAGCAGGGTGTCCAGGGTGCTGTGACCGACCGCGCCGCAGGGTTCGGGAAGCGTGCGGTACTTGCCCGGCTGGGCCACCGCGGTCGCCGTGCCGGCCTCGCCCGGGTTCGCGTCGTCCGTCGTACCGCTGTCGGCCGAGCCGCTGGAGCAGCCCGCCAGCAGCGCCACGAGGAGCGCGGCGGTGCCGGGTACGTACGCCTTCCGCTGCACGGTCGGGCTCCTCTCGACAGGATGTCGGGTGAGTGTTCGGGTCGGTGTCGGGCGTGGGGTGCCGGCTGTGTTCGGCGCCCCTCGACCCCTTGAACGATCCAGGGTCTGCCAGTGTCCCCGCTGGTTAATCGCTTGCCGCACCGGGGGACCCCCTGGAGACAATGTCTATCGCACGTACAGCCGTTGACGCCGGTCCGCTGTCCCTTTCGTTGACCTTGGCGCCGGTTTTGCGATGTATGACTTTTGACTTTTTTTGATGGTTTCCGGGGGAATGAGGACGATATGTCGTACGTGGAGATGCCGGGCGCGAAGGTACCGATCCGCATGTGGACCGACCCGGCGTCGGTCGAGGAGGGCGCGCTCCAGCAGCTGCGCAACGTCGCGACCCTGCCGTGGATCAAGGGCCTGGCGGTCATGCCGGACGTGCACTACGGGAAGGGCGCGACGGTCGGGTCCGTCATCGCGATGCGGGGCGCGGTGTGCCCGGCGGCGGTGGGGGTCGACATCGGCTGCGGCATGTCCGCGGTGAAGACGTCACTCACGGCGAACGATCTTCCCGGCGATCTGTCGCGGCTGCGGTCGAAGATCGAGCAGGCGATTCCGGTGGGGCGGGGGATGCATGACAGTCCGGTGGAGCCGGGGCGGTTCTACGGGCTGGCCACCGGCGGGTGGGACGACTTCTGGGGGCGGTTCGACGGAGTGGCCGAAGCGGTCAAATTCCGTCAGGAACGTGCACAAAAGCAGATGGGAACGCTTGGATCCGGCAATCACTTCACAGAAGTGTGCATAGACGGCGACGGTTCGGTCTGGCTCATGCTCCACTCCGGGTCCCGGAACATCGGCAAGGAACTCGCCGAGCACCACATCGGTGCGGCGCAGAGGCTCCCGCACAACCAGGGCCTGGTCGACCGTGACCTCGCCGTCTTCATCGCGGACACCCCGCAGATGGCGGCGTACCGCAACGACCTGTTCTGGGCGCAGGAGTACGCGAAGTACAACCGCACGATCATGATGGCGCTCCTGAAGGACGTGATCCGCAAGGAGTTCAAGAAGGCGAAGCCGACGTTCGACGCCGAGATCTCGTGCCATCACAACTACGTGAGCGAGGAGCGGTACGAGGGCGTCGACCTGCTGGTCACCCGTAAGGGAGCGATCCGCGCCGGCTCCGGCGAGTACGGGATCATCCCCGGCTCGATGGGCACCGGTTCGTACATCGTGAAGGGCCTCGGCAACGAGAAGTCCTTCAACTCGGCCTCGCACGGCGCCGGTCGGCGCATGAGCCGTACCGCGGCCAAGCGTCGCTTCTCGACGAAGGACCTGGAGGAGCAGACACGGGGTGTGGAGTGCCGTAAGGACTCCGGCGTCGTGGACGAGATCCCGGGCGCGTACAAGCCGATCGAGCAGGTCATCGATCAGCAGCGGGACCTCGTCGAGGTCGTGGCGAAGCTGAAGCAGGTCGTGTGTGTGAAGGGCTGATTTCTGGAACTCCGCAGGAGCTTTGAAATTCCTGCGGAGCTCTGTAAGTCCTCTGAGATCGCTGTGAATTCAGGACGTCCGTGCACGTCACATGCATGCTCCATTCGTGAAAGCATTGATTGCGCGCGACCCTTATTGCTGACCCCGAAATTCACTGTGATGCTGCCCGCGAGTTGGCCCCACCCCACCCGCAGCTTCTCGGAGGACAGCACATGCGTGAACAACAGCAGAATCAGGGCGAGTTGAGCCGGCGGACCGTCGTGGCCGCCGGTGCGGTCACCGCCCTCGCGGCGACCGCCCTCGGCACCGCCACCTCCGCGCAGGCCGCCACGAAGGCCACCGGCGGGCTGAAGGCCGGTGTCGGGAAGGCCGCGTTCACGCCCGGTGCCTCGCTGCTGCCGCTGGACAACTTCACCGCCGTGCACGACGACCTCAACGTCCGTGTCCTGCTGGTGGAGTCCGGGTCCCGGCGGATCGCGCTGGCCGTGCTGGACCTGACCTCCATCAGCGCGGAGGCGGTCGCGCTGATGCGGGACGCCATCACCGCGGCCTCCGGCGTGACCGCCGCGAACATCATGGTCACCGTCACGCACTGCTTCTCCGCGCCGCACGTGCAGGCGAGTTCGTCCTCCGCCGGGGCCGCCGCGTACGTCCAGAACATCGTCGCCGCCACCAGGTCCGCCGTCGCCGACGCCGTGCAGAACCTCCAGGACGCCGAGGTCGGCTACGGCTCCGGTCGAGTTGACGTCAACGTGAACCGCAACGTCCTCACCGCCGACGGCTATTGGCTCGGCGTGAACGAGCAACTGCCCTCGGACAAGGGCGTGTACGTCGCCCGCTTCAACGACCTCGACGGCAACCCGATCGCCGTCCTGGCCAACTACAACGTGCAGAGCTGCGTGATGCAGGACTCCGTCATGGCCGACGGCACTCTCCCGATCTCCGCAGACCTCGCGGGCGCGGCCGTGGCGCACGTCGAGACGCAGTACCCCGGTGCCGTCGGCTTCTGGCTGGTGGGCGCGTGCGGTGACCAATTCCCGGCGTACCGCTCGAAGCGGTACACGATCGACAAGGACAAGGGCTGGACCTACGGCGTCGATCTGCACGACGCCGGGTTCGCGCTGCTGACCGCGCAGGGTGAGCGGCTCGGCAACGAGATCGTGCGGGTGGCGCAGGGGATCAGTAAGTACGAGAGCGGCAAGCAGGTCGTGGTGCGGCTCGTCACCGACGACATCACCACGACCCAGGTCACCGGGCCGCAGGCGAGCGCGCCGACCAAGACCGTCACCTTCACCCCCACCGGCACCGCCCAGGTGCCGCTCTGGGTCTTCCAGGTCGGCAAGGGCGTCTTCGCGGGCGTGGAGCCGGAGTTGTCGACCACGACCGCGAACACGATCCGTGAGAACTCGTCCTTCTCCAGCACGTTCGTCATGTCGATGTTCGAGGGCGGCGCCAAGAACATGCCCGACACATGGAATTTCGACCACGTCACTTATGAGGCGGTCGACGGTTTCTACATCAAGGGCACCGCGGAGAAGGCCGTGGCGCGAATCGATCGCATCATCAAGTCCCTGAACTGAGCCGAGGGGATGAGCGAAATGGCTACAAGGCGTGCGTTTTTAGGGCGGGTTCTGGGAATGACGGCGGTTGCCACCACGGGCCTGGCCGCTTGTGAATCGCATTCGTCGGGCAGCGGGGGCGGCGGTGGGCATATGAAAAGCGCCACCGCGATCACCGAGGTCTACGGCGACGGCCAGAAATTCATCGCGGTCGCCGTCGAGTACGACACCGAGATCGACACGTCCAAGCTCTCGGCGTCGTCCTTCAAGGTCGAGGGCCGGACCATCACGAAGGTCTACGCCAACACCAGTGCGGCGACGGCCGATCGGGGCACCGACGGCAAGTACGTCATCGTCGAGCTGTCCCCCGACGACAAGAGCGCCCTGTTGTGGGGAGGCGTGGGGTCGGGCGAGGGCGCGCCGGGGACCGCCCAGCCGTCGGCCTTGGCCACGGCGTCGAGCGCGCCCTCGGCGTCCTCCTCAAGCAGCCCCTACGTCATCCCCGGCCCCCAGGTGGGCTCGACGGGCGGACCCGCCACCATCAGGGCGGCGAAGGGCACCGTCACCCAGGCCGGCACCGTCACGACCAGTGCCGGCACCGGTTACGCCGGCGGCGACGCCAAGGTCGGTACCAGCAGGACGGTGAACCTGATCGTCGACGACTTCGAGCAGTTCACGTACAAGGACTCGAAGACCGGCAGGTCGCTGCCGTACAACCTCTACATCCCCAAGGGCTACGACCGGAGCAAGTCCTATCCGCTCGTCCTCTTCATGCACGACGCGAGCCTGATCACCACCACGGTGCGGGCGACGCTGGTGCAGGGCCTGGGCGCGGTGTGCTGGGCATCCCCCGAGGACCAGGCGAAGCGCCCGGCGTTCGTGCTGGCGCCGCAGTACCCGGAGGTGGTCGTCGGCGACGACTACAAGCCGACGGCACTCTTCGACACCACCGTCGACCTGGTCAGGTCACTGACCGCGAAGTACAGCATCGACACCGATCGCCTGTACTCCACCGGCCAGTCCATGGGCGCGATGATGACCCTCGGCCTGAACATCAAGTACCCCGACCTCTTCGCGGCCTCCTGGGTGGTCGCCGGTCAGTGGCCCTCCGCCCCGGCCGCGCCGCTGGCGAGGAAGAACCTCTGGGTCACCGTCTCGCAGGGCGACACCAAGGCCTATCCCGGCGAGAACGCCATCATGGCCGTCATCGAGAAGGCCGGGACGAAGGTCGCCCGCGCGGTCTGGGACGGGCAGTCCACCGCGGCGGAGTTCGCCGCGGACGTGAAGGCCGTGGTGGCCAAGCGCACGACGGTCAACTACGCCTCGTTCAGGAAGGGTTCGACCCTGGCCGGGGGTCTGGCGAACGCGCACGGCGTCGAGCACAACTCGACGTGGCCGATCGCCTACACCATCGAGGGCATCCGGGCGTGGATCTTCCAGCAGCGGAAGGCCTAGCCAACCCCCGGGTCCAACTCCTGGGCCGCGCCTACTTGTTCGGCGCGTGCATCACCGCGTAGATCATCACGAACGCGACGAGGTGGATGCCGAAGAGGAAGTAGCCGAGGAAGTACCAGACCTTGCGTTCGTTCCTGGTCTCCTCGGCCAACCGGCGCTTGTCCAGGGCCTGTTGGGAGTTGTCCGGGCCGGCCGGACTGTTCGGGCCGGCCGGGTCTCCCTCCGCGTCGGGCATCACAGCTCCCGGTGGACCTTGGTGTTCGAGGCCTGGGCGCGGGGGCGGACGACGAGGAGGTCGATGTTGACGTGGCTGGGGCGGGTGACCGCCCAGGTGATGGTGTCGGCCACGTCGTCGGCGGTGAGGGGCTCGGCGACGCCCGCGTAGACCTTCGCCGCCTTCTCCGCGTCGCCGCCGAAGCGGGTCAGCGCGAACTCGTCCGTCTTGACCATGCCGGGCGCGACCTCGATGACCCGCACCGGGGTGCCGACGATCTCCAGGCGCAGGGTCTCGGCGAGGACGTGGGCGCCGTGCTTGGCGGCGACATAGCCCGCGCCGCCCTCGTACGTGCCGTGTCCGGCCGTGGAGGAGACGACCACGACCGTGCCGTCGCCGCTCGCGGTGAGGGCGGGGAGCAGGGCCTGGGTGATGTTCAGGGTGCCGAGGACGTTCGTCTCGTACATCGTGCGCCAGTCGGCGGGGTCGCCGGTCGCGACCGGGTCGGCGCCGAGTGCGCCGCCCGCGTTGTTGATCAGCACGCCGATCGTCTTGAACGCGGTCGCGAACTCGTCGACGGCGGCACGGTCGGTGACGTCGAGGGCGTATGCCGTGGCCTGGCCGCCGTTCGCGGTGATCTCCTCGGCGAGCGCCTCGATGCGGTCCTTGCGGCGGGCGGTGAGGACGACGCGGTAACCGGCCGCGGCGAGCTGCCGGGCCGTGGCGGCGCCGATGCCGCCGCTCGCCCCGGTGACGACCGCGATACGGGAGGCGGCGGACGGTGCGGCGGTGGCCATGGGCTGCTCCTCGGGACGGATCAACGAGATCGATCGTATGGATCAACGAGATCGTATGTACGACTCCGTCCAGGATAGGGGGGCGCGGTTCCGGCTCAGTTCCCCCTGGGCGCCCACATGATCACGGCCATCCCGGCCAGGCAGATCAGGGCGCCGGTGATGTCCCAGCGGTCGGGGCGGTAGCCGTCCGCGACCGCGCCCCAGGCCAGTGAACCGGCGACGAAGATCCCGCCGTAGGCCGCGAGGATGCGGCCGAAGTGGGCGTCGGGCTGGAAGGTGGCGACGAAGCCGTAGACGCCGAGGGCCATGATCCCGCCGCCGATCCACAGCCAGCCGCGGTGTTCGCGCACCCCCTGCCAGACCAGCCAGGCGCCGCCGATCTCGAAGACGGCGGCGACGACGAAGAGGGCTGCGGAGCGGAGCACGAGCATGGGCGTCATCAGATCACGCGGGTGTCACCTGATGGACGGCGCCTGTCGCCCGCTCCGCGTGGGATACATCCGTACGACCACGGTGGCGTGGTGCAAGGGCGCGGCGTACTGAGGAGCGGATCGCATGCGGGTACTAGGGGTACTACGGACTCTCGCTGTCGGGGGTGCCGCGCTGGCGGTGATGGGCGCGGCCCCGGGGCTCCCCGGGCACCCGGACATCCCCGGCCCGGAGGCGGATCTCGCCTATCACGGCTCCGCGACTATGACCGGCGGCCGGGTCGACGTGCGGTTCACCCCGCGCAACCACGGTCCGGCCGCGGTGCCCGACGCGACCGTACGGCTGCGCTGGTCGAAGCCGCTCGCGGACGCGCAGACGCTGCCGCAGGGGTGTGCCCGGTCGGGGGAGCGGGTGGTGGTGTGCCGGACGGGGGCGCTGGCCGCGGACGCGGTGGGCGAGCGGATCGAGGTGCGGGTACGGCTGCGGGACGCGTCCTCCGAGGTGCTGCTGGAGCTGGACACGGTGTGGGGCGGGGGCGCGGTGGACGGGAACCGGGCCAACGACCAGCAGCGGGTGCTCGTTCTGGACACCGGTGACACCTACTACTTCTGAGCCACACCCGTAGGACCGAGGAGCCACGCCCGCGACCACGTCGTACGATCTCGATCTCCGCACGGCACAGGCGACGAGGGGTTTGACATGTCCGGGAACGCGCGGGCGCGGCTGCTGGACGAGTTGTCCTCCGTATCGCGCCGGTACATGGCGTCGTACGCCCTGTTCAACCAGGCCGTCGCCGACCGGCTCGGGCTGCACCCCACCGATCTGCAGTGTCTGAACCTGCTCACGCTGGAGGCCGGGCCCGTCACCACGGGCCGGGTCGCCGAGCTGACCGGGCTGACGACCGGGTCGGCGACGCGGCTGGTGGACCGGCTGGAGCGGGCCGGGTACGTCGTCCGGGAGCGGGACGCGGAGGACCGGCGGCGGGTGCTGGTGGCGACCGTGCCGGAGAAGATCACCGAGTTCGGGCGCATGTGGAACCGGCTCGGCGGCGGCTGGTTCACCCTCTTCGACGAGCTCGGCGACGCCGAACTCGCCGTGATCGTCGGGCACATGAGGCGGACGGTGGAGTTCAGCGGGCAGCAGATCGCGCGGCTGCGGGCGGGGGACGTGTAGCGCCGGGGAGCCGACCTCGCGTAGGGCCGGTGGCGCCGACCTCGCGTAGTGCCGGGACGCCGAAAACCCGTTGAGCGGCGCCGTCCCGCGCCGTTATCGTCCTGCCGAATCCAGTCGTCTGGGCGAGGACGTGCCGTTGTACACCGTGTGAGACCCCCCGAGTGCTGATCTGTCGCGCGTCGCGCCTGTGCGCCGCGCCTCTTTCCGCTGCGGACTTCTCACTGGAACCGGTGTACTTCTGTGCTCGCGACCTGGTTTGTCATGCCCACCCGCCTTCCCCTTGTCCTCCGCCGTTGCCACGCGTGCGCGTCCGAACGCTTCCGGGCGCACGGAAAGTTCCGCGTCAACGCCCACCACAAGCTCATCGACGCCTGGCTCCTCGCGCTCTGCTGCGGCTGCGGGGACACCACGAGAATCACGGTCCTGGAGCGGGCGAACGTGCGCTCCGTACGCCCCGGACTGCTGGACCGGCTGCACGCCAACGACCCTTCCCTGGCAGCCGAGTTGCTCCAGGATCCGGTGCTGCGGCGCCGTAACCGCATCGCCCTCGACTGGGAGGGCGCCTGGCGTCTCGACACCGGCGGAACGGAGCACCTGGACCGCGAGGTGATCGACGTGTCGGTGCGTTTCGCGGCGCGGATACCCCTCCGGCCGGTGCGGCTGATCGCCGAGGGCTGCGGTCTGTCGCGGGCCGAGGTCGGGAGGCTGATCGGGGAGGGGAGCCTCGTGTCGGGAGTCCGGCTGAACGCCAGACTCACCGGCGACTTCACCTTCACGCTCAAGCGCTGAGGGCTCAGCGCTTCTCGTGAGCGGGGGCCTGCCCCGAGGGACCCCTAGGGGCAGGCTCCACCTCGCGTCTCCACCCGGAAATCCACCCGTGGGTCCGGGAGCTTTTCCGGCTTCGGCGGGAGAGTCGGACTCAGGAAAACGCGAGGCGGGGACACCGCCGGAGACCGAGGAGTGCGACGTCATGACGGACATGGAGCAGGCGCTGACGATCAGCGGGGGCATCTTCGCGGTGATGATGCTGACGCAGTACGGGCGCCGGAAGTACGACCTGCACAAGGTGCTGATGCCGATCGGCACGGTGTCGGCGGTCGGGTACTTCTATCTGAGGGGGCTGCCCACCCAGCACGTCGACGTGGTCGTCTATCTGGTGGGCGCCGCGATCGGGCTGGCCTGCGGAGTCGTCGCCACGTTCACGACCGGCGTGGAGCGCGACCCGGCCTCGGGCCGCGTCCACACCCGGTGCGGCGCGGGGTTCGTGGCGATCTGGACGGCGGTGGTCGCGCTGCGCGTCGCCTTCATCTACCTCGCCGAGCACAACACCTGGTTCCGTGACCACCTCGGCACGTTCATGGCCGAGCACCAGATAGTCCAGGACGCCATCGCCCCGTTCTTCGTCATCATGGCGCTGGCCATGGTCCTCACCCGGGTGTTCCTGCTGCTGGCCCGCGTGCGCTTGCTGGCACCGGCCGGGGCCGCCCTCAGCCAGGGGTCTTCACCAGTCCGTGGATGAACGCGTACTTCACGGCATGCGCCCGGTCCCGCAGATGTGCCTTGGAGAAGAGGTTGTTGATATGGGTCTTCACCGTGGCCTCGCTCACCACCAGCCGCTCGGCGATGCCCCGGTTGGTCAGTCCCTCGCCGATCAGCGTGAGCACCTCGACCTCCCGGGGAGTGAGGTCCGGGGCGAGTCCGGTGCCCGGCCGCTCGACGGGGGCGCCGCCCCGCGCGGCGGCCGCGACGAGCCGGTCCCGTACGGCGGGGTCGAGCACGGACTGCCCGGCCGCCGCGGCCCGCACCGCGCGGGTGATGTCCTGCCGGCCGGACTCCTTGGTGAGGTAGCCGCGGGCACCGGCACCGAGCGCGGCGAGGATGTACTCCTCGTCGGCGAAGGTGGTGAGCACGACGACGGCGACCTGCGGGAAGCGCTCGGTGAGCAGCCGGGTGGCCTCGACCCCGTCCATCCGCGGCATGTTGAGATCCATCAGGATCACGTCCGGGGAGTGCGCCTCGGCGGCGAGCACGGCTTCCCCGCCGTCCTTCGCCGTCGCCACGACCTCCACGCCGGGCTGCAGATCCAGTACGGTCGCCAGCGCCTCGCGGACGGCGGTCTGGTCGTCGGCCACCACCACCCGCACGACGGCCTGCTGCTCGCCCGGCACGGAAGGTTCCCGCTCGCCCTGTCGCCCGTCGCTCATCCCGGGATCACCACGCGCACCAGCCATCCTCCTGAGTCGTCGCCGTCCACGATCGGCCCGGCCGTGACCGTGCCGCCCACCAGGTCGAGCCGCTCGCGCATCCCGACCAGCCCCATCCCGCTTCCCGCACCGGCCAACGGCCGCGAGCCCTCCGGCGGCGCGGAGTTGACCACCTCGAAGACGGTCTCGTCCGGGAGGTGCTCCTGTCGCTCCCCGTACTCCAGGCGCATGCGGACCGGGGCGCCGGGCGCGTACTTGTGCGCGTTGGTCAGCGCCTCCTGGGCGCAGCGCACGATCACCTGGGCGAGGCGGACGGGCAGTTCACGCTCCGGCCCGTCGACGGTCAGCGTACCGGCGTCGGACACGGAGCCGAGCATGGACCGCAAGGTCTCCACCAGCGGCAGCGCGTCCTCGCGCAGGTCCCCGACCGTGCGCTGCACCTCGGTCAGCCCCGAGCGCACCAGGCTCTGCGCGCGCTGGGCCGCCTGCCGGGCCCGCTCGACGTCACCGGACTCCAACAGGGCGTCGGTGACCTCCAGTTGCATGTTCACCCCGGCCAGCGAGTGGGCCAGTACGTCGTGCACGTCCCGGGCGATCCGGGCCCGCTCGGCGAGTGCCTCGGCCCGCGCCTCGGCCCGGGCGGCCAGCTCGGCCTGCTCGGCGGCGGCCCGGGCGGAGCGCAGTGCGTCGGTGTGGGCGCGGTTGGAGAGCCCGACCAGCACGCTGACACCGGTGAAGGCGCCCACGACCCACGAGGTGCCGTGGCCGCCCCACGGCAGCAGCAGCACACCCGCGCACAGGGCGCTGGTGGCCGCCGCGAAGGGCAGCGAGCGGCGGCTGTCGAGACGGTATCCGGCGTGCCCGGTGGCGAAGTACGCGAACAGGGCCGACGCCCCGGAGCGGTCCAGCGCCAGCAGCGCGGCGGCCCCGGCCGACCAGACGCACAGCACCGCGAACTGCGGCCCCGGCGCTAGCCGCCCCTCCGGGATCAGCCGCGTGCACGTCATCAGCGAGACCAGGACGAGCAGACACAGCACGGCGAGCCCGGTCCCGGAGAACCCGATGGGCCGCACCACGATCGCGCCGACGACGATCGCGGCGACGGTGCCGAAGACCTGGATGGGGTTGTTGTCCGCCGTGAACCACCGGGTCACGGCCTGAGTTCGGTTCACCGCGGCTCTCTTCCCACTGTCGTCCGGCCGCAGCGAAAGCTACCAGCGTGCGGGTCCACCCCGGCCCGTCGGCGCTCAGTGACCATGGTCGGCCGGCGCCGAGCGCGGCAGCAGCCGTACGAGACACAGGCACAGGGCGACGGCCGCGGCGACCACGCCGAGGCTCACGAGCAGGGCGTGGGCCGTACCCCCGCCAACTGCCTTGAAATACACGGTGGTCACGGCCGCCGCGCCGATCGCGTTGGCCAGTTGCTGCACCGCGTTGAGCGAGCCGCCGGCGCTGCCCGCCTCGGAGGGTTCGATGTCGCCGATGGTGACGTCGTAGATCGTGCCGAAGCAGGTGCCCATGCCGAGCCCGACGAGAAGGAGGGGCGGAACGAGAGCCCAACCCCCGGTCCCCGTACCGGAGTTGGCGACCAGTGTGGCGAGGTGGCCGCAGCCCGCCAGGATGATCAGCAGGCCGATGGCGGCGAGGCGGCGGCCGTGGCGGTGGACGAGCCGGTAGCAGGCGATCGAGGCGACGACGATGCCGGCGGAGAGCGGGATCAGGCCGAGGGCGGTGCCCGCGGGGGAGCGGCCGAGGCCTTGCTGGAAGTAGAGGGAGACGACGTAGAGGAGTCCGGCGACGGCGGCGAAGGCGACGACACCGAGGAGGAGGCCGGCGGTGAAGCCGCGGTTGTGGAGGAGGGAGGGGCGGATGAGCGGTTCCGGTGCGGTGCGCTGGCGGTGGCAGAACCCGGCGAACAGGGCGAGGCCGAGGAGCAGGAGGGCGGGCGCCGGTCCCGTCCAGCCGTGCTCGGAGCCGTGGATGATCCCGCCGAGCAGGCCGAGCATGGCGCCCGTGATCAGGGCGGAGCCGGGGCCGTCGACGGGGGCGGTGCCGTCGCCGGTGTCGTGAGGGAGGAGGCGCAGGGCGGCGAGGAGGGCGCCGCCGCCGAGGAGGAGGTTGATGAGGAACATGGGGCGCCAGCCGAGGCCGCCGAGATCGGCGTCGACGAGGAACCCGGCGAGGATCGGCCCACCCACCGCCGACAGCCCCATCACCGGCCCGAACAGGCTGAACGCCTTGCCGATCTGGTCCCGAGGCCAGCTCGCGCCGAGGATGCCGAAGCCCTGCGCGATGAGCAGCGCCCCGAAGGCGCCCTGCACGAGCCGGGCGACGACCAGGAAGACGGGGCCGGGAGCGAGCCCGCAGGCGATCGAGGCGACGACGAACCCGGCGAGCCCGGCGAGGAAGACCCGCCGCCGCCCGTACCGGTCGCCGAGCCGTCCGCCGGGGACGAGGAGGACGCCGAGGGCGAGGGCGTAGGAGGCGCCGAGCCACTGGACGAGGGCGGGGCCGCCGCCGAGGTCTCTTGCGATGGTCGGGGCGGCGATGTTGGTGATCGTCGAGTCGAGGAGGTCGAGGACGTCGGCGGCGAGGATCACGGCGAGGATCGCCCAGCGGGTGTGGGCGGGGAGGGGAGGTTTTTCGGGGTGTTCGGGGTGTTCGGGGTGTTCGGGGAGTTCGGGGTGTTCGGGGAGTTCGGGTTCGCCGGGTTCTCCGGGGCCTTCGGGTTCGCCGGGTTCTCCCGGGCCTTCAGGATCGCCGGGCTCTCCGAGGCCTTCGGGTTCGCCGGGTTCTCCCGGGCCCTCGGGCTCGCCGGGTTCTCCGGGGCCTTCGGGTTCGCCGGAATTGCTTGCGTCGTGCATTGTCTGTGTCACGCAGATGAATGTGCGTGAGGAGCCCCTCGCCGGTCAACCGGATTAACGCGATGGGTTGGTCAGGGCGCGCCCTGGACTCCCTGCACGCCCTGTGCGTACGCCGTCGGTGTCACCCCGACCGTTGCCGTGAAGTCCCGGACCAGGTGGGCCTGGTCGGCGTAGCCGAGGTCGGCGGCGAGTCCTGCCCAGTCCACGGGCTCGTCGGCGCCAGCGCGCTCCAGGGCCTCGTGGATGCGGTAGCGCAGGATGACCCACTTCGGGCCGACGCCGACGTACGCGGCGAAGAGGCGTTGCAACAGCCGTACGGACAGGCCTTCCGCGTGGGCGAAGTCGGTCACGCGGCGGATCGTGCGGTCGGTGCGGATGCGGTCGACCAGGGTGGTCGCGAGGTCGGCCTGTGGGTCGGGCCGGGGGCCGAGGGCGAGGAGGAAGGTGTCGAGGGCGGCGACGCGGGCGGTCTCGTCGGGGAGGTCGAGGACCGTGGCGGGGTCGATGTCCGGGAACACGTCGGGTTGCCGGACCCGCTGCCCGGTCCAGTCGGACACCGGGCGGTCCGGGGTGACGGAACGGAAGGCGCCGGGGCGGAACTTGATGCCGCAGACCCGTCCCCGTCCCTCCAGCTTCTGCGCGAAGAGGCCGTGCGGGATGCCCGCGATCTCGACGAAGGCGTCCTCGCCGGCGAGGTGTTGGAAGACGATGTGGACGGCCGGGTGCGGGACGACGTGGGAGACGTAGGGCTCGGTCAGGTCCCAGTCGATCAGCCAGTAGTGCTCGATGTACGGGCGGAGGGGTTCGGCGGGTTCGGGGCGGCGGAAGCGCACGCGGGCGAGGAGTTCGGCGGGGTCGACGATTCCTCGGGTGTCGCGGTGCGGGACGGCCATGTACGGATCGTAGAACCGCCCACTGACAGTGCGCGGAATATGTGTGAGGGGGTGGCCGTTGGAGGGTATAGTTGAATAATCAACAACCTGGAGGGTGAACGACCATGCAGTTCGGGATCTTCAGCGTCGGCGACGTCACACCGGACCCGACCACCGGACGGACGCCGACCGAGCGTGAGCGCATCAAGGCCATGGTCGCCATCGCGCTGAAGGCCGAGGAGGTCGGGCTCGACGTCTTCGCGACCGGGGAGCACCACAACCCGCCGTTCGTGCCCTCGTCGCCCACCACGATGCTCGGCTACATCGCGGCGCGGACCGAGAAGCTGATCCTCTCCACCTCCACCACGCTCATCACCACCAACGACCCGGTGAAGATCGCGGAGGACTTCGCGATGCTCCAGCACCTGGCCGACGGCCGGGTCGACCTGATGATGGGCCGCGGCAACACCGGCCCGGTGTATCCGTGGTTCGGCCAGGACATCCGTCAGGGCATCAACCTCGCCATCGAGAACTACGCCCTGCTGCGCCGCCTGTGGCGCGAGGACGTCGTGGACTGGGAGGGCAAGTTCCGCTCCCCGCTCCAGGGCTTCACGTCGACGCCGCGTCCGCTGGACGACGTACCGCCGTTCGTCTGGCACGGCTCGATCCGCTCGCCCGAGATCGCCGAGCAGGCCGCCTTCTACGGCGACGGCTTCTTTCACAACAATATTTTCTGGCCGGCCGACCACACCAAGCGGATGGTCGAGCTGTACCGGGAGCGGTACGCGCACTACGGCCACGGCACGCCGGAGCAGGCGATCGTCGGGCTGGGCGGGCAGGTGTTCATGCGCAAGAACTCGCAGGACGCGATCCGCGAGTTCCGCCCGTACTTCGACAACGCTCCGGTCTACGGCCACGGGCCCTCCCTGGAGGACTTCACCGACCAGACCCCGCTGACGGTCGGTTCCCCGGAGGAGGTCATCGAGAAGACCCTCGCGTTCCGGGAGTACGCCGGTGACTACCAGCGCCAGCTGTTCCTGCTGGACCACGCCGGGCTGCCGCTCAAGACGGTCCTGGAGCAGCTGGACCTGCTGGGCGAGGAGGTCGTACCGGTGCTCCGCAAGGAGTTCGCGGCGAACCGTCCGGCGGATGTGCCGGACGCGCCGACCCACGAGTCGCTCAAGTCCGCTCAGGAGGTGAGTGTCGTATGAAGCTCGTAGTCGTCTCGGCGGGGCTGAGCGTCCCGTCGTCCACGAGGTTGCTGGCCGACCGGCTGGCGACCGCCACGGCGGGTGTCGCCTCGGCGGACATCGAGGTCATCGAGTTGCGCGACCTCGCCGTCGAGATAGCGCACAACTTCACCAACGGCTTCCCCGGCCGCTCGCTCGCCGCCGCGCTGGACGCGGTGACGGAAGCGGACGGTCTGATCGCCGTCACGCCGGTGTTCTCGGCGTCGTACAGCGGACTGTTCAAGTCCTTCTTCGATGTGCTGGAGAAGGACGCGCTGGTGGGCAAGCCGGTGCTCATCGCGGCGACGGGCGGCAGCGCCCGCCACTCCCTGGTGCTCGAACACGCCCTCCGCCCGCTCTTCGCCTACCTGCGCGCCGTGGTCGTCCCGACCGGGGTCTACGCCGCCTCCGAGGACTGGGGCGCGGAGGGGTTGCCGGAGCGGATCGAACGGGCGGCGGGGGAGCTGGGGGCGTTGATGAGGGGTCTGTCGACAGCCCGGCCGACGAGCAAGCCGACGGTCGTCCCGTTCGCGGAACAGTTGGCGGCACTTAAAATCAGCCCGTCCGGCGTTTGAGGACGAGGCCCCTTCAGGGCCGATGGGGGTCTGGGGGCGCAGCCCCCAGGGGCGGTCACCTCGACGTACCCGACCGTGAGAAGACGGTAGGAGCTGAACCCGGGTTGCGCCCGCCTCGGTGAGAGCCAGGTAAAAAGGGTGATCGTAGACCTGCCCCCACCGGTCAACCGCCGGAGGCCTTGGCACACTGGGTGCCGTGCCCCAGACTGTGCTGCTCGCCGAAGACGACCGTGCCATCCGTCATGCCCTGGAGCGGGCCCTGACCCTGGAGGGCTACCAGGTGACCGCGGTCGCCGACGGTGTCGAGGCGCTCGCGCAGGCTCACCGCACCCCACCGGACGTGCTGCTTCTCGACGTGATGATGCCCGGCATCGACGGCCTCCAGGTCTGCCGGGTCCTGCGCGCCGAGGGCGACCGCACCCCGATCCTCATGCTGACGGCACTCGTGGAGACCGCCGACCGCATCGCGGGCCTGGACGCGGGCGCCGACGACTACGTCGTGAAGCCCTTCGACGTGGAAGAGGTCTTCGCGAGGCTGCGCGCCCTGCTCCGCCGCACCAGCCCGGTCCCGGCGAACGGCGTCCCCGGCACGACCACCGCCTCCGCCACGGACGTACTGCGGGACGGCCCGCAGGCGGCGTACACGACCACGCCCGCCGACAAGCAGATCACCGCGGCCGGCCTCCGCATGGACCTCCAGGCCCGCCGCGTCTGGCGCGACGAGCGTGAACTGGAGCTGACCCGGACCGAGTTCGAGCTCCTCGAACTGCTCGTGCGCAACGCGGGCATCGTCCTGGACCACTCCACGATCTACGACCGCATCTGGGGCTACGACTTCGGCCCCGGCTCCAAGAACCTCGCCGTCTACGTCGGCTACCTGCGCCGCAAGCTCGACGAGCCCGGCGCGCCGCAGCTGATCCACACGGTGCGCGGCGTGGGTTACGTGCTGCGGGAGGACTGAGTGGGCCGCCTGCGGCGGTTCGTGGCCACCAGGCGACCCAGACTGGTTTCACTCCGCACCACGTTCGTGCTGTCCTTCGCGGCGGTGACCGCGGTGGTCACGCTGCTCGTCGGCGTGCTGTCGTACGGCGCCGCGGCCCGGCTGGTCCGGGTCGACCAGGAGTCCGTGTTCGACCAGGTCGTCCAGGATCTGCAGGACGAGGTGCGGACGCACCAGATGACGACCGAGGACTTCTCCTCCTCCGCGCCCGGCCACGACATCGTGCGGCCGGCCCGTACGGACGTTCAGGTGCTCGGGCGGGACGGCGGGGTCCTCGACAGCGGGAGCCCGGCGCTGCCCGTCACCGGCGACGACCGGGCGATCGCGGGCGAGCGGATCGCCGGGAAGACGGTGGAGCACAAGGACGTCGCCGTCGGTGAGGACGTGTACCGCATCGCGACCGTCTCGCTCGGCGCCGGGCGGGGCGCGGTGCAGGTCGCGCAGGAGTTCAGCGACACGGAGGATCTGCTGCGGGCGCTGCAGCAGCGGACGTTCGTGCTGATGGCGGCGGTGGTGGTGCTGGCCGGGCTGTGCGGCTGGTGGCTGGCGCGGCGCATCACCCGGCGCCTCATCATCCTCACCGCCGCCGCCGAGGACGTGGCCCGCACGCGTCGGCTCGGCGTCCAGGTCCCGGTCACCGGTTACGACGAGGTGGGCCGGCTGGGCCGGGCCTTCGACCGGATGCTCGGGCGCCTCGCGCAGTCGGAGGAGGACCAGCGCCGCCTGATCCAGGACGCGGGCCACGAACTGCGCACCCCGCTCACGTCGTTGCGCACGAACATCTCCCTGCTGCGGCGGATCGACGAGCTGCCGCCCGCCACGCGCGAGGAACTGGTCGCCGACCTCTCGCTGGAGGCCCGCGAACTCACCGACCTGGTCAACGAGTTGGTGGACCTGGCGGCGGGCCAGTCCGACACCGAACCGCCCCAGCAGGTCGACCTCGCCGACATCGCGGAGGACGTGGCGGGCCTCGCCCGTCGCCGCACCGGCCGTGACATCACCGTCCGCGCGAGCGGTGACACGACGACCGACGGCCGCCCCGGCATGCTCCAGCGCGCGATCTCCAACCTCGTCGAGAACGCGGCCAAGTTCGACCGCGCGGGCCAGACCCCGATCGAGATCTCGGTCTCGGGCCCGGCCCGCCCGGGTACGGTCCGCGTCGAAGTCCTCGACCGCGGCCCCGGAGTCTCGGAAACCGACCTCTTCCGCATCTTCGACCGCTTCTACCGCGCGGCCGACGCCCGTTCCCTCCCGGGCTCGGGCCTCGGCCTCTCGATCGTCCGCGAGGTGGCGCTCGCCCACGGCGGAGCACCGTTCGCGCTACGACGGGACGGCGGCGGGTCGGTGATCGGGTTCACGGTCGGGGGCGTCGCGGAACCGAGGACGGGCCCCGGGACACGCGGCCGGGGCTGACGGCAGCCCCGGCAGGTCCCGTACGTCAGTTGGCCGTACGCCCGAAGCAGCGCTCCAGCTCGTTCAGGTCGTAGAACTTGCTGCCCTTCGAGACGGGACGGCAGCCGGCCTTGAACGCCGTCTCCTTCTCGTTGTAGAGCATGCGCACGAGGTAGGTGTTGCCCTTGCGGAACACGTCCCACTGGATGTTGGAGCCGAGCGGCGCGACGGCCGCTCCCCGCCACGGGTTGCTGCCGTAGGTGTACGGCTTGGCGGTGGTGACGCCCTTCGTGCTCCCCGGCAGGCCCATCAGCGCGGCCAGCGGGATGATCTCCTCGGCGTGGGTGAAGCGGAGTTCGGCGCCCAGGTCGCTCGTGCCGTCGCGCTTGGCCTCGGCCTTCTTGAAGAAGTCGTCGAGCAGGACGTTCGCCATCTTGTACGTGATGTCACTGTCCGCGAAGCCCGGCCCCTTCTCGTAGAAGTCCTCGGCGTCGGAGATGTACCCGAACCAGTCGGCGTCGCCCGCCGAGATGTACCGGTCCATGCCCCAGCCCTTGCCGCCCGGGCTCTCCTCGCTCATCGCGGGGGCGATGGCGTACAGGTTGTAGACGGCGGTGGCGGCCTCGACGTCGGTGCCGATCGACGCGAACTCGCCCGCCGTGATGCGGTCCACGAACGCCGGCTTGAACAGCTTCTTCAGTACGTCGCGTGCGGCGCGGTGGGTCTTCGGCTGGTCGGTGACGGCCTTGAGGGTGGCCGCGAGGCGCTTGTCGTTGGCGATGTAGTCGCGGTAGGCGGCCCCGCCGTCGGCCTTGTGGAAGTAGAGGAGGTCCTTGTCGGTACGGGTCGCGCCGATGAGGGAGGTCAGGTCGGGGTCGGTCTGCGCGAGCGCGGCGCCGTAGAGGTTGGCGCTGTCGACGGCACGTCCCTGCCCCGAACTGACCACATCTATCGGCTCCTTGTTCTTCGCGATCGACGCGAAGAGGGTCGGCAGCCGCTTCTCCATGCGTACGGCGGTGTCGTGGATCTCCTCCTTGCCGCGCGCGCTGAGGTTCCCGTAGCCGACGGTGCTCATGGCGGCTTCGAGCGCCTGCGCCTTCGGCCCGAACTCGCGGCCCTTGGCGGTGAGTTGGCCCTCGGCCTGCGCCTTGTCGAGGAGCGCGAGGATCAGGTCGCCGTCCGAACTGTCGGTCGCGGAACGGGATCCGTGCCGCGACACGTTCTCGGTGAAGACGGGGGTGAAGCCGGCCGGGACCTTCTGGTACGAGCGGGAGTTCTGCTCCGGCTGGTACACGGCCTTGGTGCCGTAGCTGTCGGTGTGGGCGTTGCCGTTGCCGGGGGCGGCCTGGGCGGCGAACGGGGTGGCCAGCAGCGCGGTGACGCCGAGGACCAGGGCGGGAGTGACACGTCTCATGAGGCGCATCGTTCGTGGGGGATGTGAACGGCGGGTGCACTGGGGGTGACTCTGAGGGCCTGGCTTTCGCGGCGTTTTGGCGGTGCTTTGTCGGCGCTTGTCGGCTGTGCGGGGGGTCGCTGGAGGCTGGGGGTAAATCTAACCCCTGTCTGCTCAGGTGACCGGTTAGAAATAACCCCAGCCTGCGGGGAGTAGACATGTTGTTCGGGACGCTGGCCTCATGTGAACACGTGGGTTCACGGGCGCAGTGTGCCGTCCGCCGGGGCGAACAGGTGGGCCATCGCCTGCCAGAGGGGCATCACGCGGGGGGTGGTGTGCGGGGTTCGCCGGGAGGGGGACGGCTGGGCGGTGCGGGCGGCCTTCGTGAGGGAGACGGCGGTGTGAGGCATGTCGGTTTCCTTCCGGCGAGTCGTTGACTTCGGCCTTGGCCTTTGACTGTCGGCCTCGACCTTGTGAGATCAACGATGCCGTCGCCGGGCCGCCGCCACGAGGGGGTGGGCTACCTGGTTGGGGGTGCAGCTGGCACCACCATCACGCCGTGCCGTGCAGAATGCACCGCATGTTCGGACCCGCCGCGCTCCAACGCCTGTCCCTGCCCGAGGAGTTCGCCCTCCTGTCGTACCGGGAGAACGGCAGGGTGCCCAACTCCGCGCAGACAGCGGCCGGTTGCGCGGCCGCGGAGCTGGGTGAACTGGCCCTGCGCAGACGCCTGTTGGTCAGACCGCGGAAGACCAGAAAACTGGGCGTCGAGATCTACCAGCTCCGCGGTGAGATCGAACTGTCGCCCAACACGGCCCGTACAGGCCTGACTTGGGCGGACGACCTGCTGTCCGCGTTAGGGGCCCGCGCGGCCGGCCTGGCTCCCCGCCCCCTGACGGTGACCCGCTGGCTCAGGGAACGCGGCCGGGAAGCGCTGGCACTCCACACCGGTGCCCTCACCGAGCGAGGGGCGCTGCGCCACAGCCCCGGCACCCTCCTCACCAGAACCCGCCACCACCCGGACCCGACCCTCCGTACCGCCCTGCTCAACGGCGTCCGTGCCGTCCGCGCCGAACAGGTGCCGCTCGATGAACACATGCTGTTCCTCTGCGACCTGCTGGACGGCGCCGGCCTGACGAAGGACTTCGGCCTCACCCTGACCCGCCCGCAACGCCTCGAGCGCGCCCGCGGCATCGGCGCGGCGGGCGCCCTCCCGGAAACCCTGCGCGACACGAGCACCGTGCTGGGCTTCTCGCTGCCGGGCCGGGAGGGCAGGACGATCACGATAGGTGACTAACTGTGGGGCGCCGACGGCTAGTTGTCCTTCCGCGCCACCCCGCCGTAGATCCCGATCGGCGCGGCGCCCGGGGCCGGAGTCTCCTCGGGCCGCCAGTGGGTGACGCGGACCAGGCCCGGGTCGACGAGCGTGAAGTCGCCGAAGAAGTCCAGGACTTGGGCGTGGGTGCGGAGGTTGAGGGTGGCGGTGGCCCGGTTGTAGACGGACGCCGCGTCATGCCGGCCGTCCTCGTGGACATCGCCCGTGGCGTGCGACAGGACGAGGTAGGAACCGGCCGGCAGCGCGTCGCGCAGGGTGGCGACGATGCCGTAGGGGTCGTCGCTGTCGTCGGACAGGAAGTGGACGACGGCGACCAGCAGGACCGCCACCGGCTGGTCGAAGTCGATGGCCTTGCGGACCTCGGGGTGGTCGAGGATGGAGCGGGGGTCGCGCAGGTCGGCGAGGATGACGGAGGTGTCGGTGTCCTCCATGAGCGCCATCGAGTGCGTGCTGACGATCGGGTCGTTGTCGACGTAGACGATCCGCGTGTCCGGGGCGATGGCGTGCGCGATCTGGTGCACGTTCGGCTCGGTGGGCAGCCCGGTGCCGATGTCGAGGATCTGCCGCACCCCGCCCTCCGCCACGACGTGCCGGACGGCCCGGTGCATGAACCGCCGGTTGGCCCGCACGCCCTCCCGCACCTCCGGCGCCGCCTTGATGAACTGCTCGGCGGCCTCCCGGTCGACCTCGTAGTTGTCCTTGCCGCCGAGGAAGTAGTCGTACATCCGGGCCGGGTGGGGCTTGCTGGTGTCGATGATCAGTGGCTGCGCGCCACTGCCGTCCCCGCTGGGAGAGGTCATGAGGCCAGGCTCCGTCTTGAAGAGTCGCTGTCAGATCATCATCCTGACACGCCTGCCGCCGGGGTCAGGGCCACACCGGGCAATACGGTTCCCGAAGTTCCGAGGTGTTTCCGCCGTCCGTCGGGAGTGTTCTCACGCCCCTGTCGCCAGGCCGTGCGCGAGGAGGCTCTCCGCGGTGTCGGCGATGGTGTCGGCGACGGGGCGGGGTGTCCAGCCGAGGAGGCGTTGCGCCTTCGCGCCGGTGGCGTCGAAGTCCTGGCCGAGTTGCGGGCGCAGCGCGCGCAGTCGGGGGTCGAACCGGCTGAGCAGGCGGGCCAGGGGCAGGGGGAGTTCGCGCGTGGGTGCCTTCGCGGCGCGGTCGCCGAGCCGCCCGCGCAGGACGCGGGAGACCTCGACGGTGCGCAGGCTGCGGCCGGCGGAGGCGAGCCAGCGCTCACCGGCCGCGGCGGGGTCGGTCATGGCACGCAGATGAAGGTCCGCCACGTCGCGGACGTCGACCCAACTCGATCCGAACGGCGGGCAGACGGCCATCTCGCCGTCGAGCATGCCCCGGATGATCCGCAGCGACGGCGGATCGTCGGGCCCGAGGACGGGTCCGAGCACGCCGACCGGGTGCACGGCGGTGAGTTCGAGCCCGTCGCCCTCGTCCTGGACGAACCGCCAGGCCGCGCGCTCGGCGAGCGTCTTGGACCGCTGGTACGGCGGGATGTCGGCGTCGACGTCCGTCCAGTCGTCCTCGGTGAACGGCGTCGAGCGAGGCGGATGCCCGTAGCCGACGGCGCCGAACGCGCTGGTCAGCACCACTCGGCGGACGCGGGCGTCGCGGGCCGCCCGCAGCACCCGTAGAACGCCCTCGCGAGCGGCGTCGACCATCGCCTCTTCGCTCTCCGGCGCGTTCCGCAGTGTCGGCGAGGCGACGTGCAGCACGTACGCGCATCCGGCGACCGCCTCGGCCCACCCGTCGTCACCGCGCAGATCGGCCCGTACGACGGTCAGCCTCGCGGCGTCGAACTCGGCGGCGGTGTGCAGGTGCGCGCGGAGCGCGGGCTCCCGCCCCAGGTCGCGCACGGTCGTGCGGACGTCGTGCCCGGCGCGCAGCAGCGCGAGCACGCACCAGCTCCCGATGAATCCGGATCCGCCGGTCACCAGTACCTGTGTCATCGATGTCTCCTTGAGGCGTGACGCGTAAGCGAGTTGGTCATGTGCGGGCACTCGTCCCCCGGCGTCACGACAGCGCCATACCGGGGATGCGGGCCCGGATCGCGTCGAGTTCGGCCTCGTCGGACACACCCTGCCAGTCGTGGCGAGGCGTGTACGGGGCCTCCAGCTCACGCACCTCGTCGTCGGTCAGCTCGACGTCGAGGGAGGCCACCGCGTCGTCGATCTGCCGGATCGAGCCGGCCCCGACCAGGGGCGCGGTGACGACGGGCCGGTGGCGCAGCCAGGCGAGGGCGATCTGCGCGCGGCTCACGCCGTGCGCGGCGGCGACCTTCCCGACGGCGTCGACGATCGCGTGGTTGGACGCGTCCTCGGTCGGCGAGTAGAGCAGGTCGGCGTAGCCGCCGTCGGTGGCGGAACGGTTCGTGGACCTCGCGTCGGCCCAGGCGCGCGCCAGCCGGCCGCGGGCCAGCGGGCTCCAGACGATCGTGCCGACGCCCTCGTCCAGGCACAGCGGGATCATCTCCCGCTCCTCCTCACGGGCGAGCAGGTTGTAGTGGTCCTGCATCGACACGAACCGCGCCCAGCCGTGCCGTTCCTGGAGGTGCAGCGCCTTCGCGAACTCCCACGCGTGCATGGACGATGCCCCGAGGTAGCGGACCTTGCCGGCCCTGACGAGGTCGCTGAGGGCTTCGAGGGTCTCCTCCAGCGGGGTCGCGTGGTCGTTGCGGTGCACCTGGTAGAGGTCGATGTAGTCGGTGCCCAGGCGGCGCAGCGAGTGGTCGACCTCGGTCATGACCGCCTTGCGCGACAGGCCGCGGCCGTTGGGCCCCGGGCGCATCGGGTGCCGGAGCTTGGTCGCGATCACCACGTCGTCGCGGTCGGCGAAGTCCTTGAGGGCGCGGCCGAGGATCTCCTCGCTGGAGCCGTTGGAGTACAGGTTGGCGGTGTCGAAGAAGTTGATGCCGGCTTCGAGGGCGTGCTTGATCAGGGGGCGGCTGGTCTCCTCGTCGAGGGACCACACGGGGTGGCCGCGGTCGGGTGCGCCGTAGGTCATGGCGCCGATGGCGACCGGCGAGACGTCGAGGCCGGTGCGGCCGAGTTTGATGTAACGCACGAGGGAGCTCCTACAATGGGGAACGAGAGTAAACGGAGAACTCTCCGCTTGGCCCTTGCGACGTTAACGGAGAACTCTCCGGTTAGCAATCGGGCGACCGCCCGCCAGGGGGACGTATGCCAGGAGGACCCATGACCGACGCCGCGCCGCAGCGCTCCGACGCGCTGAAGAACCGGGAGGCGATCCTCCAGGTCGCCCACGACGCGTTCGCCGAGTCCCCCGGCGTCTCGCTCAACTCGATCGCCAAGCGCGCGGGGGTCGGCGCCGGCACGCTCTACCGGCATTTCCCCACGCGGGAGGCGCTGATCCTGGAGGTCTACCGCCTCGACGTGGACCGCCTCGTCGGCTCCGTGCCGGAGGTCCTCGCCGCCCACACCCCGCTGGACGCGCTACGGCAGTGGTTCACCACCCTCGCGGCCTATGTCCGCCTCAAGCACGGCCTCGGCGACGCCCTGAACACGGCCGCCGCGCAGGAGGTCGTCAGCACGACGTCGGTCGCCGTCACCGCGGCGGTCGGCCGGCTCCTCGACGCGTGTGAACACGCGGGCGCGGTACGCCCCGGCCTCGACCCCACCGACGTGATCATGCTCCTGAGCTGCCTGTGGCGTACCCCCGACAACCCCGAGGGCGTGGCCCAGGCCGACCGCCTGATGGAACTCGCGATCGACGGCTTCCGGCCGTAGAACGCCTTCTGGGGACGGTCAGTTCGACGCGCTCGGCGGTGACGCGGGTGCCGTGATCTCGCCGGAGCCCCGCTCGATCAGCCGGGTCGGGATGGTGACGGCGCGGGTGGGCGACCGGTCGTCGTCCAGTCTGCGGAAGAGCATCTCGGCGGCTGTCCTGCCCAGTTGCTCGACGTCCTGGGCGATGACGGAGATCCCCGGGCTGAGGAGGTCGGCCAGGGGGAAGTCGTCGAAGCCCACGTGGGCGACGGTGTTCTGCAGGCCGAGGGCGCGCAGGGCTCGCACGGCCCCTATGGTGACGAGGTTCTGGCTGGTGAACAGGGCGGTGGGCGGGTTCGGCAGCGCCAGGAGCTGCCGGGTCGCGGCGATCGCGGATTCCTCGCTGGCCCCCGCGTGCCGGACGATCTCGTCGTCGTACTCGATGTGCCCGACTTCCAGGGCGTGCCGGTAGCCGTCGAAACGCTGGGCGGCGGTGGAGATGGTCGCGCGGTCGCCGAGGTAGGCGATGCGGCGGTGGCCGGCCTTCAGCAGGTGGTTGACGGCGGTGAGGGCGCCCTGCCGGTTGTCGGAGACGACGGTGTCCGCGTCGAGCAGGCTGGGCTCGCGGTCGACGAAGACCATGCGGGTGCCCGACCGCTGCTCGCTGATCAGATAGCTGTGGTCACGGCCGGCCGGCACGATCACCAGGCCGTCGACCCGCCGGTCGATGAGAGCGCGGGCCAACTCCCGCTCCCGGGCCGGGTCCTCGTCCAGGCTGCCGACCAGCACGAGCACTCCGCGCTCGCGCGCCACGTTCTCGACGGTACGGCTCAGGGCCGCCGAGAAGGGGTTCGCCGAGTCCTCGACGAGCATCCCGATCGTGGCCGTACGGCCGTCCCCGCGGCGCAGGCTGCTGGCGGTCAGGTTCGGCCGGTAACCCAGTTTGTCGGCCGCCTCACGCACCCGGGCGACGATGGCCGGATCGACGGTGGGCACCTCGTTGACCACGCGGGAGACCGTCTTGATGGCGACGCCTGCCAGTGCCGCCACCTCGCGCATGGTGGGGCGGCTGCGCGGGGACGGCGACGGCGGCTCGCCCAGGGTCATCGTTGTCTCCAACTGATTCCGCGTTACCGACTCGTTGCCGACGCATGTTTACCAGTGTCTTGACGCGCTCGTCCATACGGGCCCACTATCCCGTCGAGTCAACGTTGTCTCAGCGTCGACCAAGGGCCGGCTCGAAAGGGATCACGCCATGAACCTCTCCTCCACCCACATATCCGGCCTCCGCAGCCGGCGCACCCGGGCGGCAGCCGTCGGCGTCACCATCTGCCTCGGCGCCACCCTCGCGGCCTGCGGTTCCTCCGACTCGGGCTCCTCGTCGTCCGGCAGCGGGAAGGTGGGTGTGTCACTGATCCTGAAGACGCTGAGCAACCCGTACTTCGTGAGCATGGAGAAGGACGCCAAGACGCAGGCCACCAAGGACAAGGTGAGCCTCACGGTGGCGGCCGGAACGTCGGACGGCGACACCCAGACCCAGATCACCGCCATCGACAACGCCGTCTCGCGCGGCGACAAGGGCATCCTGATCACCACCAACGGCGACGCGGTCAACACCGCGCTGAAGCGCGCCAAGCAGGCCGGCCTCTTCGTGATCGCCCTGGACACCGCGCCCAACCCGGCGAACGTCGCGGACATCACCTACGCGACCGACAACGAGCAGGCGGGCAAGCTCGACGGCCAGTACGCGGCGGCGGCCCTGAACGGCAAGCCCGCGGTCATCGCCATGCTCGACCTCTTCAACAACCAGGTCGTCTCGGTGGACATCGACCGCGACCACGGCTTCCTGGAGGGCATGGGCATCGACCCGGGCAGCAAGACCGAGAACGGCAAGGAGGCCAAGTCCGGGAAGTACACCGGCGGTTCGGGCGGCACGTACAAGATCGCCTGCCACCAGCCGACCCAGGGCGCCATCGACGGCGGACGCACCGCGATGGAGAACTGCCTGTCGGCCAACCCGGACATCAACGTCGTCTACGCCATCAACGAGCCGGCGGGCGAGGGCGCGTACAACGCGCTGAAGGCGGCGAACAAGGAGACGAGCGTCGCGATCTACGCGATCGACGGCAGCTGCTCGGGCCTGAAGAACGTCACCAGCGGCAAGTTCGCCGCCGACGCCGTGCAGTACCCGGGGAAGATGGCGGCCCTCGGCGTCAGCTCCATCGCGAAACTGGCCCGAGGCGGCAGCAAGCCCAGCGTCACCAACGGCAAGTCGTTCTACGACACCGGCACGGCGCTGGTCGCCGCGAAGGCCCTCGGCGGGCTGACGGTCCAGTCGCCGACGCAGGCCGCTTCCGCCTGCTGGGGGAGCTGATCCGGTCGGCCGGGTGGGCTGCCCGTACAAGTACCGGCAGCCCACGCGCACCACACGAGCCCATCAGTCGTATGAAGGCCCGCACGAGGGACAGAACCGGAAGGACCCCCTGTGACCACCCACGTGGACAGTGAAGCGGCACCGGCGCCGGCGGAGGACTTCCTCAACCGGCCCGCCACGCCGGCCCAGCGCATCCAGTCGGTGCTGCACCGTCAGCCCGCCCTCAGCCCGGCGATCGTCCTGGTGCTCGCCGCCATCGTGTTCTCCCTCGTCAACGACCGCTTCTACGCGTTGCAGAACCTGTCGCTCGTCGCCCAACAGGTGGCCGTCATCGGCTCGTTGGCCGTCGGCCAGACCGTCATCATCCTCACGGCCGGCATCGACCTGTCCATCGGCGCGGTCATGGTGCTGGCCTCGCTGCTGATGTCGAAGCTCGTCGCGGACAACGGCGTGCCGGGCGTACTGGCCCTGCTCGCGGGAGCGGCCGTAGCCATCGCCGCGCAAGCGGTCAACGGACTGCTGGTGACGAAGATCAAGCTGCCACCGTTCATCGTCACGCTCGGCACCCTCAGCATCTTCACCGCGATCACGCTCATCTACGCCAAAGGCCAGACGGTCTCACTCCAGCCCGGCAACATCCTCATGTGGAGCGCGGACACGGTCTCCATCGGCCAGTTGAACCTGACCACCGGCGTCCTGCTCATGATCGCCCTGTACGCGGTGATCGGCTACGCCCTGCGCTACACCGCCTGGGGCCGCCACCTGTACGCCGTGGGCGACGACATCGAGGCCGCCCGGCTCGCCGGCATCTCCGTCAACCGGGTGCTGCTGAGCGCGTACGTGGTCGGCGGGTTCGCCATCGCCGTGGGCGCCTGGATCCTGGTCGGCCGGGTCGGCGGCGGTGACCCGAACAGCGGTCTCAACGCCAACCTCCAGTCCATCACCGCGGTCGTCATCGGCGGCACCAGCCTGTTCGGCGGACGGGGCGTGGTGCTCGGCTCGCTGATCGGCGCGCTCATCGTCCAGGTCTTCGTCAACGGCCTTGCGCTGGCCGGGATCGACCCCAACTACCAAGTCCTGACGGTCGGCGTGCTGGTGATCGCGGCTGTCTCCGTCGACCAGTGGATAAGGAGCGTGAAGGCATGACGACTGCGCCCACTCCCACCCCCGCCCCCGTTCTCGAGGCCAAGGGCCTGGTCAAGGTCTTCGGCCGGGTCGTCGGCCTGAACGACGTCGACCTCACCCTCTACCCCGGCGAGGTCCTCGCCGTCATCGGCGACAACGGCGCCGGCAAGTCCACCCTGATCAAGTGCCTCTCCGGGGCGCTCGTCCCGGACCAGGGCAGCATCCTGGTCGACGGCTCCGAGGTGAACTTCAAACGCCCGCAGGACGCCCGCGAGGCCGGCATCGAGACGGTCTACCAGACCCTCGCGGTGGCCCCGGCGCTGGACATCGCCAGCAACCTGTTCCTCGCCCGGGAGATCCGCCGCAAGGGGGTGCTCGGCTCGGTGTTCCGCATGCTCGACACCGGCGAGATGAAGCGTCAGGCGGCCGACCACATCAAGCGGTTGGGCATCAGCACGCTCCAGAACATCAACCAGGCCGTGGAGACACTCTCCGGCGGTCAGCGGCAGTCGGTGGCCGTCGCCCGGGCGGGCGCGTTCGGCGGCCGGGTCGTCATCCTCGACGAGCCCACCGCCGCGCTGGGCGTCCGCGAGACCGGCCAGGTCCTCAAACTCGTCCGCGACCTGCGCGACCAGGGCCTCGGCGTCATCCTGATCAGCCACAACATGCCCAACGTCTTCGACGTCGCCGACCGCATCCACATCCAGCGCCTCGGCGGCCGCGCCGGGGTCATCACCCCGCAGTCCCACTCGATGGAGGACGCGGTGGCCATCATGACGGGGGCGAAGAAGCTTGTTGCGGAAGCCGGGTGATGGGTCGTGGTGGGGGTGGAGGGGTTGGTTGCGGGGGCGGGGTGATGGGTCGTGGCGGGGGTGAGGAGGCTTGTTGCGGAGGCGGGGTGACGGGGCATGGCGGGGGTGAAGAGGCTTGTTCCGGAAGCCGGTTGATGGGTTACGGCGGGGCTGAAGAGGTTCGTTCCGGAGGTCGGGTGGCGGGTCATGACGGGGACGAAGAAGCGTGTTCCGGAAGCCCGGTGACGGGCGGGGGTGGGACGGCCGACGAGCGTCGGATGCCCTACGAGTACCGGATCGCCGAAGGCCGCCTCGGCGACGAACCCACCGTGACCGTCTCCGCGCCGGACGGTGCCGTGCGCGTCATCCTCGCCCTGCGCGGGGCGACGCTGCTGAGCTGGCGGGTCGCACGCGGAGCGCCCGGGCAGCTCACGGGACCAATTGAACCGACTGAACCGACTGAACCGACTGACCTGACGGACCTGACGGACCTGACGGACCTGACGGACCTGACGGACCTGACGGACCTGACGGACCTGACGGACCTGACCGAACTGACGGACGGCTACCGCGACGAGGCGGAACTGCTCGCGCAGGACGGCGTACGGGCGGGCCTGCTCGCCCCGTTCTCCAACCGTGTCGCCGACGGCCGCTACCACCACGGCGGTCACGATCACGACCTCCTGCCCGGCCGCACCGTGGACCGCACGATCTACCACGGCTTCGCCCGCGAGGCGCCGTTCCGGCTCGTCGAGGCCACCACGACGGCCGACTCCGCGCGGTTGGTGCTGCGCAGCACGAGCATCAGACCGGACAGGTATCCCGGTTACCCCTTCGCGCTCGACCTCGACGTGGAGTACACGATCGGCCGCCGCGAGCTGGGCATCGGGATCAGGGCGACGAACGTAGGGGAGACCACCGCCCCCTACGCGTCGGGCTGGCACCCGTACTTCACCCTGTCCCGCCCCCGTCCCATCGACGACCTGGTCCTGCAGATCCCCGCCGACACCCTGATCCGCACGGACGCGTCCCTCATCCCCCTGCACGGAAAGGAGGCCCTGCTGCCCTTGGACCGCCGCCCCGACCTGGACTTCCGTACGCCCAGGAGGCTCGGCGACGCGGTCATCGACGCCTGCTTCGCAGACCTGGCCCCCGGCCCCGGCGGCCGGACCGAGACGGTACTGGGCGACCCCGCGACCGGAGCGGAACTACGGGTGTGGCAGCACGGCGGCTACATGCACGTCTTCACCGGCGACACCCTGGCCCGAGACCGGCGCGCCTCCATCGCCCTGGAACCCGTCGAGGCCCCCACCGACGCCTACAACCGCCCCGAACACGCCAACGCGTTGTCCTTGGAGCCCGGCGGGCAGCGGGAATTCCGTTTCGGGGTCACGTACTTGCCCTCGACGCGCTGATCTGTCGCCCGACGGCCCCTACCGGGACATGCTCCTACCGGCACATGAAAAAGGCGGGGTCCGAGAACCCCGCCCACACACCACGAACTCTCACCTCACGGCCACACCAGGCAATAAGGCTGATGCCCCGCCTCATGCAACCGGTGGCTGAAGTCCTGCCACTCATGCAGCAGTTGATACACATTGAACGCGTCCCGAGGCCCACCCCGGTCCGGCACCGTCGACCAGATGAACGCCGCCGCGCCGACCGCCTCCTCGCCGATTCCGCGGAGCGGGTCGACGACCGTCATCGGGAGTTTGACGACGGCGTAGTCGGGGTGGAGGACGACCAGTTCCAGCGGGGGCACCTTGTTGAGCGGGACGCCCTCGATGCCGGTGAGGACCATCGCGGCCATCGTCTCCGGCTTGATCTTGGTGAACATGCCGTTCATCCCGAGCTCGTCGCCGCCGAGTTCCTCGGGGCGCATCGAGATCGGGACGCGGGCCGCGGTCGCGCCGTCGGGCGCGCCGAAGTATTTGTACGTCACCCCCACCCGACCACCATTCCTGCTCCCCGCCCGCAACTGATCGATCCGACGTTCGATACGTCGCTCATCCCGATCCGACTCACCCGAAACCGAACCCGATCCCGAACCAGATCCCATGCCGGGTCCCGATCCCGATCCCGAACTCGCGCCAGCACCGGGACCCAGGCCCGATCCGGGCCCGCCCCGCCGTGCCTCGGCGGCTTCCTCCTCGTCGCGCCGGTGCTTCCCCCGCCGGGCACGCCGAGGACCCAGGTCGTCAGTCCCCTCGCCCAGTCCGCCACCGCGATGCATATCTCCACCCGACTGCTTTTCCAGGACGCGTGACCCTCGCCGCGCAACCCGATCATCGTGTCAGTGACCTCCCCCACGGCCGCCCGCCGAAACGTGCGCTGAAACACCTGTCCGCAGGATCTGCGCAAGCCCTGAACACCGTCGCCCGCATGAGCTGTGTGTGTCTGTGTGTATCAGGTCCCAGTCTCGCAGACGGGTGGGGGCCCCTGCCCGGTCTCCCGCCGCCTACCCTGAGGAGGTCACTGAGTCGCCGGAGCCCAAGAACAGCGGGAAGTCCCGGAAGTACCAGAAGTCCGAGAAGCCGGAGAAGTCGGAGAAGTCGCAGGTCATGACCGAAACGTCCAGCGGAACGCCCAGCGGAACGTCCAGCGGCGGGGCGAGCGGAGCGCCGCCTGCCCTGCCCTATCCCTACGACGCCCCCGTCTCGCAGGCTCTCTTCGACCGTGCGTCGGTCGTCACACCCGGCGGCGTGAATTCCCCGGTGCGCGCCTTCCGCGCCGTCGGCGGCACGCCCCGGTTCATGGTCTCCGGCAACGGCCCCTACCTGACGGACGCGGACGGGCGCGAGTACGTCGACCTCGTCTGCTCCTGGGGTCCCATGATCCTCGGGCACTCGCAGCCCGAGGTCATCGCCGCCGTCCACGACGCCGTCTCGCGCGGCACCTCCTTCGGCACCCCCGGTGAGGGCGAGGTCGCGCTCGCCGAGGAGATCGTCGCCCGTGTCGAGCCCGTGCAGCAGGTGCGGCTCGTCAGCAGCGGGACCGAGGCGACCATGTCCGCCATCCGGCTCGCCCGCGGGTTCACCGGGCGGCCCAAGGTCATCAAGTTCGCCGGGTGTTACCACGGTCACGTCGACGCTCTTCTCGCCGCCGCGGGCAGTGGCGTCGCCACCTTCGCGCTGCCCGACACCCCCGGAGTCACCGGCGCCCAGGCCGGCGACACGATCGTCCTGCCGTACAACGACCTCGAAGCCGTCAACGAGGCCTTCCACCGGCATCCCGGTGAGATCGCCTGCGTCATTACCGAGGCTTCGCCGGGGAACATGGGCGTCGTGCCGCCCGTCGCCGGGTTCAACCAGGGGCTGAAGGACGCCTGCCGGAAGAACGGTGCCCTCTTCATCTCCGACGAGGTCATGACCGGGTTCCGGACCAGCCGGGCCGGGTGGTTCGGGATCGACGGGGTCGTCCCCGATCTCATGACCTTCGGGAAGGTGATGGGCGGCGGTTTCCCCGCCGCCGCGTTCGGCGGGCGGGCCGACATCATGGCGCACCTCGCCCCCGCCGGGCCCGTGTATCAGGCCGGCACCCTCTCCGGTAACCCCGTCGCGACCGCCGCCGGCCTCGCCCAGCTGCGGCTCCTCGACGACGCGGCCTACGACACGATCGACGCCGTGTCCGCGCAGATCCAGTCGCTCGTCACCGAGGCGCTCACCAAGGAAGGTGTCGCGCACCGGATCCAGCACGCCTCCAACATGTTCTCCGTGTTCTTCACCGACCGGAGCGTGCGCAACTATGAGGACGCCAAGGCGCAGGAGTCGTACCGCTTCACCGCGTTCTTCCACTCGATGCTGGCGAGCGGGGTCTATCTGCCGCCCTCGTCCTTCGAGTCCTGGTTCGTATCCACGGCCCACGACGAAGGGGCCATCCAGCGGATCGCCGACGCCCTCCCGGCGGCGGCCCGAGCGGCGGCGGAGGCCACCCGATGACCAGCAGTGACACCGACATCACCGTCGTCCATGTGATGCGGCACGGCGAAGTCGCCAACCCCGAAGGGGTGTTGTACGGCCGTCTCCCCGGCTACCACCTCTCCGAGCTCGGCCGGCAGATGGCCGACCGGGTCGCCGAGCACCTCTCCTCGCGCGATGTCACGCACGTCGTCGCCTCCCCGCTGGAGCGCGCGCAGGAGACCGCCACGCCGATCGCCAAGGCGCACGGGCTCGACCTCGGGACCGACGGGCGGCTCATCGAGGCCGACAACGTCTTCCAGGGCAAGACCTTCGGCGTAGGAGACGGCGCGCTGAAGAAGCCCGACAACTGGAAGTACCTGGTCAACCCGTTCAAGCCGTCGTGGGGCGAGCCCTACGTCGACCAGGTCGTCCGGATGGTGGCCGCGCTGGACGCCGCCAAGGACGCCGCGCGCGGTCACGAGGCGGTGCTGGTCAGCCATCAGCTGCCGATCTGGATCGTGCGGTCGTACGTCGAGCGGCGGCGGCTGTGGCACGACCCGCGCAAGCGGCAGTGCACGCTCGCGTCGCTGACGACCTTCACGTACCGCGGCGACAAGATCGTGTCCGTCGGCTACACCGAGCCGGCCCGCGATCTCGTCCCGGCCCATCTCCTCGCCGGCGCGAAGCCCGTCAAGGGCAAGGACAAAGCGTTCGGCGCCTGACAAACACGGGTGACCACTCGTCAGGGGCGGGTCTCGTCGCAGGTTCCGTGGCAGGTCCTGCGGCAGGTCCCGTGACAGCTCTGTGACATTTGTTTCGCAACCCACATCGTTCACGGCGAACTTTCTTGTCCGTTGCGTCCTCTCACAGGTAGACCACAGAGGACGCGACGGATGGGGAAGCAATGCGGAGTCTCACTCGACGAGGAGCGCTCGGAGTCGGTGCGGGCGCCGCGGCGGCCGTAGGACTCGCGGGGTGCGGGACGCTCGGCTCGGACGGGTCGAAGTCCTCCTCCGGCGGCTCCGGGAAGGGACACTCCGGCGGCCCCACCAAGTCCATGGAGCCGCGCGCCAAGCCCATCGGTGACGGCTCCACGTCCTTCACCGGCGCCCAGCCCAAGCAGCCCGCGAAGCCCGTGCCGCTGGAGCCGGGGCAGACCCCGCCGCAGTTCGTGATCTTCTCCTGGGACGGCGCGGGCGAGGTGGGCAACGGCCTGTTCCCCCGCTTCCTCGACCTCGCCAAGCAGCACGGCGCGAGCATGACCTTCTTCCTCTCCGGCCTCTATCTCCTCCCCGAGTCGAAGAAGCGCCTGTACAACCCGCCGAACAACCCGCGCGGCGCCTCCGACATCGGCTACCTCACCGACGAACACGTCAAGGCGACCCTGACCAACGTCCGCCGCGCGTGGCTCGAAGGCCACGAGATAGGCACCCACTTCAACGGCCACTTCTGCTCCGGCTACGGCACGGTCGGCAACTGGACGCCCCAGCAGTGGAGCAGCGAGATAGCCCAGGCCAAGTCCTTCGTGAAGGAGTGGCGCACCAACACCGGCTGGCACGACCTGCCGTCCCTGCCCTTCGACTACGAGAAGGAGCTCGTCGGCGGCCGCACCCCCTGCCTCCTCGGCCAGGACAACCTGCTGCCCACCGCCCGCTCGCTCGGCTGGCGCTACGACGCCTCCTCGCCCGGCGGCCGCCAGGTCTGGCCCGTGAAGCGCAACGGCGTCTGGGACTACCCGCTCCAGGCCGTCCCCTTCCCCGGGCACAGCTTCGAGGTCCTCTCGATGGACTACAACATGCTGGCCAACCAGTCGGTCAACTCCACCAACGCGCCCGCCTACAACTACCCGGGCTGGCGTACCCAGGCCGCGCAGGCCTACATCTCCGGCTTCCAGCGGGCGTACGAGTCCAACCGCGCCCCCTTCTTCATCGGCAACCACTTCGAGCACTGGAACGGCGGCATCTACATGGACGCCGTCGAGCAGGCCTTCAAGCACATCGCCCAGCTGAAGGAGAAGGGCGAGGACGTACGGCTCGTCTCCTTCAAGCAGTTCACCGACTGGATCGACGTGCAGAAGCCCGAGGTGCTGGCCCAGCTGCGCACCCTCGACGTCGGCCAGGCACCGGCCGGCGGCTGGAAGTCCTTCCTGGCCGCGAGCCCGAGCAGTTCCTCGTCGGCCTCCTCCACGGCCACCGGAGACGCCGCCTGAAATGCGGGTTTCCGCCCGCCGTACGCCGTTGAGGGGGGCGCGCAAGATCCCCAGAACGGGCATGCGAAACTTTTCACATGAGTGCCGCCAGCCGCGCCCGTAGCCGCGCCGTCCTGTCGACCGCCGGTGTAGCCGTCGCCGCGTTGGTGCTGTCCGCGTGCAGCTCCGGAGGCACCTCCGGAGGTTCGGGCAACACCAACTTCATCACCGGCTCCGACGGCATCGCGACCGTCAAGAAGGGCGACCGCCAGGCCGCCCCCGACCTGTCCGGCAAGACCATCGACGGCAAGACGCTGAGCACCGCCGACTACAAGGGCAAGGTCCTCGTCGTCAACGTGTGGGGCTCCTGGTGCTCCCCGTGCCGCGCCGAGGCGGACAACCTCGTCCAGGTCGCGAAGGCCACCGCGGACAAGGACGTCCAGTTCGTCGGCCTCAACACCCGTGACACCAGCACCGAACCGGCCGTCGCCTTCGAGAAGAAGTACGAGGTCCCGTACCCGAGTCTCTACGACCCGACGGGCCGGCTGATGCTCCGCTTCAAGAAGGGCACGCTCAACCCGCAGGCCATCCCCTCCACGATCGTCATCGACCGGGACGGGAAGATCGCGGCGCGGGCCCTCCAGGCGCTCAGTGAAGACAAGCTGCGCGAGATGCTCGACCCGGTCATCGCGGAGAAGTGAGCTGACGTGCTGCTCGCCGCCGCCCTGCCGGGCCAGAACCAGACGGTCTTCAGCGGGGCCCTGCTGCTCGCCCTGCCGATCGCCGTACTCGGTGGGCTCGTCTCCTTCTTCTCGCCGTGCGTCCTCCCGCTCGTTCCTGGCTACCTCTCCTATGTCACCGGGGTCAGCGGCACCGACCTGGGCGATGCCCGGAGGGGCCGGATGGTCGCGGGTGCCTCCCTCTTCGTCCTCGGCTTCACCGCTGTGTTCGTGTCCGGCGGGGCGCTGTTCGGCTTCTTCGGGCAGACGCTTCAGGAGCAGAAGGACGTCCTGTCCAAGATCCTCGGCGTGTTCATGATCCTCATGGGTGTGTTCTTCATGGGGATGATGCCGTGGCTGACCCAGCGTGAGTTCCGTTTCCACAAGCGGCCGGTCGCCGGGCTGATCGGGGCGCCCGTGCTCGGCGCGCTGTTCGGGATCGGGTGGACGCCCTGCATCGGGCCCACGCTCGCCTCCGTCATCGCGCTCTCCTCGCAGCAGTCGAGTGCCGGTCGCGGCGCCATACTGACCGTCGCGTACTGTCTCGGCCTGGGTGTCCCCTTCGTCCTCACCGCGGTCGCGTTCCGCAAGGCGCTCGGTGCCTTCGGCTGGGTCAAGCGCCACTATGTCTGGGTGATGCGCGTCGGCGGCACCATGATGATCGTGACCGGCGTGCTGCTGCTCACCGGCGCCTGGGACGCGCTGGTGCAGGACATGCAGGGCTGGTCCGACGGCTTCACTGTAGGGATCTGATCGATGAGCAAGACGACCGCCGACTCGCCCGCGGAGACGCCCGCCGAGACGCCCCGGGCCGACCCCTCCGGCGACGACCAGGACCTCGGCGCCGCCGGCTCCCAGCTCTCCACGGCCCCCGTCGAGACGGCCATGCCCGGCTCCTTCGGCGGCAGCCGCGCCCCCGGCCTCACCGGGTGGCTCGCCTGGACCGGCCGTGAAGTGCTCGGCTGGGCGCGCTGGTTCTGGCGCCAGCTGACCTCGATGCGGGTCGCGCTGATGCTGCTGTTCCTGCTGTCGCTCGGCGCGGTCCCCGGCTCGCTGATCCCGCAGTCCGGCACCGACGCGCTGAAGGTCTCCGAGTTCCAGGACGCGCACAAGACGCTCGGCCCGATCTACCAGAAGCTCGGCCTCTTCCACGTCTACGGCTCGGCCTGGTTCGGCGCGATCTACGTCCTCCTCTTCGTCTCCCTCATCGGCTGCATCATCCCGCGCACCTGGCAGTTCGTCGGCCAGCTCCGCGGTCGCCCGCCGGGCGCGCCCAAGCGTCTCAACCGCCTTCCCGCGTACGCCACTTGGCGCACCGCCGCCGAGCCGGACGAGGTCCGCGAAGTCGCCCTCGCGACCCTGAAGAAGCGGCGTTTCCGCGCGCACGTCGACGGTGACGCCGTGGCTGCCGAGAAGGGCTACCTCCGCGAGACCGGCAACCTCCTCTTCCACCTCGCGCTGATCGTGATGCTGATCGCCTTCGCCTGGGGCCAGCTCTTCAAGTCCGAGGGCGACAAGCTGATCGTCGAGGGCGACGGCTTCTCCAACACCCTCACCCAGTACGACGACTTCAAGTCCGGCAACCTCTTCAGCGACGACGACCTCGTGCCGTTCAGCTTCAACCTGAAGAACTTTGTCGGGACCTACGAGCGCACCGGCCCCAACCGCGGCACCCCGAGCACCTTCCAGGCCGACATCACCTACAGCCTCGGTGCCTACGGCAAGTCCGAGAAGCACACGATCAAGGTCAACGAGCCGTTGGAGATCGGCGACTCGAAGGTCTACCTCGTCAGCCACGGCTACGCCCCGGTCGTCACCGTCCGGGACGGCAAGGGCAACGTGGTCTTCCACCAGGCCGTGCCGATGCTGCCGATCGACTCCAACGTCACCTCGCAGGGCGCGATCAAGGTCCTCGACGGCTACAAGAACGCCCAGGGCGTCGCCGAACAGCTCGGTTTCGCCGCCCTGTTCGTGCCGACCTACGCCAAGGGCAGCGGCACGATGTTCTCCCAGTACCCCGGGCTCGACTACCCGGTGCTCAACGTGACCGGCTACCACGGCGACCTCGGCGTCAACTCGGGCATCCCGCAGAACGTGTACCAGCTGAACACCAAGGGCCTGAAGCAGTTCAAGACCGCCAAGGGCGCCATCCTCAAGTCGCAGCTGCTGCCCGGCGAGACGATGACGCTGCCGAACGGCGCCGGGTCGATCACCTTCGACAAGCAGATCAAGGAGTGGGCGGGCTTCCAGGTCGTCCAGCAGCCCGGCACCAGCTGGGCCCTGGCCGGCGCGCTCACCGCGATCGTCGGCCTGGCCGGCTCCCTGTTCATCCAGCGCCGCCGCGTCTGGGTGCGGGCCACGCGCGGCGCCGACGGAGTGACGGTCGTCGAAATGGCCGGCCTCGGCCGCAGCGAGTCCGCGAAACTCCCCGAGGAACTCGGCGACCTGGCCGCACTGGTACACGACCGGGCCCCTACGAAGACGGACGGGGACGCGACGAAGTCCGACGACGCCCCGAAGTCCGACGACGACCCCAAGACCCCCGACCCCACCTCCGACGCCGACACCCACGACTCCGACTCCGGCGTCGAACCGCCCGTACCCGCCGAAGGGGCTGAGAAGTGACTCTCGCCGCCGCAACCGACATCGCCTCCGTGACCAATCTGGCCGCCGCGACCAACGAGCACCTGGCCAACCTCAGCAACACGCTGATCTACTCCTCGATGGCCGTCTACACCCTGGCCTTCTTCGCGTACATCGCCGAATGGACCTTCGGCAGCCGCAGCAAGATCGGCCGTACGGCCGCCGCGCTGACCGGTGCCGAGACGAAGAAGGCGGGCGCGCCCGCCGTCGCCGTCAAGAACGCAGGCGGCACCACCGTGCTGGAGCGGCCGAAGGTCGTCGTCCGGGCCGCGTCCGGCTCGCGCGACGTGCCGGACGGTCCCGGCGCGCACGGCGGGGACGAACAGGGCGACCTCTACGGCCGTATCGCCGTGTCCCTCACGGTCCTCGCGTTCCTCGTGGAGCTCAGCGGCGTCCTCGCCCGCGCGGCCTCCGTGGAGCGGGCGCCCTGGGGCAACATGTACGAGTTCAACATCACCTTCTCCACGGTCGCCGTCGGCGTGTACCTCACGCTGCTGCTGCTCAAGAAGAACGTGCGCTGGCTCGGCCTGTTCCTGGTCACGACGGTCCTCCTCGATCTCGGCATCGCCGTCACTGTCTTGTACACCGCCAGCGATCAATTGGTTCCCGCCCTCCACTCGTACTGGCTGTACATCCACGTCTCGACCGCGATCATCTGCGGCGCGGTCTTCTACGTGGGCGCCGTCGGCACGCTGCTCTACCTCTTCAAGGACAGTTACGAGAACAAGCTCGCCAACGGCGGCAAGCCCGGCGCCTTCGCCACCTCCGTCATGGAGCGGCTGCCCGCCTCGGCGAACCTCGACAAGTTCTCCTACCGCGTCAACGCGGCCGTCTTCCCGCTGTGGACGTTCACGATCATCGCGGGCTCGATCTGGGCCGAGTCGGCCTGGGGCCGCTACTGGGGCTGGGACCCGAAGGAGACCTGGGCGTTCATCACCTGGGTCGCCTACGCCTGCTACCTGCACGCCCGCGCCACCGCCGGCTGGAAGGGCCGCAAGGCCGCCTACCTGGCCCTGATCGCCTTCGGCTGCTGGATCTTCAACTACTACGGCGTCAACATCTTCGTCGGCGGCAAGCACTCCTACGCCGGCGTGTAAGCCGCGGCCCGAAGCCGTAACCCGAACCCGCAACTCCCTTACGGCACAGGCCGGTTCCGTGTGACATGGGTCACTGGAACCGGCCTTCGTCGTCCGGACAGGTAGAGGGGTGTGGATACGAATCTGGGGTTGAGGAAACGCATCCGCGCGGGGGACCACGACGCCTTCGGCGAGCTCTTCGACGCGTACGCACGCTCCGTCTACAACCACGCCTTCCGGCTCACGGGGGACTGGGCGCAGGCCGAGGACATCGTGTCGCTGACCTTCCTGGACGCCTGGCGCCTGCGCGGCAAGGTCGACGAGGAGGGCGGTTCGCTGCGGCCCTGGCTGCTGGGCATCGCCACCAACGTCACGCGCAACACCCGCCGCGCCGCCCGAAGACACGCGGCCGCCGTGTCCCGGCTGCCCCGTGACGAGGTCGAGCGCGACTTCGCCGACGAGGTCGCCGCCCGCCTCGACGACACCGCCGAACTCGCCCTCGTACGCGCCGCGTCGGCCACCTTGCGGCGTGCCGAGCGCGAGGTGCTCGCCCTGTGCGTGTGGTCCGGGCTCGACTACCAGGCCGCGGCCGAGGCGCTCGGGGTGCCCGTGGGGACCGTACGGTCGCGCCTCTCGCGGGCGCGCGCAAAGCTCGCGAAACATCTCAGAAGTACGGAACTCCCCCCAGGGGGCGGACAGATGAAAGGTGACCGCGGCAGTGCGGTCGGGCCCCTGAGGGAGGAAAAGCGATGAACCAGCTCCCGGACCTTCCCGAGAGAGACCTTCCGCCGGGCCGTCACCGACTCCTCAAGGAGCATCTGATGACCGAGATCCGGCACGAGACCGCAGCCGTCCAGGAGGGCGCGCCCGCTCCCCGGCGGAACAAGTGGCTGCGGCCCGCGCTCGCCGCGACCGCCGTCGCCACCGCCGCGGCCGTGACCTTCGTGGTGCTGCCTTCGTCCGGCTCCTCGCCGGCGCCCGCGAAGCCGCCCCGGAAGTCGACGGTCGCGCTCCTGGAGGACATCGCGCTGGCGGCCGAGCACGAGAAGTCCTACGGCCCGGTCCGCGACGACCAGTTCGTGTACGTGGACAGCAAGGTGTCGTACGCGAACTCCGGGGAGGGGACGAAGACCCGGATCGATCCACCGCACCGGCAGGAGGTGTGGATGTCGGTGGACGGTCTGCACGTCGGGCTGGTGCGGCAGGCGGGCATGGGGGCGCACTCCGTCCCGGTCGACGTGAAACCGGGCAAGGCCGGCTGGGACGTCTCGTCCTTCTACAACCACGTGAGGACGCTGCCGACCGACGCCGACGCGATGTACGACTACCTGGCCACCACCGCCCCGAAGTACGGCGGTGACGACAAGAACCAGGCCATGTTCGTGCTGGTCGGCGATCTCCTCCGCGATTCCATCGTGCCGCCGAAGCAGAGCGCGGCGCTGTTCCGGGCGGTGGCCAGGATTCCCGGAGTGACGACGGTCGAGGGGGTGAAGGACGCCACCGGGCGCCCCGGTGTCGCCATCGCCCGGAACGATCCCTACAACCCGCTCCGGGACGAGTGGATCTTCGATGCGAAGACCTACGAGTTCCTGGGCGAGCGCGAGGTGGCCACCAAGGACAACGCCGGCGTGAAGAAGGGCACGGTCACCGCCGACACCGCCGTCCTGCGCCGGGCGATCGTCGACAAGGCGGGCGAACGGCCTTAGCGGACAAGGGCGTTCAGGCCGGAGGCAGGCAGTCCTTCGCGGGTGGCCTGTCCTCCGGCCAGGCGATCTTCACGAAGCGGGAGCCGCCCTGCGGGGTGAGTTCCACTATCGGTACGGCCTTGTCGTACGGGTTGCCGTGGACGTCCAGGCAGATCCAGCCGCTCGCGCCGTTCACCCTCAACGAGCCCTTCACCTGGGGCCATTGGAGGCCGACGTCGGCCAGCGGCGGGATCTTCTGCTGGTCGGGGGTGGCCTCGCGGATGCCGTGGACGGCGAGGCGCATCGCGTCGTAGGCGATGATCGCCTGGCCGTCGTCGAGGGAGACCGGGCCGATCGGGCCGGCGGGGGAGGTCTTCGCGGTGGCCAGGAGTTTGTCGAGGTCCTGGGTGTCCTGGGCCGAACCGCCGGTCGCCGGGGGCTTGTTGGTCCAGGCGGCGGGGTGGGCGAGGGCGGTGTAGCGGACGGAGACGCCGTGCTGGAGGGCGGTGCGGTCGAGCTTCCTGTCGCCGGTGAGGTACGAGCCCTCGTCGCCGGTGAGCACGGTGAAGGTGCGGGACTGGCAGCCTCGGCGGCCCAACGCGTTGATGAACTGGCGGAGTTGGGTGTGCCGTCCGGCGAAGAACACGGTGTTCAGCTTGGCGTCCGTGTCGCAGATGAGGTCGGTGATCTGCCGGAAGGTGTTGGGCGTGCTGCCTTCCTGGCTCCGGTCGGCGGGCGGGGTGAACGGCCAGGAGCCGTACGGCGAGCCCTTGAGCAGGGTGGCGAAGGCCTGTTGGAGCGTCTTGGTGTACGGGTCGCCGGGCTTGTCGTAGACCAGCAGGGCCCGGTCGGCCGTCACCTTGGCGTAGGCGGCGAGGGCGCGGGCCTCGTCGGTGTTGGTGGGGGAGACGCGGGCGAGGCCGGGGTAAGGGTCCTTGCCCTGCCGGCCGTTGGCGAGGTCGTCGGCGGTGATGGAGGTGCCGATCACCGGGACGCCGAGCCGGGTCAGTTCCGCCACTGCCTTCTTGTTGTTGTCGGTGCTGGTCCCTATCCCGGTGACCGCGCGGAGCCGGTCGGACGAGGTCGTCATCGTCACTATCCGGTCGACCGTCCGCTCCCAATAGGCGCCCGTGGCACCGGGGTTGGCGAGCACGAGCCGGATGTACGGGGTCTCGCCGTTGTCGTCGTGGTTGGCCTGGTACTGGGCGAGGTAGGAGCCCTGCAGCTCGTGCCGCACGTCGTTCACGGTGTCGGCGTCGGTCGCGGTGAACGGTTCGAAGAGCGCGACGGTGACGTACGTGCCCGCCTTCAGCGAGCGGTTCTCGCGGGCCACCGCCCTGATGGTGTCGGCGAATTGACGCTGCCCGAAGTCGAAGGACGAGGTCGACACCCCCACGCACTCGCTGCTGTCCTCGGGCCGGGCGACCCCGGCCGCGCAGGAACGGTCGTCGTGCAGCAGGGTGCGGGTCAGCTGGACCAGCCCGAAGACCAGCGCGGCGGCGACCACGAGGGCCGTGTAGCGGTAGATCGGGATCGTCCGGATCCGCTGGAGAAGTTCGTGCGGCCACGCTCTCATCGCCCGCCCCCGTCTCGGTCGTCGCCGGCCGGAACCCTCAACGGGCGCCCGGCCAGGGCCTGTTCGGGCCACTGCTGGGCGGCCCGCCAGAGCGGTTCACTGCCCGCGGGCCAGATGTTCGACAGCTGCTCCAGGTCGAAGTGCATCCGCCCCGCGACCTCCTCGTCCGGCAGCACCAGCGGATCCGTCACCTGCCAGACCGCGTGCAGCAGCCGCCGTACCGTCAGATGCAGGGCCGGGTCCACGCCGGGCGGTGGGTCCTCCGCGGCGTCCGTGCGGGCGAGTGCGACGGCCTTGCGGTGGTCGCCGGGGGCGCCGATGTCCCGGCCGTGCGGATCGTGCGCGTGGTAGTAGGGCGCGGCGGTGACGAACAGCAGCGTCTCCAGCCAGGCGTACGGCGTGATCGTGCGGAAGGTGGTGCGCAGGTAGGCGACCGCGTCCGCCGTGTCGCCCAGGGCGAGTTCGTGGTGCAGGCGGTAGCGGGCGCGGGCCGGGGTGTCCGGGTTGCCGGGCAGGCCGTCGTAGTGCGAGAGCAGGGAGCGGTGGACGGCGCGCCAGCGGCCGTGGTCGGCGTCGTCGAGGTGGAGGCGGAGGAGGAGCAGGGTGCGCAGGAAGGGGTCGCCGACGAAGTAGCCCTCGGCCGGGGGGAGTCCCTCGGCGGTGAGCTGGGTGCGCAGGCGGTTCACCCCGGCCGCCCCGAAACTGTCCCCGAGCCGGGCCTCGGCCAGGGCGCGTGCCGAGTCGCCGTCGTGCGCGGTGGCGAGCACGGCCAGTTCCTCCGCGAGCCCCGGAGGCACCAGCCGGTCGAGCAACTCCCGGTACACGGGCCGCCGTTCGTGCTCCGCGTCCCCGTCCGGCTTCAGCCCGGCGGTCAGCAGCTCGCCCGGACTGACGGCTCCCGCGGGCCGGTTCTGCCGTACGGCCTGCCCGAGCACCGCCGCCCCCAGCGGACTGCCGGCCGTCAACCGGTGGATGGCGTACGGCAGTTGGGGCGGCACCTCGACACGCGTAGAGCCGTCGGCGTCGGTGGCGCACACGTCGGCGATGACGCGCCGGGCCTCCTCGGGCGTCAGCGCGGGCAAGGTCACCACCAGGGCCCGGGACGAGGGCGAGGCCCCCGGCACCCAGCCGCTCCCGCGTGCCACCTCCGGCAGCGGATGCCGTACGGCGTCCGGCAGTTCGGGGTGACGGCGGCCGCGCAGACCGGCGAAGAAGACCACCTGGTCACCGGTGCCGTCGGCGCGCTCTCTCAGGACGGCCTTCATCAGCCCGGGACCGGGACCCGACTGCACGTTGTCGACGAGCACGACAGGCCGCCCCACCCGCCGCATCCGCTCCCACCGGCGCCGGTAGGTGTCGCTCAGGTCGGCCAACAGGGCGCGCAGCAGCCAGCGTTCGGCGTCGGCGCGGGAGGTGCCGTCGGCGCGGAAGTCGCGGGCGATCTCGATCAGCCCGCGCTTGGCGTCACCGCTCGCGCCCGGGTAGGCGCTGTACCAGTCCGCGCCCGCCTTCAGCAGCCCGTTCGGCGTCCACACCAGGTCGAAGAGGGTGTCCAGGGTGGCCTCGATGACGGCCTGGCCGACCGGCCCCGTACCCGACAGATTGGCGATCAGCCGGGAGGCGACCTTGCCGGCCCAGCCCTGCGCGATCACCGCCCAGCGCCGCGCCGGGTCGCTCAGCAGCAGGATGCGGCGGGCCTCCTCGCGGGCGCTGTCCTCGTCCCGCGTGCCCCAGCCGGTGGCGCAGACGGCGAGGAGTCCGGCCTCCAGGCGCGGGAAGTCGATGCTCCCGGCGCCGTGCACCACGGGTTCGCGCAGCTGCTCCGCGACGGTCGCCAGCGCCTGCCACACCGGCGACCAGGTGGCGGCGGGCCGCCCGTCCGGCAGCCGGGTCAGCCGGTCGGCCTCGCAGTCGATCAGCGCGACCGGCGTGTGCCCGCGGTACGCGCTCCGCAGCTCGGCCAGCGCCATGCTCTTGCCGAGCCCGCGCGCGCCCGCGAGCACCACGAAGGGCGGTTCCGGGTGTTCGTACGGCGAGGTGAGCAGCTCGTACGGCCGCAGGCCGATCAGGCGCGAGGCGAGACCGGGCGGCTGTGCCTCGAACAGCGCCCCGCGTCCATGCAGCCCTCTTCCCACCGCATCTCCCCCTGAGCGGTCGCCTGGCACCGGAACCTGTCTATCAACACCAGGGTAAATAGGGGGAGTTGTTTCGTACCAGGGCGCGTGGTGTCCGTTGTGTTACGAAAATGTCGGAACGGTACGGTCCTGTGATCCGGGTTCAGTCGACGGTGATCGAGTCCAGCTTCTCCCGCAGATAGACATGCGAGTCGACGGCGTCGTAGGCCACCCGTCCGACCGGCGCGGGCACGGACTCCACGAGCGTGCCCGGGGTGCACTCGCCGAAGTAGACGAGCGACATCAGCTCCTCGGCGGGCGCGTCGGCGGGCGGCGGCAGTACGCGGTGCCGCCCGGACCGCCACCGGTCCCCGGTCCAACGGGCCATCAGATCACCGATGTTGATGGTGAACGCCTCCGCGTCGAACGGCGCGTCCTCCCATCCCCCCTCGTCGGTGAAGACCTGAAGTCCCCCCTTCCCGGCCTGCCGGTCGAGGATCGTCACGGTCCCGAAGTCGGTGTGCGGCCCGATGCGGAACTGCCCCGGCTCCGGCTCCCCGACGACCTCGACACCCGGGTACCAGTTGATGTTGAAGCCGTACGTCGGATGGTCCATGTGCCGGGAGAAGAAGTCGGGTTCGAGCCCGAGCGCGACCCCGAGCAGCGACAGCAGTTGCTTCTCCAACTCGCCCATCCGGTCGAGGTACTCCTCGCAGAGCGCCCGCAGCTCCGGGATCTCCGTCGGCCACACATTGGGCGCGTACCACTCGGTGTTGATCACCGGGTCCTCGAAGGGCCGGTGCGTGGCGAAGGTCAGCGACTCCTTCAGGTCGGGCGGGGTCTCGGTCCCCTCCGAGTACCCGTTGGCCTCGGCCCCGGGCCCGAGCCAGCCGCGCCCGCCGACCTTGGCGGAGTAGGCCTCTTTGACATCGACGGGGAGAGCGAAGAAGGCACGCGAGGCCTCCCTGATCCGGGACCGCAGACCCGGCTCCACCCCGTGCCCGGTGACGAGCAGGAACCCGGCGGTCTGGAGGGCGTCGTCGACGGTACGGGCGATGTCTTTCCGGGTCTGCTCATCCCCGGTCAGCCAGGGCCGCAGGTCGATGGTCGGAATACGCGGGGTTGGAGTAGTCACCGAGAACCTCCGGAAGCGTCCCGGTCTTCAGGCCGGGGGAGCGAGTGCCTGCCGAGCAGGGCGGGGAAGGGTGATTCGGCCTCAGGGCGATGTGCCGTCTGCCTTGGTGGCGGCGCGCTCGCTCTCCAGGCGGTACACGATTTCGGAGTTGAGGGATCTGCGGGCGGCCTTTGCCTCGGTGACCAACCACGTGTGGAGGTCGGCGGGCAGTCTGAGGGTGATGCGTGCTTCGTGATCCATAGTGCAGAGAGTAGTGGTAAAATGGTGTCATGACGACACCAAGCGGGGGGTTGGGGGCCGGACACGCCCGGCACACCTACCGCCTGCGTGTGTCGACGACCGCTCAGGCCGCGTTGTTGGCGGAGTGGGATCGGTGCCGGTGGATCTGGAACGAGTGCGTGGCCCGATCCAAGAAGGCCTACGCCGAGTATGAGAAGTGCGGACCGGCGAGTCTGGACAAGATGCTGACCGAGGCCCGAGCATCCACTCGGTGGCTGGCCGAGGGCTCTTCGGTGGCGCAGCAGCAGATCATTCGTGACTTCGGCAAATCTCGAGCGAAGGCGCTCAAGGACATCAAGGACCGGTTGCCCGTCAGGCAGCGTGCCGGAATGCCAAAGCACAAAAGAAAGCGTGAGGCGTTGCCGACGCTGAACTACACCCGGCGCGGGTTTCGGCTTGAGGGCGGTCGGCTGCATGTCGCAGGCGGGGTCGAGTTGACGGTGGTGTGGTCGCGCGCGCTGCCCTCCAACCCCAGCAGTGTGCGTGTGTATCGCGACAGCATCGGCCACTGGTACGCATCGTTCGTAGTGCCCGCGGAGGTCCAGTCGCTTCCTGTTACCGGCGCTGTGATCGGTGTCGACTGGGGAGTGAAGGACACTGCGACCACCACCAGTGACGCGCATGATCTCCCTCATGCTGAACACGGCTGGAAAGCCAAGACGGAATTGACCAAGTACGACCGGATGATGTCCCGCCGTAGACGGCCGAAGGGACACGCGGTTTCCAAGGGTTACCGCGAGGCCAGGAAGCTGCATGCGAAGGCACACCAGAAGATCGCTCGACGGCGGCAGGACACTGGTCGCAAATGGGCCAAGAAAGTCGTCCGCGATCATGACGTGATCGCGGTGGAGGACTTCAAAGCGAAGTTCCTCGCCAAGAGTTCGATGGCGCGGAAGGCAGCAGATGCTGCGATTGGCGCCACGAAGAAGGCCCTGCTGGAGATGGGGCGCAAACACGGGCGGGACGTACGACTGGTGCACCCCGCGTACAGCACCATGGACTGCGGAAGGTGCGGAGCGAGAGCCAAGCACGCGCTGCCGTTGTCGGAACGCACCTACACCTGCACCGCGTGCGGGCTCGTGTCCTCCAGGGACAAGAATTCCGCGTGCGTGATGCTCGTCCGGGCTGGTCTGGCCCCGGCTGGTGTCGAGGGCGCAAGACCTCGTGGAGCGCCGCTCCAGGAGGCTGCCTGAGCCAGGAATCCCCTCCCTCCGGAGAGGGGAGCAGTCAACGATGTCCTCGTTCCACACCACTGCCGATGTCCTCGTTCCAGAGTGCCGGGTTGTTCTTGATGAAGTCGCGCATCAGCGAGGCGCACTCGGGGTCGTCGAGGAGGACGATCTCCACACCGTGCTCGGCGAGCCAGTCGTGCCCGCCGTGGAAGGTCGCCGCCTCGCCGACGACGACCCGCGAGATCCCGAACTGCCGCACCAGCCCGGAGCAGTACCAGCAGGGGGAGAGGGTCGTCACCATCGTGGTGCCTCGGTACGACCGCTGCCGCCCCGCGGCCTTGAACGCGGCCGTCTCCGCGTGCATCGAGGGGTCGTCGTCCTGGACGCGCCGGTTGTGGCCGCGGCCCAGCAGGGTGCCGTCGGCGCCGTAGAGCGCGGCGCCGATCGGGATGCCGCCCTCGGCGAGTCCGGCGCGGGCCTCCTCGACGGCGGTGGCCAGCCAGGTCCGTGCCTGTGCCTGATCGATGCGGTTCATGGGTCCCACTCTCCTGTGGCCGAAACACGAGGGCAACGTGCGGAAAGTACTCTCCCCGCAACCCGTACCCGGACGAACTGTCAGCGCCCCTGGAGGTGCCCGTGCCCGCACTCACCCTCCGTGAGGTCCTGGCCCTCGACCCGGTCCGCGCCGCCGAGCCCCAGCTCCTGGCGGGCGAGGCCGCGCTCGACCGCCCCGTGCGCTGGGTCCACTCCAGCGAGGTCTACGAGGGCGCGAACTTCCTCGACGGCGGCGAGCTCCTCCTCACCAACGGCTTCGGCCTCACCGACACGGACGCGGAGATCCGGCGCCGCTACGTCCGCGAGCTCGCGGCCCGGGGCGCGTCCGGCCTGGCGGTGGAGATCGGCCGCTCGCTCCCGACGATGCCGGAGGAGGTCACGGACGAGGCCCGCCGCCTGGGCCTTCCCCTGCTCGCCCTCCACCGGGTCGTCCCCTTCGTGCGGATCACCGAGGCGGCCAACCGGGCGATCGTGGCCCGGGGCCTCTCCGGCCGTTCCGTCGTACGACCGTGGGGCGACGACCACACGGCCGCCCTTCTGGCCGACCTGGCGGACCGCGCCGCGCTGAACCAGCCCGAGGTCGAGGCGAGGTCCGCCCTCGCCGGCTTCCACCCCGGACCGGGCGCCCGCCTGATCGGGGTCTCCGTGCACGGCGCGCGCGAGGTGACGGCGGTGGACCGGGCGGTACGGCTGCTGGGCGGGGCGAGTGTGCTGCGGGCGGCGTTCCCGGGCGACGTCCTGGCCCTGCTCGCGCTTCCGGGGTCCGTCGCGGGCGACCCCATCCGCGCGGTCCAGGAGGCGTTCCGTACGGCCGCCGACCCCGGCCTGACGGTCGCGGTCGGGCACGCGGTCGAGGCCGGGAGCGGGTGGCTGCGCTGGAGCGACACGTTGCGGGCGGCCCGTACGACGCTGGAGCTGGCGCTGACGGTCCCGGCGGCCGAACCCGCCGTCCCCGAGGGCCCGTTGGTGACCTCGGCGCGAGCGCTGGCCCTGGAACGGGAGCTGACGCGCGGCGGCGTCGACGCGAACCGGGACCGGTTGGCGCGGCTGGTGCAGCACGCGCTGGGGCCGCTGCTCGCGTGGGAGGCGGCGCACCCGAGCGACCTGGTGCGGACGCTCGAAGTGCATCTGCGGCACGGCTGCTCGCCGACGCGGACGGCGGCCCTGCTGCACATCGGCCGCCAGTCCCTCTACCAGCGGCTGGAACGCATCGAGTCGTTGCTCGGCCTGGAGATCGACGACCCGGATCTGCTGGGGAGTTGCTGGCGGCGGTGTGCGCGCATCGGGTGGTGCGGGGGATGGGGGCGGCTCAGGTGCGTGGGTTGCGGACGGTGGCCTAGAACTCGCCCTGGCGGAGGGTGACTTGGCTGGGCCCGTTGAAGGGTGCGTAGCAGGTCACGGTGGGTGGGGTGCGCAGGGTGTCGTCCTCGGTGAACAGTTTCCGTACGGCGTCGAAGGCGACCTCGCCGCTGACGGCCGGGGCGACACGGTCGTAGAACGCGCGGGAGGACTCCGGCAACGGTTCCCCGGGCTTGCCCTCGTCCTCGCTCCAGACGTCCCAGAGCAGGGTCTCCACCTTGTTCAGGGCGGCGAGGTCGAGGCGGATGTTGCCCGCGACGAATCGTTCGCCCCAGAACGGGCCCTCCTCCGGTCGGTGCAGTCCGAAGGTCGTCGGGTCGGCGCCGCCCGTGCGGATGGCCTGCCAGGCCTCGCCGGCGACGAGGAAACGGTCGCGGGGTACGTCCATGGGGTCGAAGTCCGCGTTCCAGTGGGCGGTGACGGTCGGATCGGTGAGCTGGGAGTCGGCGAGGAGCCAGCCGCGGTCGTCGGTCCAGTACTCGGTGACGACGTGGTCGCCGTGGAAGAGCTGGGAGGCGTCGGTGCCGGGCGCGTTGAAGTAGTCGGCGAAGCCGGAGCGGATGCGGGCCGGGATGCCGAGGTGCCGCAGGAACGAGCAGTGCAGGAGTGAGAAGTCCCGGCACACTCCGACGAACCGGTCGCCGGGTTCGCGGCGCAGGGTGAGTGGGGTGGCGTTGCGTTCGGTGATGATCCGCAGGATGTCGTCGATGTAGCGGGTCTCGGCGTCGTTGTGGAGGCGGTCGGTGGGGTGGGTGTGGTCGTAGAAGCCGTCTTCGAGGCGGTGGATGAGCAAGTCGCGGGTGATGCGGGCGAGTTGGGTCGGGTCGCGGGGGAGGGCCGCGTAGCGGTGGGCGAGGGTGCCGGGAGTGGAGTACGTGCTCTGGGTGGCGTAGAAGGCGAGGTCCGCGGTGAGGGGCATGGCACCTGACCGTGTCAAAATTCGCCCTGGATTGTCCAGAGTTGCTTCAGTTCGGGTTCGCGGCGACCGAGCGCCAGATGCGGTCCGGGAGGACGCGGGCGGCCTCGTCCAGGTCGAGTTCGACGTCGTCGATGCCGGAGAGCCAGCGGCGGACCACGCCGACCAGCGGGCCCAGGACCAGGGACTCCAGCAGGGGTGGCGACAGCGGGGCCAACTCGCCCGAATCCACGTGGGATTGGACCCAGGTGGCGAACACCGAGAGTCTGGCCTCCTGGGAGTCGCGGAGTTCTCTGGCCTGGATCATGTTCCGCTGGTCGGTTCTGGCGGAGTGCAACAGCAGGGCGGCGTCCCGGTGTTCGCGGACGAAGGCGAGATGCGTCCGTACGATCGCGCGGATGCCGGTGCGGGCGGTGCGGGTCGCCTGGAGCGCGGTGATCAACTCACCCAGTAGTCGGCTCAGCCAGCGCTCCGTCAGGGCGTCGACCAGGCCGTCCAGGCTGCCGAAGTGGTGGTACAGGCTGCCGAGGCTGACACCGCTGGCCTTGGTCACGGCGTTCACGGTCAGGCCCTGCTCGCCCTGCTCCGCGAACAGGCGCAGCGCGGCGTCGAGGAGCAGGTCTGCGGTGACCTCGCCGCGTTGTTGCTTGGGGCTCATGCGGGGCAGCCTATTGGGAACTCGGTTCTAGAGTGAATTTCTAGAGCAGATTTCTGGAATCCTCTTCCGGTCTGGTCATCCGGCGGTCCAGACTTGGTGGTGGCCGGGCCCGCGTCCGTCCGTCTCGGGGGATACGGATGGCCGTGGGTCCGGTGGGCTTTGTGTGGGGGTGCATAAGATCGGCCGCATGGCGCTGCGTCCCGTTCAGGTGAATATCAAGGCCGTTGACGGTTTGGCGGTGGGGCGGTTCTGGGGGGAGGCGCTCGGCTGGAGTGTCTTCAGCCCTGGTGTGACCACGTACATCGGCCCGGGTGGCGGCCTTGTCTGGCCCGAGCCGGTCGGTCTCGGTATCGATGTCGTGCCGGTTCCGGAAGTGAAGGCGTCGACGAAGAACCGGCTGCACCTCGATCTCGCCACCACGTCTACGGCCCACCAGGCGGAGTTGGTCGCGCGTCTACGGTCGCTCGGCGCGGCGCCCGTCGATGTGGGGCAGGGGGATGTGCCGTGGACCGTGCTCGGTGATCCGGAGGGCAACGAGTTCTGTGTGCTGGAACCCCGGGAGATCTATCGGGACACCGGGCCGATCGCTGCGGTGGTCGTCGACTGCTTGGATCCTTGGGCCATGGCGCGGTTCTGGGGCGAGGCGTTGGACTGGGCTGTTCTTGAAGTGTCCGACGGCCAGGCCTCGTTGCGTTCCGCCGAGGGTGTCGGGCCGTATCTGGAGTTCCTGCGCGTGCCTGGGGTGAAGGCCGTACCTGATCGCGTCCATCTTGATCTGATGCCGTCTCCCGGTGACGACAGGGCGGCGGAGGTGGAGCGGGTGAAGGGGCTTGGGGCGAGCGATCTGGATCTCGGGCAGGGGGATGTTCCGTGGACGTGTCTGACTGATCCGGAAGGTCACGAATTCTGCGTTCTGGCGCTGTCCTGACCACTCGCTTCTTGGCCAGTGTCGGGCTTCCGCGGCCCGAGTAAAGGGCGCTCCCTGCGGTCGCGTCGCCTGCGGCGATGGCCCTGCGGGCCACCCTTGACTAGGGCCGCTCCAGCCCGTTTGAGAAGCGAGCGAGTGGCCCGGAGGAATGGGGGGCCAGGTACCTATGCCCATGCCTGAACTGCGTTGCCGGCCGGTGTGAAGGGACGCGCTCGCGTCTCGCCAGCACGCCGCCTCGGCTCAGCGGCCAACGGTGAGTGGGTGGGCGGGCAGGCAGGTGGTTGGGCGGTTGGGTGGGTGGTTGCTGGAAGCCGGGGGTAAATCTAACTGGCTTTGGGGGATTTGACTGGTTAGGAAAGGGGTCGGCTTCTTGAGAGGGCGGGATGGATCGTCGTCCGGGATCATCGGGGGCGTCTCCTTCGCGCGGCGCCTGGAGCAGATGCCAGCCCAATTCGTGCGCCTCACGGCTCTTGACCTTGCCCAAAGGTGAAGGCCGACGCTGTCCATGGCGACCACGTTGGCGAGCCGAGCGCGTGGCTCTGACGGAACCGGGATGTGGGGAAGCTGCATGGACGACGACGCTCTCCTGGCGGAACAGATGGCTTACTACAGGGCCGGCGCGGCCGAATACGACCGTCCCTATGCGGAGTACGAAGGCCTGCGGAGGTTGCTGGCGGTCGTCGATGAACTCCCGATCGCCGGGGACGTGCTGGAGTTGGCCTGCGGAACGGGCCAGTGGACCCCGGGGCTCGCCGCACGGGCCCAGTCGGTGACGGCTGTCGACGCGTCAGCCGAGGTGTTGGCACTTGCTCGTGCGCGCACCGCGTTCCCCACCGTGGAATTCGTTCAGGCCGACCTGTTCGACTGGCGGCCGCCACGACGCTACGACACCGTTTTCTTCGCCTTCTGGCTCTCCCATGTCCCTCCGAGGCGGCTGCCCGACTTCTGGAACACCGTCGCCACCGCACTCGCGCCCGGCGGGAAAGCGGTCTTCATCGACGACGGCCCTGACCTAGCCGCATACGAGGAAGTCCTCACGGACCGACCGACCCCCTCGGCACTGCGCCGACTCGACGACGGCAGCCAGTACCGCATCGTGAAGGTCTTCCATGATGCCCGGACCCTCACGGACGACCTCGCGGCGCTCGGGTGGTCGGTACGCATTCGCCCCATGGCCGGGAACTTCATCGGCATCGCGGAACCACCGGCAACCGCCGAACGGCAAGCCGAATGACAGGCGTCAACTTCGGTTGTTCTGGCGTACGTTGAAGGGTGATTACAGTGGGTGGTCGGGCTGATACTTTGCGTTTATGAAGTTCAGTCTGACCTATGACGTGGCCGGTGCTCCCGAAGAGTTCTTCGCCTGGTTACTCGATCCGAGGCGTGAAGAGGACCTGTACAAGGGCGAGTTGAAGTACAGGAGTTACGAGACGGCCGGGCGGCGTGAGAGCGAGGAGCGGGTCGTGCGGCGGGCCTGGTTTCAGCGAGGGGGGCAACTGCCCGGTCCCGTGGCCCAGTTGTTCGGCCCTGGCTTGAGTGAGACCGAGGACGGGACCTTCGAGAAAGCCGACCGGCTGTGGACCTGGAGGGTCACGCCGAGCAGCCTGGCCGACAGGATCCGTCACGAAGGCAGCCTGTGGGCCGAAGCCGTCGACGGCGTCCGTACCCGCCTCCGGCTGGAGTTCACCTTCGACGCGAAGATCTTCTCCGTCGGCGGCCTTCTGGAGACCGCCACGGAGAAGAACCTGCGTGAGGAGTGGGACCGTACCGTCGTGCTCTACAACCGTCAGACCTCGGCCTGAGCGGCCGCGGGCGCCGAGGTCCGTCCGGCGAGGCGGGTGAACACCACGTACAGCACCGCGCTCAGCACGAAGCCCACGATCGGCGTGCTGTCGCCGAAGGACGGCCAGTGCTTCGGGACGTAGCCGACGTAGTCCTCCTGGTTGGAGAAGAGCGGGACCGAGACCCCGATGCCGATCAACAGGGCTGCCAGGCCTGGCCAGTTGGTGAAGGTGGGGTCGGTGAGGCGGGGGGCCAGCTCCGCGGTTGTGGTCGTGGCCCGGGACTGGAACCAGCGTTCCACCAGGACCACCCCCAGCCACGGCGCCACCCAGTACGCGATCACCAGCAGGAACGCCTCGTACGCCGAGCCCGCGTCGGACAGGGACGCCCACGCCGCCGCCGTACCGGCCACGCCTGAGACCACTACCAGGACGCTGCGGTTCAGCCACGCGGGGAGTTTCAGGCCGAGCGCCGTGAGGGAGATCGCGCCGGAGTAGACGTTCAGGGCGTTCGCCGAGATCGCGCCGAGGATGATCGCGAGCAGGACCAAGTTGGCGAGCCAGGACGGGAGATGGCCGGTGAAGGCCGCCGTCGGGGTCGCGTCCTTGGGGGCCAGGAGCGTTGCCGAGGCCGCGCCCATCACCGCCACGAACGTCACCGACACGAACAGGCCCAGCGCCGGGTACAGGATCGTCTTGAACTTGTTCGCCGTGCGGGGGAGATAGCGCGCGTAGTCCGTGGCGTACGGGTTCCAGCCCGCCGCGTAGCCCCACGCCGCGCTGAGGGCGAGCAGGAAGCCGCCCACACCGCCGCCCGTGCCGCCCCCGCCGAGGTGCGCGTCCTTGAAGGTCCACACACCGGCCAGCAGGAAGATCACCGCGAGCGCCGGGAACGCGTACTTCTCGAAGGTGTGCACGAAGTTGTGGCCGATGAAGCCGATGAGGATTTCCGCCACCACCACGAGCAACAGCGAGGGCAGGGGTCGTAGACCTGTGAGCGTGTTGAGCGCGAACGCCGCGCTCACGCTGTTCACCGCGAACCAACCGACGCCCGCCACAAGGCCGTTGGCCGCCGACGGGATGATGTTGCCGCGGAAGCCGAAGGAGAAGCGGCCGATCACCATCTGCGGGACGCCGAAGCGCGGGCCGTCGAGGGAGAGGAAGCCCTGCGTGATCGCGCCGAGGCCCGTGCCCAGGACGATCGCCGCGGTCGCCTGCCAGAAGCTCAGGCCGAAGAAGAGGACCGAGATCACGCCGATGTAGACGGTCGCGAACTCGATGTTCGGGGAGGCCCAGGTCCAGAGGAGCTGGAGCGGGCTGCCGTGGCGTTCGGCGTCGGGGATGGGCTCGGCACCGGCCGTCTCTACGGCGATGACCTTGTCACCGTATTCGGGGGCGAGGGTGCCGGTCGATTCGGCGGGAGCAGTCGTCATGCGAGGTAAGTGTCCGGTTCCTGCCGGTCCGGGCCCAGAGGCGCATTGTCCGTACCGGGCCGCTCACCTGCGTACAACCTGCACGTATCACGTCACCGCTACTCGGCCTTCGGGTCGTCCTTGAGGTCGTCCTTGTTCAGGGACTTCAGGAACTCGGGGTTGTCGTCCGGCGCGATCCACTGGCCCGGCGCGGCCGTCGCCCCGGCCCCGGTGCGGCGCGCCCGGCCCGCGATCAGCCACGCGACCGGGCCCACCAGCACCTCGCCGAAGAGCAGGATCACGAACACCCACGCCAGCTTCGGCATGCCGCGCACGTCCTCCTCGGGCGTGTTCAGGCAGTCCACGAAGGCGTAGATCCACAGGGCCAGGACCAGCAGGAAGGGCAGATACCTGAGCATGGCGGCGAGATTCTCCTGATGGGTGAGACGGCCCCGGTGACGGGGTCAGGTTAGCGGGTGACCGCTGTGCTAGTCCGGGGGACAACCCCCGGACCCCCGGCAGAAGACAGGGGGCGGACGTCGGGAGACAGTGAGCGCTCGGCGATACTGGGACACATGGCTTACGACGATCTTCGCTCCCTGCTCAGGGCACTGGAGCGCGAGGGAGACCTCAAGCGCATCAAGGCCGAGGTGGACCCCTGTCTGGAGGTCGGGGAGATCGTCGACCGGGTGCAGAAGGCCGGTGGGCCCGCGCTCCTCTTCGAGAGCGTCCGCGGATCGAGCATGCCCCTCGCCATGAACGTCTTCGGGACCGACCGGCGGCTGCTGAAAGCGCTCGGGCTGAAGTCGTACGGCGACATCTCCGAGAAGATCGGCGGGCTGCTGCGGCCCGAACTGCCGCAGGGGTTCGTGGGCGTGCGGGACGCCTTCGGGAAGCTCGGCTCGATGACCCACGTACCGCCGAAGAAGGTCAAGGAAGCGCCGGTGCAGGAGGTGGTGCTCACGGGCGATGACGTCGACCTCGACATGCTGCCCGCCCTCTTCACCTGGCCGCAGGACGGCGGGTCCTTCTTCAACCTCGGGCTCACGCACACGAAGGACCCGGAGAGCGGGATCCGCAATCTCGGGCTGTACCGGCTCCAGCGCCACGACAAGCGCACGATCGGCATGCACTGGCAGATCCACAAGGACAGCCGGAACCACTATCAGGTCGCGGCCCGGCGGGGCGAGCGGCTGCCGGTCGCGATCGCCTTCGGGTGTCCGCCCGCCGTGACCTACGCCTCCACCGCGCCCCTTCCCGGTGACATCGACGAGTACCTCTTCGCCGGGTTCATCGCGGGCAAGCGGATCGAGATGGTCGACTGCAAGACCGTGCCGTTGCAGGTGCCGGCGCAGGCCGAGGTCGTCATCGAGGGGTGGCTGGAGCCCGGCGAGATGCTGCCGGAGGGGCCGTTCGGGGACCACACCGGGTTCTACACGCCGCAGGAACCCTTCCCGGCGCTGACCATCGACTGCGTCACGATGCGGAAGCGGCCGTTGCTTCAGTCGATCGTCGTAGGGCGGCCTCCGACGGAGGACGGACCGCTGGGGCGCGCCACGGAGCGCTTCTTCCTCCCCCTGCTGAAGATCATCGTGCCGGACATCGTGGACTACCACCTGCCCGAAGCGGGCGGATTCCACAACTGCGCGATCGTCTCCATCGACAAGAAGTACCCGAAGCACGCGCAGAAGGTGATGCACGCGGTCTGGGGTGCGCACATGATGTCCCTGACCAAGCTGATCGTGGTCGTCGACGCCGACTGCGACGTCCACGATCTGCACGAGGTCGCGTGGCGGGCCCTCGGCAACACGGACTACGCCCGCGATCTCTCGGTCGTGGAAGGACCCGTCGACCATCTCGACCATGCCTCCTACCAGCAGTTCTGGGGCGGCAAGGCGGGGATCGACGCGACGAGGAAGTGGCCCGAGGAGGGCTACACGCGGGATGGCGGCTGGCCCGAGATGGTCCTGTCCGACCCGGAGACGGCGGCGAAGGTCGACCGCCGGTGGAAGGAGTACGGACTGTGAGCAGCGCGTCTGCCGCGATCCCGCAGCCGGGGCGCACCAAGGCGTTCCTACGCCTCGTGATGATCGAGCACTCCGTCTTCGCCCTGCCCTTCGCCTACATCGCCGCGCTGACCGCGATGTTCGAGATGGACAAGAACATCCACTGGGGGCGGCTGCTCCTGGTCACCATCTGCATGGTGGGCCTGCGGACGTTCGCGATGGCGGTCAACCGGATCATCGACCGCGAGATCGACGCCCGTAACCCGCGCACCGCGCACCGCGAACTGGTCACCGGCGCGATGTCGGTGAGGCACGCGTGGACGGGCGCGCTCGTCGCCGTCGTCGTCTTCCTGGGCTCGGCCGCGCTCCTGAACCCCCTCTGCCTGGCCCTGGCCCCCATCGCGGTGATCCCGATGGTGGTCTATCCGTACGGCAAGCGGTTCACGAACTTCCCGCAGGCCATCCTCGGTCTCGCCCAGGCCATGGGCCCGGTCGGCGGCTGGCTGGCGATCACCGGCGAGTGGTCCTGGGACGCGGTGATCCTCGGTCTCGCCGTCGGCATCTGGATCGGCGGCTTCGACCTGATCTACGCCTGCCAGGACATCGAGACCGATCGTGAGATCGGCGTCATGTCGGTCCCGGCGCGCTTCGGCATCCCGGCGTCGATCTGGGGCGCCCGCGTCTGCCACGCGATCACGACCGCCCTGCTGGCCTGGTACGGCGCGGCCACCGGCGCCGGTGCCTTCTTCTGGTTCGGGCTGCTGATCGTCGCGGGCGCGTTCCTGTACGAGCACTCGATCGTCCGGCCGCATGACCTGTCCCGGCTCAACAGGGCGTTCTTCAGCGTCAACGGGTTCATCGGGATCGCCCTGTTCGTGTGCGCGCTTCTCGATCTTCTGGTTCGGGGTCTGACCGTGTGAGTAGCGTGCGGCCTACCATCGAGGGCAGGACCCCAGGGAGGCCACCGTGACCGTCTCGGACCTTGACCGCCTGCACTCGCAGCTCAGCAAGCTGGAGGACATGTTCCCCGGCTATCTGACGGAGATTGTCGAGGGCAGCATCGTGATGAACCCGGTCAGGCCGTTCCACGGGAAGACGATCCTGAGGGTGTCAGCGAGCCTTGAGGGACAGCTTCCGCCGGAGTGGGCGCTGGTGAGCGATGTGGCGTTCCCCTTCGACGAGGCCAACGAGTTCTGCCCGGACATCGCGGTCATCCCGGCCGAGGCCGAGGCCGAGAACCGCAGCTCCTACCCGGCTGATCTGATCGAGTTCGTCGCTGAAGTGGTGTCGCCGGAGAGCGTCCGCCGCGACTACGAGATCAAGCCTCGCTGGTACGCCTCCCGAGGCATCGCCAATTACGTGATCCTCGACCCCCTGCAGGGCCACGCGGTCACGATGTGGAACCCAGGTCGTGACGGCTACCGAGGCCGTGACACCGCCCCCTACGGCCCCGACCTGACCGTCGAGTCCCCGCTGGGCAAGCTGACGATCCCCACCGCTCATCTCCCGGTGGACCCGAAAGCCCGCCGTCAGGCCTGAACCACCCCACGACCGACAGCCCGGCGCCGGAACACGAACGCCGCCCCCACCCCCGCCACCAGCCCGATCAGGTGTGCCTGCCAGCTGACCCCCGACTGTGTGGGCGCGAGCCCGAACAGGATCGAGCCGCCCCACACCGCGCCGATCAGCAGGCCCACGACGATGCCCAGCGGGCGGCGTTCCGCGAAGCCGCTCACCAGCAGGAAGCCGAAGAGGCCGAAGATCAGGCCCGACGCGCCCGCCGTGTTCGTGTGGGCCGGGGACATGAGCCACACCCCGAGGCCGTCCGCGACGATGATCAGCGCGCTGATCGCGGCGAAGCGGCGGATGCCGCCCAGCGCGGCGAGGAAACCGAACACCAGCAGCGGCACGCTGTTCGCGGCGACGTGCGCGAAGCCGAAGTGGATGAACGCGGCCGGGATGATGTCCAGCAGCTCGGAGGGCTCGCGCGGCACGATTCCGAAGCTGTCGAGCGCGTGGCCGGACACCACGTCCACCACTTCCAGCAGCCACAACAGCGCGACCCAGCCCACCATCAGCTTGGCCGCGGCCTTCGCGCGGTCGCCCTGCGACCACTCCAACTCCGTACCGGACATGGCACCCCCCACAGTCCACGCGTCCTCCAAGAAGAACGCCCCGGCACCCTTGGCCGGTTCCCGCCCCGCGACGCCAGCTAGGCTCGGTGTCGTGAACCCAGTCAAGCCAGGAGAGACGCCGCGTACGCCTTGGATCGTAGGGGTGTCCGGCGCTTCCGGCACCCCATACGCGGCTGCCGTCCTGCGCGCGCTCCTCGACGCCGGCGAGAGCGTCGACCTCGTGGTGTCCCGCGCGTCCCGGCTCACGCTCCTCGACGAGACGGGGATCGCCTACCGGGACGCCCACTGGCAGGACGACCTGCGGGAATGGCTGGCCCGCGGCGCCGACGGCAAGCCCGGCACCTTCCAGCCCGCCCTCGACGCCGTACGACACTGGAGCGCGGGCGACCTCGCGGCGGGGCCGTCCTCGGGGTCGTACCCCTCGAAGGGGATGATCGTCGTGCCCGCGTCGACCGCGTGTGTCGCCGGGATCGCCCTCGGGCTGAGCAAGGACCTGTTGCAGCGGGCGGCGAGCGTCACCCTCAAGGAACGGCGGAAGCTGGTGGTCGCCGTACGCGAGACGCCGTTGAACGGGCAGACGCTGCGGCACCTCGTGACCCTGGACGACCTGGGGGCGGCCGTGGTGCCCGCCTCGCCCGGGTTCTACGCCGGGGCCACCCACATCCAGGACCTGGTGGACTTCGTCGCCGGGCGGGTCCTGGACTCGGCGGGCGTCGAGCACGATCTGTACCGGCGCTGGAAGGGCGACCTAGGCGCCGGCTTCCGCACCACCGACTGACGTACAGCACCGACTGACGTACAGCACCCACTTATTCATCGTCATCAATCGTCATCACCGGAAGGCAATCGATCGCATGGACGCGGTGGACAGGCAGCTCATCCAGGCCCTGAGAGAGAACGGCCGGGCCTCCTACGCGGAGCTGGGGCGCCTCGTCGGCCTGTCGGGACCCAGTGTCACCGACCGCATCAACCGGCTGGAGGCGGCCGGTGTCATCACCGGCTACCGCGCGACCGTCGACTCGGCCTCCCTCGGCCTCGGCGTCATCGCCCTGATCGGCATCTCGCTCTCCGACGCCGCCGACCACGAGGACGTCGCGCGCCGCATGAAGGACCTCGGCGAGATCGAGGACTGCTGGTTCATCGCGGGCGAGGACTCGTTCATGCTGAAGGTGCGGGCACCTGACGTGGACGGCCTGGAGAAGACCATCCGGCGGCTCAGCGGGACCAAGGGCGTCTCCCGCACCCGTACGACGATCGTGCTCTCCACGAAGTGGGAGAACCGGGTCGGAGAGCTGCCCGAAGAGGCGTAGAGACGTAGGCGCGAAGCGCCGTTTGGGGGCACCTCCCGCCCGAAGGGTGGGGGAGTACCGTTTAGCAAGCTGTCTGAGGAAGAGGTATGGGCATGGATGTCGGGCTCAAGCGCGAGCTGGAGCAGAAGGTCCGCTCCGGTGAGCGGCTGTCCCGCGAGGACGGCATCGCGCTGTACGAGTCGGACGACCTGGCCTGGCTGGGCGGACTCGCGCACGAGGTGCGGACGCGGAAGAACGGCGACGTCGTCCACTTCAACGTCAACCGCCACCTGAACATGACCAACGTGTGCACCGCGTCCTGCGCCTACTGCTCGTTCCAGCGCAAGCCGGGCGAGAAGGACGCGTACACGATGCGCATCGAGGAGGCCGTCCGGCTCGCCACGGCGATGCGGGGCGAGAACCTCACCGAGCTGCACATCGTCAACGGCCTGCACCCGAACCTCCCCTGGCGCTACTACCCCCGGTCGCTGAGCGAGCTGAAGAAGGCCCTCCCGGAGGTCTCCCTCAAGGCCTTCACGGCCACCGAGATCCACCACTTCGAGACGATCTCCGGGCTGAGCGCGAGCGAGATCCTCGACGAGCTGATCGAGGCCGGCCTCGAATCCCTCACCGGCGGCGGCGCGGAGATCTTCGACTGGGAGGTCCGCCAGCACATCGTCGACCACCGGACGCACTGGGAAGACTGGTCGCGCATCCACCGCCTGGCGCACGAGAAGGGTCTCAAGACCCCGTGCACCATGCTCTACGGCCACATCGAGGAGCCGCGCCACCGCGTGGACCACGTGCTGCGGCTGCGCGAGCTCCAGGACGAGACCGGCGGTTTCCAGGTCTTCATCCCGCTGCGCTACCAGCACGACTTCGTGGACATGAAGGACGGGAAGGTGCGCAACCGCCTTCAGGCGCGGACACAGATGGCGACGGGTGCGGAGGCTCTCAAGACCTTCGCGGTGTCGCGTCTCCTCTTCGACAACGTCCCGCACGTCAAGGTCTTCTGGGTCATGCACGGCGTCCAGACGGCCCAACTCGCCCTCCAGCACGGCGCGGACGACATGGACGGCTCGGTCGTCGAGTACAAGATCACACACGACGCCGACAACTACGGCACCCCGAACAAGCTCACCCGCGACGACCTCCTCGACCTGATCCGCGACGCCGGTTTCCAGCCGGTCGAGCGGAACACGCGCTACGAGATCATCCGCGAGTACGACGGCCCGGACCCGGCGCGGCGCGAGTCCCCGCAGCCGATGCGGGTGTGAACACGGTTTTCTGACATGACGCTGACTTTCGAACTGGACCCCGCGATAACCCCCGCCCTGCGCGAGGAGATCCTCACCCTCTGGGCGGGCGTCTCCAACGCGGGGGGCTCGGTCGGCTTCGTCGCACCGGTCACGGTGGAGGAGATACGGCCCGAGCTGGTGAGGCACTTCGTCGCCATGGCGGAGGGCCGCACCCGGCTGCTGGTCGGCCGCGACGAGACGGGCACGGTCGCGGCGACCGTGTTCCTCGCGTTCAACACGCACCGCCTGATGCTGCACTGGCTGTGGCTCTACACGGTGATGGTCCACCCCCGCCACCAGGGCAAGGGCTACGGCCGCGACCTCCTCGCCGCCGCCGAGGAGGCCGCGCGCGGCATCGACGGCATCGAGGCGATCCGCCTCACCTGCTGGGGCGGCCACGGCCTGGAGCGGTTCTACGGCTCCTGCGGCTACAAGGAGGTCGGGCGGGTGCCCGGCGCGATCCGGGTCGCCCCCGGGGACGACCGGGACGACATCTTCATGTTGCTGCCCTTGCTGTGAGCCGCCGACCCCGCCCGAAGATCGGTGAGGGCGCGTGCTTCACTGAGTAGGACTGTTCGGTTAAGTCTGTTCGTTACGGAAGAGTGGATTGAGATGTTCCGCTACACACTGTGGCGCCTCGGAGTCTTCGCGGGCTGCCTCGGCGTCGTCTGGGGCCTCGTCTACCTCGGCGTCTTCCCGCGCGGCTTCGGCGAGTCCAACGGCATGTGGATCGTGCTGCTGGCGCTGGTGATCTCGGCGCCGATCAGCTTCGTGGTGCTGCGCGGGGTGCGGGACCGGGCCTCGGTGCAGATCGTCGAGCGGGTCGACCGGATGAAGGCCAACCTGGACGCCAACCGCAGCCAGGAGGACGAGACGGTGGACGCCGCCCAGCCGGCCGCCCAGCCGGCCTCCCACCCGCAGGGCCAGACTTCCTGACACCTGGGTCCAACTACCCTTGCCCCCATGGGTGCCGTGAAGACCAAACGCATGCCGCGGGCGGTCCGTGAGCAGCAGATGCTCGACGCCGCCGTGCAGACCTTCGGGCAGCGCGGGTACATGGCCGCGTCGATGGACGAGATAGCCGAACTCGCGGGCGTGTCCAAGCCGTTGGTGTATCTCTACCTGAACTCGAAGGAAGACCTGTTCACCGCGTGCATCCGGCGCGAGGGCCAGGCGCTCACCGAGGCGGTACGGGCCGGTGTGGACACCGGGTCGCCCGCCGACCGCCAACTCTGGGACGGGCTGCGGGCGTTCTTCACGCACACCGCCCAACACCCGGACGGCTGGGCCGTGTTGCACCTCCAGTCCCGCACCCACGGCGAGCCCTTCGCGGCCGAGGTGGCGGCGATGCGCGCCGAACTCGTCGCGTTCGTCACCGAGTTGATCGCGGCCGCCGCCCGCGAGGCGCATCGCGACCCGGACCTCCCCGAGCGAGAGGTCGCCGGTCTGGCCGAGGCGCTGGTCGGCGCCGCCGAGTCCCTGGCGGCCTGGTCGAACGCGACCCCGGGCGTCACCGCCAAGCAGGCGGCCGCGACGCTGATGAACTTCGCGTGGGCGGGGCTGGGGCAGTTGATGGAGGGGCGGCCGTGGACGCCGTAGCGCTCATCGGCTCATGGCCGTAGCGTGCATCGGCGCATGAAGGCCGGCGGCTCATAACGGGAGCGGTCGGACGAGCCCCTCCACATGCGTGCGCTCCCCGCTCCGGAGCTGGAAACGGCCGCCCTCCGCCGCGTACTCCACCACCCCCGGCAACAGCACCGGCGCCCTGAACTCGGCCCGCACATAAGCGGCTTCGGGTGTCCCGTGCGCCGCCAGGCACCGGGCCGCCGTCCACATGCCGTGGGCGATCGCGCGCGGGAAGCCGAAGAGGCGGGCGGTGAGCGGGGAGAGGTGGATGGGGTTGCGGTCGCCGGACGCGGAGCCGTAGCGCCGGCCCACGTCCTCGGCGAGGCGCCACTCGGCGATCGTGGGCAACGAGGCCTGCGCGCCTGGGACTTCGGGCACGTGCGCGGGTGTGTCGGCGCGCTGGTGCCGGGCGAGATACGTGCTCCGCGATTCCCATACGACCTTGCCGCCGCCCCCGCCGACGCCCTCGCCCCCGACCCGCATCTCCGTCGTGACCGTCGCCTCCGTGCCACGCCGGTGCGGGGTCAACTCTTCGACATAGACGGTGAGTTCGTGGTCCCCTGTGGCCGGTACCGCCGCATGTCGGGTGATCTCCACCGACGTGTGGACCAGGCCGAGGAGGGGGAGCGGGAAGGCCCGGCAGCTCATCAGGCGCATGGCGAGGGGGAAGCCGAGGACGTGGGGATACGTGATCGGGAGGGCGTCGTCGCCGGTGGCGAAGCCGCAGACGCGTTCGTAGGCGGCCAGTTTCGCCAGGTCGACGCGGACGCCGGGCAGGACCAGGCGGGTGCGGGGGAACCGGGCGTCCGGGCGGGGCCGTTTGAAGGGGGAGAGGAGGGCGCCGCGGAGAAGGAGCGGGGTGAGTGCGGGGGTGTCGGTGAGGGGCGGATAGGGGTTGGCCATGTCCCACTCCCGGGTGGCTTCCTGGGCGGCTCTTTTCGGCTTACTTCGCAGTAAGGTTACCGCAGGTAAGGCCAAGTGGGGCGAGCCGGGCGGTCCATGGCGGGTGCATGGGTGACGCAGAGGTGGCGCAGGGCTGACGCATGGCTGACAAAGCGCCCTGAACCCGCCGAGGTTGCACAGGCCCGGCTCCGTACCACCCCCGAACCCGCACGAAGCCCCCACGAGGGCCCCGTACGATCTTCGACCTAACCCGAGGTAACACCCCGGTCGCGGGCCGGGATGAACGCCTCGGTACGCACCATGCGTACCTAATGCAGCAGAGCGGTACAAGCTGCACGCCACAGGAGCTGCCATGTCCCTCGTCTATCCGTCCGGCTACGACTACGACGGCGCGCCCGTGCTCGTCGAGCCCGAGATCCGGCGGCTGGACGGCGTGGTGCGGGAGGTGTCCGTACCGCCGCTGGTGCCGCCGGCGACCCACGGCTCGCTCGCCGACCTGCCGTTCGAGAACGCGGCGGCGGCGCCGGAGCACGTGGTCCTCAGCAGGCAGGACGAGGACGGCAGTTGGCGTGATGTGACGGCGACGGAGTTCGCCGAGCAGGTGCAGGCAGTCGCCAAGGGGATGATCGCGGAGGGGCTCGCGCCGGGCGACCGGATCGCGGTCATGGCGCGGACGTCGTACGAGTGGACGCTCCTCGACTTCGCCGCGTGGGCGGCCGGTCTGGTGACCGTGCCGGTGTACCCGACCTCCTCCCTCTTCCAGATCCGGTGGATCCTCCAGGACTCGGGCGCGGTGGCGATGGCCGCCGAGACGGTCGCGCAGGCGGCGGCGCTGGGCCCGGAGACGCCGCGGCTGCCCGACCTGCGGCACATGTGGGTCTTCGAGAAGGGCCACCTGGACCGGCTGGCCGAGCTCGGCCGGACCGTCCCGGACCAGGAAGTCTCCGTACGGCGTGGGGTGTTGCTGCCCGACACGCTCGCCACCGTCATCTACACCTCGGGTACTACGGGCCGCCCCAAGGGCTGCGCGATCACCCACGGCAACTTCCTCGCGGAGATCGACAACGCGATCGAACTCCTCTACGGCGTCTTCAAGAACAAGGCGGACGAGGAACCCTCCACGCTCCTCTTCCTCCCCTACTCCCACGTCTTCGGCCGTATGGTCGCCGTCGCCTGCATCCGCGCCCGTGTCCGCCTCGGCCACGCCGCCAGCCTCAAGTCCGAGGACCTCCTTGCCGACCTGGCGAGTTTCCAGCCGACCTTCCTGCTGGCCATCCCGTACATGCTGGAGAAGGTCTTCAACAACGCCCGGGCGAAGGCCGAGAAGGGCGGCCGCGGCAAGGTCTTCGACCGCGCCACCAGCGTCGCCCGCCGCTACGGCGAGGCGCTGGAGGCCCGCCAGTCCGGCACGGGACCGGGCCCGACCCGCCCGTTGAAGACGGCCCGCGCCTTCTACGACCCGCTCGTCTACCGGAAGATCCGCAACGCCCTCGGCGGCAAGCTCCGTTACGTCATCTGCGGCGGCTCCCCGCTGGGCCGCCGCCTCGCCGCGTTCTACGCCGGCGCGGGCATCGAGATCTTCGAGGGCTACGGCCTGACCGAGACGACGGCGGCGGCCACCTGCACGCCGCCGCTCAAACCCCGGCTGGGGACGGTCGGTTGGCCCATGCCGGGCACCAAGGTCCGCATCGCGTCGGACGGCGAGATCCTGCTCGCCGGCGGGCAGGTCTTCCGGGGCTACTGGGATCCGCACGGCGACGGGGTGATCCCCGCGTCCCAGGACGGCTGGTTCGCGACCGGCGACATCGGCCGCCTCGACGACGAGGGCTACCTCACCATCACCGGCCGCAAGAAGGAGATCCTGATCACCGCGGGCGGCAAGAACGTGGCCCCGGCCCCGCTGGAGAACTGGCTCCGCTCCCACCCGCTGGTGGCCCAGTGCATGGTCGTCGGCGACCGCCGCCCCTACGTCGCCGCCCTCATCACCCTCGACCTCGAAGGCGTCACCCACTGGCGCCAGATGAACGGCAAGCACCCGGTCCCCGCCGAACTCCTGGTCAACGACGAGGAGTTGATCGGGGTCCTGCAACGCGCCGTCGACGACGCCAACAAGCTGGTCTCCCGCCCCGAGTCCATCCGCCGCTTCAGCATCCTGCCGGTGGACTTCACGGAGGCGGCGGGCCATCTGACGCCGTCGATGAAGCTCCGCCGGGAGTTCGTCATGCAGGAGTTCGCGAAGGACATCGAGGCGCTGTACGCCAACTAGTCGCCTTTCAGGGCGATTTGGTGCGGACCTGGTCATTGACTTCCCAAGACCCCCGCGCGACATTCCCAGCCCATTCCCCGTCGGGCTGGAGCGGCCATGACCACGAGCGCGGACGGACAGGCACAACTCCCCGGTAGAAGACGTGTGTTGGCCGGTGGTGCGGTTGCGGCGCTCGGTGTGGCAGCCGGGGTGCACCACTCCGCCAGCGCCGCCGATCTTCCCCTCCTCGGTACCTACGACGTCGTCGTGATCGGCGCGGGGGCGGCCGGGATGACGGCCGCGCTGACCGCCGCGCGGCAAGGCCTGAGCTGTGTGGTGGTGGAGAAGGCGCCGACGTTCGGGGGATCGGCGGCCCGTTCGGGGGCGGGGATCTGGATCCCCAACAACCCGGTGATCCTGGCGGCCGGGGTGCCCGACACCCCCGCCAAGGCCGCCGCCTACCTCTCCGCGGTCGTCGGCGCCGACGTCCCCGCCGACCGCCAGCAGTCCTTCCTCGCCCACGGCCCCGCGATGATCTCCTTCGTGATGGCGAACAGCCCACTGCGCTTCCGCTGGATGGAGGGATACAGCGACTACTACCCGGAGTTGCCGGGTGGCCTCCCGAACGGCCGTTCCATAGAACCCGATCAGCTCGACGGCAACATCCTCGGCACCGAACTCGCCCACCTCAACCCGCCCTACCTGGCGGTCCCTTCGGGCATGGTCGTCTTCAGCGCCGACTACAAATGGCTCGACCTGGCCGCGGTGAGCGTGAAGGGCGCGGCCGTCGCGACCGAGTGCCTGGCCCGGGGGACGAAGGCGGCCCTGCTCGGCCAGAAGCCGCTCACGATGGGGCAGTCCCTCGCCGCGGGTCTGCGCGCGGGGCTGCAGTCCGCGCAGGTGCCGGTGTGGCTCAACACCCCGCTCACCGACCTGTACTTGGAGGGCGGTGCCGTCACCGGCGCGGTCGTCACGCGGGCCGGGGCCGCCGGGCTTGTACGCGCCCGTCGCGGAGTCGTGGTCGGCTCCGGCGGCTTCGAGCACAACGCGGCGATGCGCGCCAAATACCAGCGCCAGCCGATCGGCACGGACTGGACGGTGGGCGCGAAGGAGAACACCGGCGACGGCATCCAGGCGGGCCAACGCGCGGGCGCCGCCCTGGCGTTGATGGACGACGCCTGGTGGGGCCCGGCCATCCCGCTCCCCGGCGACCCGTACTTCTGCCTCGCCGAACGCACCCTCCCCGGCGGCCTGTTGGTCAACCAGGCCGGTTCCCGCTTCGTCAACGAGGCCGCGCCGTACAGCGACGTCGTCCACACCATGTACGACCGCAACCCGGCCGCCCCCGACATCCCGGCCTGGCTGATCGTCGACCAGAACTACCGCAACCGGTACCTGTTCCGGGACGTGCTGCCGACGTTCACGTTCCCCGACGACTGGTACAGCTCGGGCGCGGCGTACAAGGCGTGGACGCTGGACGCGCTGGCCACGTCGATCGGCGTGCCCGCGGCCGCCCTCCGGACCACGGTCACCCGCTTCAACTCCCTTGCGGCGAACGGCAAGGACCCGGACTTCGGGCGCGGTGACAGCGCCTACGACCACTACTACACGGACCCGTCCGTCCTCCCCAACTCCTGCCTGGCCCCGCTCTGGCTGGCCCCGTACTACGCCTTCCGCATCGTCCCCGGCGACCTCGGCACGAAAGGCGGCCTGCGGACGGACGCGCGGGCGCGGGTGCTGCGGGCGGACGGTTCGGTGATCCCCGGTCTGTACGCGGCCGGGAACGCGAGCGCGGCGGTGATGGGGCACAGCTACGCGGGCGCGGGCTCGACGATCGGTCCGGCGATGACGTTCGGGTATGTGGCGGCGCTGGATCTGGCGGGGGCGTTGTAGCGGTCGTAGGGCTGCCGGTCCGGCCTGGTCATCACCCGGTCAAGGGACGGCCGGGCCGGGACCAAGCGGCCGTATGCATTGCGCATGCAACGGGCTCGCCGGGCTGACATAGCCGGATTTGGGCGTTGGTCCCGTGGCTACTGTGATGGCGCGAACACGTCCACAGGGACCACGAAGACCTACGGGGAAGAGGAGACGGCGGTGGGGGAGCCGAACCGGTCACGCCTTCTTGACTACGTCCAGGCCGGACCGCCGGGCGCGCAGGGGCCGCCCCAGCCCCGCCGCTCCCGTCTGGCCGACTACGCGGAGGCGGGGTCGCGGGTTCCCGCGGCGACGGACGGACGACCAGGGCCCAGGCCCGGTGTCCCGCCGTACGAGACGCCCGTATTCGTACCCGCCCATCCTCGGTACGTCGACACGACGTACGACGACGGCCGTCCGGTCCGCGTGCCGTACATCGCGTACGAACTCTTCGCGCATCCCACCGACGGGACCGGGACCGGGACCGTGGCCTTCGCCTTCACGACCCTGGAGAAGCTGGTCACCGCGCTCGGTGAGGCCCAGCCGTGGGTCGCCACCTCCCTCGGGCCGCTGGCCGAAGGTGTTGGCGAGCAGGGGGTCACCGTGCTGCTCGATCCGCGGGTGGCTCCCGGACGCCCCAACTGGCGGTTGGCCGATCTCGCCGCCTACGCGCGGGAGGTGCGCTGATGTCGGCCGACTTCAAAGCGGTCATGAGTGACCTGACCTCGATGGCCACGACGTTCCACGACCAGGCCACGGATTATCGGAAGCTGCACGACCAGGTGGCCCCGCCCGTGGTGAGCGGCGGGGACTCCGCCCTCGACCACGCCATCAAGGAGGTCGCCGATCTCATCGTCGCCCTCCACATCGGCTTCGCCGACCGACTGGACGACCGGGGCGACAAGGTCGCGTACGCGCGCGACTCGTTTCACCGGCACGACATCGACGTCCACGGTGTGTTCGACGACCTGATGGTGGGCGAGGACTGATGGGCGACAGCTGGGTCGGCGGCGACATCGGCGGACTCCGCACGATGGCCACGACGTACAAGAACGCCAAGGACAAGCTCGACGACGTCATCAGCCCTCTGACGCGTGCTGTGGACGCCCTGGTCGACGACGCGGGCTGGAAGGGCGAGTCGGCGGAGTCCTTCCGTGCCACGTACACCGAGGACGCCGTGACCGCCGGTGCCTTCGCCGCCCTCGTCCACGAGGCGGGCGACATCCTGGACACGCTCGCCGGCGCGCTCTCCACCTGCGAGACGGCCCTGCAGAACGCCGAGCACGTGGCGACGGACAAGGGCGTCTCGATGGGGGACAAGGGTGTCCCGCTGCCGGCGGTCACCTCGAATCCGCCCCGTGCGGACGAGCAGAAGACGCTCTCCGCGATGAGCGAGTACGACACCGTGCGCAAGGAGGTCCTGCACACGGCGCAGAAGGCGCGGCTGGCCGCGGCGGACCAGTTGCAGGCGCTGTACGCGGAGGTCACCGGCAAGGCGGAGGTGACCGCCGGCGACAAGGTCACCGTCGTCGACTACCTGCGCGGTCTGTACGCCTTCGACGCCGAGGACGCGCGGGTCGACGGCGCCGAGGCCCGCACGAGGATCGACGACGCCAAGTCCGAGGAGCGGGCGGCCAAGAAGGAACTCCGCTCCGAACGCAAGGCGTTCCAGAAGGCCGGCCGCTCGCTCCCCAAGGACTTTCCCGCCAAGGGCGCCTACGCCGACGCCGTCGCCAGGGTCCAGTCCCTGGAAGTCGCCAGGGTCCAGTCCCTGGAAGAGGACATCGCCCGCGCCGACCACGGCAGCACCAAACTGCCCTACGACCGTGCCCTGAACGTCAAACTCGCCGACGCCGCGGACGCGTTGCGCGCGGGCGAAAGCCTGGACAAACTGCCGGACTTCCTCAAGGAGGTCCCCGTACTGGATGTCGCCGCGGCCGGTGCCTGTGGGGTGCTGGAGGCTTCCGACGACCACGACAAGGGGTGGTCCTGGCAGCATTCCGTGGCGGTGGACGGGGGTGCCGACGTCGGCGGCCTGGTGGTCGGTGCGGCGGCCACCGCAGCCGTGGTGGCCGCCCTGCCCGTCGAACTTCCCACGCTCGCGGTCGCCGCGGGCGGTGGCCTTGTGGTGATCGGAGCGACCGGCCTCATCGACCACTCCCTGCACGAGCACTGGAGTGAGGACATCCACGACCACGGTGTGGTCGGCGGAGTGCTGCACGGCACCGGAAACGTCCTGTCCAAGACGGGGCAGGACTTCGAACGACTGGGAAAGGACGTGTGGCATGGGGTCACGAGCCTCTTCTGACGTCCCCGCCTCCCGGACACCCGTCAAGATCCCGGCCCTGCCGGGGCTCGGCACGACCTGGTACGAGCGTGGGGCGCGCTACTGGCTGCGGCGGGTGCGCACAGCCGTACTCCTGCTGATCGTCATGGCCTTCCTGTGCTTTGCCGCGATCAGCCTCTACCGGGGCTTCCGGACGGTGCTGCCGCCGAGCGCGCGCACGGTATGGGACTGGGCGCAGGTGATCGCTTCGTGCGGGGCCCCGGTCTGGGGTTGGGTGGTGCAGCGGCGGAGCCATCACAGGGACCTCCAGGACCCGCCCGCCCCGGACGGTTTCCGCAGCCGTAAGCGCGACGAGACCCGTCGTTCCACGGGCCTGGCCCTCGCAGGCCGCGTGGGAGTACTCATCGCGGCACCAGTCATGCCGGCGCTCGCCGCGTGGGGCGTCGGCTGGTGTGCCGCCATGCTCACCGTCCGCGAATACCCCAGCGAGGTCGGCGCCCGCCGCCGGCTGCAGGAGCACCCTTCCGGATCATGACCCCCTCCGACATCCCGAAGCTGCCCGGACTCGGCAGAACCTGGTACAAGCGCGGCGCCCGCTACTGGCTGCGCCGTGCTTCCGGTGCGCTCCTCTGGGCCGTGGTGATGGCCTTCATGGGCTACGTCGTCCTCGGGCTCTACCTGTCGTTCCGCGTCCACCTGCCCCCGATCCCGCGCATGGTGTGGGACTGGACGCAGGGGGCCGCAGCGTGCGTGGCCCTGGTGTGGGGGTGGGTGAAGCAGCGCCGGGACATCCGCAAGAGGCTGCTGAATCCGCCGACTCCTACCGAAGCCTGGGTGGAGAAGCGGTACGCGACGCAACGCGGACAGGGGCTGGGCCGCGCCCTTGTCCTCCCCGCGCTGCTCGTGCTCCCGGTCGTGCCGGCACTCTTCGCGTGGTGCGTCGGCACGGTGGCCGCCGTGTTCACGGTCCGCGAGTACCCCAGCGAGATCGGCGCCCGCCGGGCCCTAGAGCGCGGCCGCAGCTCCGGCCACGCCCTTGCGGGCGACCAGAAACGCCTGCGCTGACGACTCCCCGAGTTCCTCCTCCGCCTCCCGCACGGTCCGTGACCGCAGCCTGAACCCCGCCGCCTCCAGCAACTCGGCCATCGCCTCCGGCCGCCGACGCTCGAAGTCCAGCGTCACCGGGTGCCCGAAGGGCCGGTCGAGGGTGAGGGGCTGGTCACCGGCCTGAAAGGCGAGCAGCAGATACCCGCCCGGTGCCAGCACGCGATGGAACTCCGCGAAAAGGAACGGGAGTCGGTCCACCGGCGTGTGGATGGACGAGTACCAGGAGACGGCCGCGGCCAACGTCCCGTCCGGGATGTCCAGTTCCAGCATCGACCCCTGCCTGAAGCACAGCCCCGGGTTCTCGCGGCGCGCGATCGCGAGCATCGACTCGGACAGGTCGAGCCCGAAGACATCCAGCCCGAGGGAGGCGAGGTGCGCGGTCGTCCGGCCCGGCCCGCAGCCGAGGTCGGCCACCCGCCCGCCCCCGCCCCGGCCCACCAGCTCGGCGAATCCGGCCAGCACCGCCCCGTCCCGCGGCTCGGCGCGCTCCCCGGCGAACAACTCGGCGTAGTCCTCGGCGATCGCGTCGTAGAAGCTCCGGGTACTGCTCACGAAGTCTGCCTCAGCGGATGTCATGGCCGGGGACCTTACCGACCCCCACTGACAACCGGGCCTCGTCTTCTGCCTTCAGGGGCGCGGGACTTGTGAATTTCGGCTCGCCGCGGGGCGCGCCCAGCCCCCACCGGACCCGCACCCGAAGACCACTCGCACCCCACCCCACGCCCCCCGCCCAACCGCCGGAGGCAAAGGCAGGAGCCCCGCTGCCTTGCGGCGCGGGGCTCCTTGGGTACTGCTATCTGTTCCGGATCAAAGCACCAGGCTCCGAGACCGAAGGACTGCGATCAGGTGACTCAGACGGGGGTGACGTTCTCCGCCTGCGGGCCCTTCGGACCCTGGGTCACGTCGAAGGAGACCTGCTGGTTCTCCTCCAGCGAACGGAAGCCGCTCGCGTTGATCGCGGAGTAGTGAACGAAGACGTCGGGGCCTCCGCCTTCTTGGGCGATGAAGCCAAAGCCCTTTTCGGCGTTGAACCACTTCACGGTTCCGGTAGCCATAAGCCCTCCTTGGGCCCAAAGGGTTGCCCTGCTCCAGAACCCTGCTAAGTGTGAAAACAAAGTCCCGCACTACTGCATACGTCTGAAAACGACTAGAGCCCGCGGTTACATGCTCCGCAGGCTCTGTACTGCAAGGGAAACCAAACTGCAACTTGCGGCGAGCCTAGCACGCGGGCAGCCGAAAGCAATAGAGGCCAAGATCACATCACCCGGACGTTTGAAGATCGCCAAAGGCTTGACTGTGGGGCCGAAGTATGGAGCGTACCGCATGAGGTCTAGCCTCACGTTGTGGACAATTCTCGCACCCGGCCGCGCGTCGGCCACATCCAGTTCCTGAACTGCCTGCCCCTGTACTGGGGGCTCGCGAGAACAGGCACGCTCCTCGACTTCGAGCTGACCAAGGACACCCCCGAGAAGCTCAGCGAGCAGCTGGTGCAGGGCGACCTCGACATCGGGCCCATCACGCTCGTCGAGTTCCTCCGCAACGCGGACGACCTGGTCGCCTTCCCCGACATCGCCGTCGGCTGCGACGGCCCGGTGATGTCCTGCGTGATCGTCTCGCAGGTCCCGCTGGACCAGCTGGACGGCCGCCGGGTCGCGCTCGGCTCGACCTCGCGGACCTCCGTACGCCTCGCGCAGCTCCTCCTCGCCGAGCGCTACGGCGTCCAGCCCGACTACTACACCTGCCCGCCCGACCTGAGCCTGATGATGCAGGAGGCCGACGCCGCCGTCCTCATCGGCGACGCCGCCCTGCGCGCCAACCTGCTCGACGGGCCCCGCTTCGGCCTGGAGGTGCACGACCTCGGCTCGCTGTGGAAGGAGTGGACCGGGCTGCCGTTCGTCTTCGCCGTGTGGGCCGCCCGCCGCGACTACCTGGAGCGCGAACCGGTCATCACCCGCAAGGTCCACGAGGCCTTCCTCGAATCCCGCAACCTCTCCCTCGAAGAGGTCGGCAAGGTCGCCGAACAGGCCGCCCGGTGGGAGGACTTCGACGAGGAGGTCCTGGAGCGGTACTTCACCACCCTCGACTTCCGCTTCGGCGCCCACCAGTTGGCCGCCGTCGCCGAGTTCGCCCGCCGCGTCGGTCCCACGACCGGTTTCCCGGCCGACGTGAACGTGGATCTGCTCCAGCCGTAATAGCCGTAGAAGAAGACAGAAGGCGATCTGCTCCAGCCGTCATCACCGGCGGGGTGTGCGCACTACCCTGCTGGAAGTCGTACGGGGGAGGGGTGGACGGCATGCAGCCGCTCGGAGACGACGAACCCACGGTCGTGGGGCCCTACCGGCTGCTCGGCCGGCTCGGCTCCGGTGGGATGGGCCGGGTCTATCTCGGGCGCAGTGCGGGCGGCCGTACGGTCGCGGTCAAGATCGTGCATCCGCACTTCGCGCTCGACGAGGAGTTCCGCGCCCGCTTCCGCCGCGAGGTCGACGCCGCGCGCCGGGTGGGCGGCGCCTGGACGGCCCCCGTCCTGGACGCGGACCCCGAGGCCGCCGTGCCCTGGGTCGCCACCGCCTACGCCGCCGGGCCCTCCCTCTCCGCCGCCGTCGCGGACGGCGGGCCACTGCCCACGGCCACCGTACGGGCGCTCGGCGCGGGGCTGGCCGAAGCGCTCACGGCGGTACACGAGTTGGGGCTCGTGCACCGGGACGTGAAGCCGTCCAACGTGCTTCTCACTCTCGACGGCCCGCTCCTCATCGACTTCGGCATCGCCCGCGCGACGGACGGCACCGCCTCCCTCACCTCCACCGGCGTCTCCGTCGGATCGCCGGGCTATATGGCGCCCGAGCAGATCCTCGGGAAGGGCGCGACGGGGGCGTCGGATGTCTTCTCTTTGGGGGCCGTGCTGGCGTACGCGGCCACGGGCGAGTCCCCCTTCCCCGGTGACTCCTCCGCCGCGCTCCTCTACAAGGTCGTCCACGAAGAGCCCCAACTGGGCGCGATGGACGGGGACTTGCGGGAGCTGGCGAGCGCCTGTCTGGCGAAGGACCCCGCCGCGCGGCCGACTCCGGGTGAGGTGGCGCGGTGGCTCGCTCCGGACGGGGCCGCTCGGCTGGTGGCCGGAGGATGGCTGCCGGGGGCGTTGGTGGAACAGGTCAGCCGAAGTGCCGTACAGCTGTTGAACCTTGAGGTGGCGGGGGTCGCGGAAGGGGTGCCCTCGGGGCCGGTCGGGTTCAGCAGTCCCTCCGTGGGGGCCGGGGGCGGGGTGTTCGGACCGGCGCCGGAGATGCCCAAGTCACCTGCGGGGCCGACCGGGTTCGTACCCGAACCGCGTGACGCGCTCCCCTACGACACCGTCCCCCCGGACTCCGGTCGTCACCCGGGGAAGGTCTCCGTCTCCGTCGCGGCCACCGCGGCTCCGGGGACCAACGGGCGTGGGCGCAGGGTCAGTTGCGCGGTGGTGCTCTCCGTCGCCGCGGCGCTGGCGGTGGTGACGCTGGTGCCGGTGTGGTTGTACTGGCTGCAGCCGGACGACAAGGGCAACGACTCGTCGGCGGGCGCGATCCCGACCTCTTCCGCCACGGCGACCAGCGCGCCGAGCACCGGCGACGGCTCCTCACTCCCCTCCGTCCCCGACGTCTACCTCGGCACCTGGCAGGGCGACGGCACCGCGCTCGGCGGCACCCTCGCCGACGGGACCTTCCGGATCACGATCGCCAAGGTGGGCGTGGGGCAGAAGTTGGGGATCCTCCGCCAGACCGACCAGCTCGGCGGCGTCTGCGACGACGTACTCACCCTGAAGCAGGTGACGAAGACGCAGCTCGTCGCCTCGGCCGCGGGCGCGACGTCGAACCGAGACGTCTGCAACCAGGCCGCCCACACGGTCACCCTCACCCCCACCGGCGACGACCTCAAGTACGCCTCGGACAGTTCGGCCGAGGGCTCCCCGACCGCGCGGCTGTCCAAAGTCAAGTAGGCGTCGGGGCCTCGGAACGGACGTCGAGTGGACTACGACCAGTTGCTGATCGCCCTCGCGGGGGTGTGGGGAGCGGGGGCCGGGGCGGTGGTCGCGCGGGTCGGCCGGCGGGGTGTCGGTACCGCTCTCCTCGTCGTGCTGGTGTGTGTCGCGCTCGCCGCCGCCACCGGTACACGGCCCGAGCTGGCGGTGTGGCTGCTGCTCGCGCCCGTCGCGGTGGGGGCGCCCAGGGCCGGGCTTCCCCTTGCGGGTGCCGCCCTCGCTCTTCTCGGGGTCGTCGCGTTCGTGCCCGAGCACGTGGGGCACTGGACGACGGCTCTGCTGGGCGGTCTCGCGCTCGGCGCCGGGTACTACGGGCTGACCCGGATCGACTCCGGGGGCGGTGGCCTGGGGCTCGGTGAGGTGAAGCTCGGGGTGGGGGCCGGTGTCGTCCTCGGGTGGTACGGGTGGCCGACGGTGATGGTGGGCGCGTTCGCGGGGTTCCTGCTGAGGGCGTTGTACGGGGGTGTCCTCGCCCGGAAGGGGAGGGCCGATGTCCCCTTTGGGCCGTTTCTGCTCGCCGGTGCCTTCCTCGGGCTGCTGGTCGGCGCGTTCACGGCCTGAGGTCGGGGTGCGAAAACCGCTGGCGTAGGCTGACAAGGTCCGTCAGCACCAGCTGCCCGTCCGCAACCCTTGACGAAAGGGACCTCCCGGTGACCGAGAAGGCCGAGCTTCAGTCCGTCCTCGACCGTGCCGCCGAGGGCGGGCGCATCACCCCCGAAGAGGCGCTCGACCTCTACCGCGACGCCCCGCTGCACGCGCTCGGCGCCGCCGCCGACGCCGTACGCAAGCGGCGGTACGCGGGTACGGAGCACATCGCGACGTACATCATCGAGCGGAACATCAACTACACGAACGTGTGCGTCACGGCGTGCAAGTTCTGCGCGTTCTACGCCGCCCCCAAGGACACCGCCAAGGGCTGGACGCGGGACCTCGACGACATCCTGCGCCGGTGCGCGGAGACCGTCGAACTCGGCGGCACGCAGATCATGTTCCAGGGCGGACACCACCCGGACTTCGGCGTCGAGTACTACGAGAAGCACTTCGCCGCGATCAAGGGCGCGTACCCCCAGCTGGTCATCCACTCCCTCGGCGCGTCCGAGGTCGAGCACATGGCCCGGATCAGCGGGGTGTCGGTCGAGGAGGCCATCACCCGCATCCACGCGGCCGGTCTCGACTCCTTCGCGGGCGCCGGTGCCGAACTGCTCCCCGCGCGCCCCCGCAAGGCGATCGCCCCGCTCAAGGAGTCCGGCGAGCGCTGGCTGGAGATCATGGAGGCGGCGCACAACCTGGGCGTCGAGTCCACGTCGACGATGCTCATGGGCACCGGCGAGACCAACGCCGAGCGCATCGAGCACCTGCGGATGATCCGCGACGTACAGGACCGCACGGGCGGCTTCCGCGCGTTCATCCCGTACACCTACCAGCCCGAGAACAACCACCTGAAGGGCCGCACGCAGGCCACGCTCTTCGAATACTTGCGCATGATCGCCATCGCCCGCCTCTTCATGGACAACGTCGCCCACATCCAGGGCAGTTGGCTCACCACGGGCAAGGAGGTCGGCCAACTCTCCCTGCACTACGGCGCGGACGACCTCGGCTCGATCATGCTGGAGGAGAACGTCGTCTCCTCGGCCGGAGCCAAGCACCGCTCCAACCGCATGGAGATCATCGACCTCATCCGCAAGGCGGGCCGAGTCCCCGCCCAGCGGACCACCACCTACGAGCACATCGTCGTCCACGACGACCCGGCGAACGACCCCGTCGACGAGCGCGTGATGTCCCACATCTCGTCGACAGCCATCGAAGGCGGCACGGCCCACCCGGAGTTGAAGCTCCTGTCCGCCAACTAGCGCTGCTGTGCTGACGATTCACACGGCGGACGAGGGCGGTGCCGTCGCCGTCGAGGGCGCCAGGGTCGTGGGTGTGGGGACGCTGGCGGAGGTCCAGGAGCGCTTTCCGGGTGCGAGGGTGCGGAGCTGGCCGGGCACCCTGGTCCCGGCCCGCATCCACGAGGGCCCCCTTCCGGACGCCCCGAGCCCACGCGAGCGGATCCACGCCGTACTGAAGACGGGCGCGACGGCTGTCCTGGCGGAACACGTCGACTCACCCGAACTCCGATCCGCGGCGGACCGGAACGGCGTGATGATCCTCCCCGGCCCACGTCCCCCAGCCCTTACCGACCAAGGCCGAGCCGACCTCGCCGTATTCGACGAGTCCGGCGAGTGCATCGCAACGGTATGCGCAGGGCGGCTCCTTCACAGACGCCGCTAGCGCGTTTCCCCTAGGTGCGCGGGGCTGCGTCATTGCACGGCTCCGCCACGTGGCCGCGACCGGCACGGTTCAGGGCAACGCCCGTCTTTTAGGGGCGCGGGGCTGTGTCGTTGTGCGGCTCCGCGGCGTGGCCGCGACCGGCACGGTTCACGGCAACGCCCGTCTTTTAGGTGCGCGGGGCTGTGTCGTTGTGCGGCTCCGCCGCGTGGCCGCGACCGGCACGGTTCAGGGCAACGCTCGTCTTTTAGGGGCGCGGGGCTGTGTCGTTGTGCGGCTCCGCCGCGTGGCCGCGACCAGCGCCGTTCACCCCGACGCCCATCTTTTAGGGGCGCGGGGAACTGCGCGACCAGCCACGACGCACCGTCAGCCGACAACGCGCCGTCAGCTACTAACGCACCGTCAGCCACCAACGCACCGTCACCCGGCAAACGCTTCCCCGAACGCCCCCGCGGACTGACTCACCCCACTGCAGTCCGTAGCCGCGTCATCGTCCGAACTCCCGCTCTCACACTGCTGATCCCGGAACGTCGACCACATCGACACCCACGCGATCTTCTTCGACTCGGCGAACGTCCGCACCTGCGCCGCGTCCGACAGCGAGAACGTCTCCCCGGACACATCGTTCACCCCGATCATCGACGTGAGCGCCATCCCCTGCCAGGCCCCGGCGTCCGACAACCCGAACACCTTCTTCAGCTGGGTGTGCGTGGCCGTAGCCGACGTGATCGCGTAGTCGCCCATGTCCGCCGTGTACGACTCGCCGTAGTTCATCGTCATGATGTTCACCGTGGAGACCTCGACCGCGTTGTCGTTCGCGGACTCCAGCAGCGCCAGGCTGTCGGAGTCCAGCCCGGACGGCATCACGGGCAGCGTGAACGAGACCTTGAGGTCACTGCGTTCCTTCTGGAGCAGGGCTATCGCCTTGGAACGCAGGGCGACCGACGTCGAGTCGGTGAGCGCGTCGCCCTCGATGTCGAAGTCGGCCTGGGTGGAGCCCGCCGCGTCCAGCGCCTCGCCGTAGACCTTCGCGAGCGCCGCCGCACTCGTACAGGTCTCCGCCAACTCCTTGCCGGACGCCCCGCCGAAGGACACCCGGACACTCGCCCCGGACTCCTTCAGCGCCGAAATCCTGGACTTCACCGCCGAGTTGTCGATCGCGGTCGTACCGTTCCACTCCGGCGTACAGGTACTGCCCTTGGCTATGGCGAAGGAGAGGTTGTACGTCGAGGGGGACCCCGAACTGTCCATGTCCGAGGCCGTCGTGACGCTGACGTACGGGGCGTAGGCCGTGGTCGACGACGAGCCCGACGAGCCCGACGAGGCGGACGACGAAGGCGTCGACGACGGTGTCGGCGTAGCGCTCCGCTTCCCTCCGGAGGACGAGTCCGACGAGTCACCGGAGCTGGAGGAGCACCCGGTGACCGCGAGGGCAAACAAGCAGGTGAGCCCGGCCGCCGGTTTCAGGAAACTCCTCATATGAGCATGCACCCTTTCCGTCTCGGGACGGTGATTTCTGTCTCAGGATGGAAACAGAGTCGGTTTCCGAAGGCTAAATGAAGCACACGGGGCTGTGTCTCGCGAAGTCGGAAAGAACATAGGGTACTCACGGGTATCGGCACACGAAACGGTCAACCCGGGCGGCGAAGCGGAAAATTGGGGACACTACTGACACCGGGCGCTCATAAGGCCTTTCCTGGGTTCTCTAAGGGAAGACACAGGTTCCGCCTTTTTTCTGGGCGGGCTCACAAGAGAATCAGAGTTTTGGTCACATAAAGGCGGCCTAATGTCTGGGGAATGCAATCCGAGTCCGCCATCGATAACCGCGCCTCTGCGCGGGGTCGCCGCCGCAAAGCCGGCAACGGGTCCGCTGAAGGTCCCGTGTTCGTTGACAACTCCGGCCGCCGGTCAAAGGTGCTGCGCCGGATCGGCCTCCTCATGGGCACCGTCTGCCTCGGGTACGCGTTCGTACTCGGCATGGCGTTCATGGGCTGGGGCATCTCGATCAACCCCTCCTCGCTGCTGCCCTTCGGCGGCGGCCAGGCCGGTTCCGCTCCCGGCGGTGGCTACGGCCCCAACGGCGGCAGAGGCGGCGTAGCGCCCTCCGGTGTTCCGACCGGCGCTCCGACCGACATCCCCTCGGGCACCCCCACGGGTGCGGCCCCGTCGTCCTCAGCCACCGCACACTGACCGGAGCGCCCCCGCAGCCATGACTACGACGACTCCCTCGCGCGGGCGCCGACGCGCCCCCACCCGGATGGAACGCGCGGCCGGCAAGGCCGCCGCGCTCCAGCGACCCCGGGTGATTCTCGCCCTGCTGCTTCTCCTCGGCCTCACCTGCGTGATGCTGCTCGACGGCTACCTGCGCGCGGAAGTCGGCGGCGACGAACGCGTCCGGGACGGCGCGAGCGCCAGCAAGGTCCCCGACAAGGTCCTCAACGGCGGCCCGATCCTGACCTTCCGCAACGGCAAGCCGGTCACCCAGACCATCCCGAAGAAGACCATCGTCCTCACCTTCGACGACGGCCCGAACCCCACCTACACGCCGACGGTCCTGAAGATCCTCAAGAAGTACGACGTGCCGGGCACGTTCTTCCTGGTGGGCTCGATGGTCTCGCGCTACCCGGACATCGTGAAGCAGATGGTCGAGCAGGGCGAAGAGGTGGGCATCCACACGTTCACCCACGTCGACCTCTCCTACCAGAGCGACGCCCGTATCAAGCGGGAGATGGAGCAGACCCAGCTCGCGCTCGCCGGCGCGGCCGGCATCACCACCACGCTCTTCCGCGCGCCCTACTCCTCGGAGACGGACGCGATCGACAACTACAGCTACCCCGTCTACAAGAAGCTCGGCGCCTCCGGCTACACCAGCGTCTTCGTCGACACCGACAGCGACGACTGGAAGCAGCCCGGCGTCGCGAAGATCATCAAGTGGGCGACGCCGTCCGGGACTTCGGGTTCCTCGGTGCTGTTCCACGACGCCGGTGGTGTGCGCTCGCAGACCATGAAGGCGCTGCCCCAGTACATCGAGAAGATGAAGGCGAAGGGCTACACGTTCACCACGGTGAGCGGTGCCATCGCCAAGAACAACTCCGCCGCGCGGCCCGTCACGAGCACGGGCGCGGCCGCCGGGACGAGCACCGGCAACGTCGAGGCCGGCGCCCAGCCGTCCGGGGCACCCACCGCCGCGTCGTCCGCCGCACCCGGTACGGGCAACGGCCAGACCCCGGTCGACTCCGCGGTCGGCGGCGCGGGCGCGGCCGGCGGCACCGGGGGTGCCAACGGCAACGGCAACGGCAACGGCACGGGCACCCGGCGGACCTCGGTCCTCCAGGGCGCCCACCGCGAGGCCACCGGCATGACCCTCTACGAGGGCAAGGCGCTCATCTACGCCGTCACCGTCGCGGAGTGGGTGGTGCCGGGACTCGCGGCCGGCCTCACCGTCGTCGGCATCGCCGTCATGAGCCGCTTCGGGATGATGCTGATCCTCGCCCGGCGCCATTACAGACAGCGCAACAAACGCCGGTTCAGCTGGGGGCCGACCGTCACCCGCCCGGTGACCGTCATCGTCCCGGCGTACAACGAGAAGGAGTGCATCGCCAACACCCTTGAGTCGCTGGCGAAGAGCACCCACCCGATCGAGGTCATCGTCGTCGACGACGGCTCCTCGGACGGCACCTCCGAGATCGCCCGCGAGGCGGCCCGCTCCTTCGGCATGACGAACGTCCGGGTCATCCGCCAGGAGAACGCGGGCAAGCCCGCCGCCCTCAACAACGGTGTGCGCAGCGCGAGTTACGACATCGTCGTGATGATGGACGGCGACACCGTCTTCGAACCCGACACCGTACGGCACCTCGTGCAGCCCTTCGCCGACCCCGAGGTCGGCGCGGTCGCGGGCAACGCCAAGGTCGGCAACCGCAACACGATCATCGGCGCCTGGCAGCACATCGAGTACGTGATGGGCTTCAACCTCGACCGCCGCATGTACGACCTGCTGCGCTGCATGCCCACCATCCCGGGCGCGATCGGCGCGTTCCGCCGCGAGGCGGTGCTCCAGGTCGGCGGCATGAGCGAGGACACCCTCGCCGAGGACACGGACATCACCATCGCCATGCACCGCGAGGGCTGGCGGGTCGTCTACCAGGAGCACGCCAAGGCCTGGACCGAGGCCCCGGCCTCCCTCAAGCAGCTCTGGTCGCAGCGCTACCGCTGGTCCTACGGCACCATGCAGGCGCTGTGGAAGCACCGCAAGTCCCTTACGGACAAGGGTCCTTCGGGCCGCTTCGGCCGGGTCGGCATGCCTTTGGTGGTGATCTTCCAGATCATCACGCCGGTCTTCGCCCCGCTGATCGACGTCTTCACCGTCTACTCGATGATCTTCGTCGACTTCTGGGCGTCCCTCGCGATGTGGTTCGCGGTGCTCGGCATCCAACTCCTGTGCGCGGCCTACGCGTTCAGGCTGGACCGGGAGAAGTACCGCTATCTGCTGATGATGCCGCTCCAGCAACTGGCCTACCGCCAGATGATGTACCTGGTCCTCATCCACTCCAGCATCACCGCCCTGACCGGCGGCCGGCTGCGCTGGCAGAAACTCAAGCGCACCGGCGAGGTCGGCACACCGGCGGGGGCGAGCTGATGAGCTGGGAGCAGCAACAGCAGGGGTACGGGGGTGGCTACGGGCAGCCGCAACAGCCCCAGTATCCCCAACAGCCCTACGGGTACGACGGGTACAGCCAGCCGCAGCAGTCGCCGTACCCGTATCAACAGCAGTCACAGCCACAGCCTCCGCAGTACGTCGACTACGGGCAGCCGGTGTATGCCACGGCGCCTCTTCCTGTCGTGGAACCGGAGTCGGAGCCGGAGTCGGACCCGGCGCCCGTTCGGGAGCCGGTGGCCGAGAAGGCCGTAGAAGAGGTTGTCGAGAAGCCCGCGTCCGCGTCCGCGCCCCAAAAGGCGGGCCGGGACCGGTACTTCGACACGCTGCGGGCCGTCGCGCTGGTCCGGGTCGTGACCTACCACACCTTCGGGTGGGCCTGGTGCGGGATGGTGTTCCCCTCGATGGGGATCATGTTCGGGCTGGCCGGGACGCTGATGGCGAAGTCGCTGGAGCGGCCCGCGTTCAAGGTGGTCAAGAGCCGGATGCGGAGGCTGCTGCCGCCGTTCTGGTTCTGGGGCTTCTTCGTGCTCGTGGCGATGATGATCCACGACTGGATGCCGGGCTGGCAGATCGTCTTCTGGATCGTGCCCGTCGGTGATCCGCCGGGCAACGCGTGGGGCATGCAGGCCTGGGAGATCCTCTGGTATCTGCGGACGTATCTGTGGTTCGTGATGCTGTCGCCGGTGCTGCTGTGGATCTTCCGCAAGGCACCGATTCCCGTGCTGCTGCTGACACTTGTGCCGATCGTGATCCTCAAGTTCGTGTGGGCGGGGCCGGACAACCGCTTCGGCAACGCGCTCTGGGACCTGTCGACGTACCTCTTCTGCTGGATCCTCGGCTTCGCGCACCGCGACGGCGTGCTCCAGAAGCTGAAGCCGTTCCTGGTGGTCACCTTGTCGGTCGCCGCGATCGCCTTCGGCGGCTGGTACGCCTTCACGCACCAGGCGGAGGCCGGCGGCACCTACGACCTGGACGAGAGCCCGCTCGCCCAGACGTACTGGTCGGCCGGTTACGTCATGCTGCTGATGTGGGCCAAGGCCTACTTCAACATCGACTTCGCCTGGCTGACCCGGTTCAAGCGGCTCGACCGGATCGTCACGATCTTCAACGCGCGGGCCGTGACGATCTATCTCTGGCACGAGATCGCGCTGGTGCTCGCGGTGCCGCTGACCGACCAGTTCTGGAAGGTGCCCGCCTTCGAGAAGTGGCTGCCGCTGGGGAGCCAGTGGTTCATGTTCGGCATCGGCTGGATCCTGATCGCCGTGTTCATCGTGCTCTGCGGCTGGGTGGAGGACGTGGCGGCGAAGAAGAAACCCAGACTGCTGCCGTCGTGAGATTCCCCTTCACGGCGTGAGCTTCTTTTCGACGGGGGTCGTGCGGGCCGGGCGCCTTCGGGATGCCCGGCCCGTACTGCCACAATGGGCCCGTGACCCGCGCATCCCTGGACAAGCAGCCGCACGAAGTCGCCTCGATGTTCGACGACGTGGCGGAACGGTACGACCTGACCAACGACGTGCTGTCGCTCGGCCAGGACCGCCGATGGCGCAAGGAGGTCACCAAGGCGGTCGACGCCCGCCCCGCGCAGAAGATCCTGGACCTCGCCGCCGGTACGGCGACCTCGTCCCTCCCCTTCGCCCGCAGCGGCGCCTATGTCGTGCCCTGCGACTTCTCCCTCGGCATGCTCCAGGTCGGCAAGAAGCGCCACCCCTGGCTGCCGCTCACGGCCGGCGACGCGACGAAGCTGCCGTTCAAGGACGACACGTTCGACGCCGTGACCATCTCCTTCGGGCTGCGCAACGTGCAGGACACGGACACCGCGCTGCGCGAGCTGTACCGGGTGACCAAGCCCGGCGGCCGGGTGGTGATCTGCGAGTTCTCGCACCCGACCTGGGCGCCCTTCCGCACGGTCTACACCGAGTACCTGATGCGCGCGCTGCCGCCGGTCGCCCGGACCGTCTCCTCGAACCCGGACGCGTACGTCTACCTCGCCGAGTCCATCCGCGCCTGGCCCGACCAACCCGCACTGGCCGAGCGGCTGCGCAAGGCCGGCTGGTCGAAGGTCGCGTACCGCAACCTGAGCGGCGGGATCGTGGCCCTGCACCGGGGTTTCAAGCAGGGCTGAGGGCGGCTGTGGGGCGGGGTTTTGAGCAGGGTTTCGCGGGGCGGGTGGCGTCGGGGTGCCCGAGCGCGCCTGCCCGGCCACTCTTCGGCCCTTGGCCGACGCCCCAATGCCCCCTGCGTGCCCCCTCTTACCTGATCACCCTCACCTGATCACCGTCTCGAAGAACGCGTCACCCGGCGGCTCGTCCAGCTCGCGCTGCATTCCGCCGCTCGGCGGCCGGGGGATGCGCGGCTCGCGCATACCGCCCCCGCCATCCCCCTCGCCGAAGTCGAACCAGACGTAGATCACGGAGTCCCGCGGCACCTCGGCGTCGGGCTGCGGATACTGCCGTACGACGTAGTCGACGACGGCGAGATGGAAGTCGGGCCGGTCCGGCGAGTTGATGAACAGCCCGCGCGACTGGGCCGTCTCGCGCGCGTCCACGGCCATCAGGCCGACGAGCCGTGGCACGCGCACTTCAGGTGTTTTGGGCGTTATACGCACAGATGTCACCCCCAGCGGTACCGGAAGGGTAACCCCGGTCCGGTCCCGACCGGAAGCGTCAAGTGTCGTTCTGTAGCGGATGGTTACTCTGGGTTACAGTTCGAGCCGGTAGCAGTGGCCCGTCTCCTCGCGCGAGGGCGTGGTGAAGACCTCGGCGAGGTGCATGCCGAGCCGCCGGGTCACCGCGATCGACCGGGTGTTGCGGGCCAGGACCATCGCGACCACGCTCGGCACCCCGGCCGCCCGCACCCGCTCCAGGGTCGTCTCCGCGGCGGCCGTGGCATACCCCTGGCCCCAGAACTCCCGCCCCAGCCGCCAGCCGATCTCGATCTCACCCTTCGGTCCCCAGTCCTGCGGCCAGGGCTGGGCGCCGGTGAAGCCGATGACCCGGTCCTCCGCGTCGAGCATCGTCCACAGGCAGAAACCGCGCTCCGCGTCGTGCCGGCGCTGGCGCGCGGTGAGCTCCTCGTAGACGGACAACTCCGCGGCCTTCCCGCCGTGGAACTCCATGACGTCCGGGTGGGCGAAGGCCCGGTGCCAGGCCACGGCGTCCTCGTCGGTCGGGACACGCAGCCGTACTGCGGGGAGAGCTCGGTTCACGGGGCAGCCCTTCAGCCTGGTGATCAGTGGCGCTGAATAGACTGCCCATGTCCAGTGCCGGTCGGCACGCAGATTTCGAACTTGGGGAGATCCCGCCGTGACCGAGCCCCTCTCCGAAAACACCGCCGATGTGATCGTCGTCGGCGCGGGGCCAGCCGGCTCCGCCACCGCCTACCACCTCGCCAAGTCCGGACTCGACGTACTCCTGCTGGAGAAGACCGAGTTCCCGCGCGAGAAGGTGTGCGGCGACGGACTCACCCCGCGCGCCACCAAGCAGCTCGTGGCCATGGGCATCGACATCTCCGAGGAGGCCGGCTGGCTGCGCAACAAGGGCCTGCGCATCATCGGCGGCGGCGTCCGCCTCCAGCTGGACTGGCCGGAACTCGCCTCCTTCCCGGACTACGGCCTCGTCCGCAAGCGCGACGACTTCGACGAACAGCTCGCCCACAACGCCCAGAAGGCGGGCGCCCGTCTCTACGAGCGCTGCAACGTCGGCGCCCCGATCGTCGACGAGCGCACCGGCCGGATCACCGGCGTCAACGCCAAGCTCGGCGAGGAGAAACGCGAAGTCACCTTCCACGCGCCCCTGGTGGTCGCCGCCGACGGCAACTCCACCCGCCTCTCCCTCGCGATGGGCCTGCACCGCCGCGAGGACCGCCCGATGGGCGTCGCCGTCCGGACCTACTTCACCTCGCCCCGCCACGAGGACGACTACCTGGAGTCCTGGCTGGAACTGTGGGACCGCCGCGGCGCCGAGGACCGCCTCCTGCCCGGCTACGGCTGGATCTTCGGTATGGGCGACGGCACCTCGAACGTCGGCCTCGGCGTCCTCAACACCTCCGACTCCTTCAAGGAGTTGGACTGGCGCGAGGTCCTGAAGGCGTGGTGCGCGTCCATGCCCGAGGACTGGGGGTACACCCCCGAAAACATGACCGGCCCGATCCGCGGCGCCGCCCTCCCGATGGCCTTCAACCGTCAACCCCATTACACGAAGGGGTTGTTGCTGGTCGGCGACGCCGGCGGCCTGGTGAACCCCTTCAACGGCGAGGGCATCGCCTACGCCATGGAGTCCGGCCAGATCGCCGCCGACGTCATCGTCCAGGCCCACGCCCGCCCGACCCCGGCGAGCCGTGAACTCGCCCTGCAGCGCTACCCGCGGGTCCTCAAGGACACCTACGGCGGCTACTACACGCTGGGCCGCGCCTTCGTGAAGCTCATCGGCAACCCGAAGGTCATGAAGATCGCGGCCCAGCGCGGCCTGACGCACCCTCTGCTGATGAAGTTCACCCTGAAGATGCTGGCCAACCTCACCGACCCCACGGGCGGCGACGCGATGGACCGCATCATCAACGGGCTGAGCAAGGTGGCGCCGAAGGCGTGACCGTAGGGCGGGCTTTGGGCTCGGGCGCGATCAGCCGCTGAGCGCGGCCGTCTTGGCGGCCCGGCGGGCGAACACCTCGTCACGCCGGTCCGCCACCTGCCGCAGCGCCTCCTTGCGGTCCCGCTTGGAGAGCCGGTCCAGGTACACCTGACCGTTGACGTGGTCGGTCTCGTGGGCGAGGCAGCGCGCGAAGTACCCCGTGCCCTCGATCACAAGCGGGTCGCCGTCCTTGTCGAGCCCGCGCACCACGGCCCGGTCCGGACGCGGTACGTCCATCATGGCGCCCGGCACCGACAGGCAGCCCTCGCCCTCGTCGAGCAGCCGGCGCCCGGCCGGGTCGAGCGGGTCGAGGACCGGATTGACGATGTGTCCGACATGCCGGACACCGTCGTCGTCGGGGCAGTCGTACACGAACAGGCGCAGATCCACGCCCACTTGGTTGGCCGCGAGGCCGGCCCCGTCGGCGACGTACATGGTGAGGAACATGTCGTCGATGAGCGCGGCGAGGTCGGGCCCGAACTCGGTGACGTCCCGGGACGGGCGGTGCAGGACCTCTTCGCCGACCTCGGTGACACGCCGCACGGAACCGCGGCGGGCCTCGGGTGCGGGGCGGGGATAGGAGTCGACGGGGCTGCCCTGGACGAAGACACGTGGCATGGATTGCTCTCCTCCGGTTTGGCGTCCGGCGTACCGGTTAGCCGAACGTGAGGAGAGAGTTTTTCAGGGAAGCGACGAACTCCGGTAGTGGGAACGCCCCGTGGGTCCGGGGCGACCGGAGGATACGCCGAGGGGACCGCTGCCCCCGAGCGGCAGCGGCCCCATGCTCACGGCGTCGTGCGCGGGTGTCAGAGCACCCGCACCGCGCCGGTCGGCATGTCGTACGACAGCGGCCTCTCCACGATGCCGGTGGAGGGGTTCTGCGCGCCGACGAACATGCCGTCGCCCACGTACACCGCCACGTGGTAGGCACTGCCCGCGCTGCCCCAGTACAGGATGTCGCCGGCCTGAAGGTTGCTCAGGGACACCTGAGTTCCCGCGGTCGACTGGTCCTGGGAGACACGCGGCAGGCTGATGCCGACCTGCTTGAAGGCGGCTCCGACGAGTCCGGAGCAGTCGTACGCGCTGGGGCCGGTGGCGCCCAGGACGTAGGACTTGCCGATCTGCGCCTTCACGAAGGCGACGACGGCCGCGGCCGAACCGGTGGCCGTGGACGAGCTGGTGCTCGTGGACGCGCTCGTGGTGGCCGTAGAGGCCAGGGTGGTCCTCTCGGCGCTGCGCGAGGCGGCGCGGGCCGCAGCGTCCTTACGAGCGGCCTCCTGGGCCTTCTTCTTTGCCTCCGCCTTCTTCTTGGCGTCCGCGAGGTCCGCCTTCGCCTGCTTCGCGGCGTTTGCGGCGGCCGTGTCACGCTCGGCCTGCAGCTGGTAGTTGGCTGCGGCCTGCTGCGTGGCCTCGGCGGACTGCGCGACCTGCGTGGCCAGATCGGCCGTCAGGGTGGGCAGTTGCATGGTCTGTGTGGTCTCGGCGGCGTTGGCCGTGGCTGCACCCGCCGCCGCCATGCTGAGAACGCCACCGGCAACTCCGGCCCGCACGGCGATGTTCGTCGTCGCGCTGCGGCGGGGTTTCCGGTGGCTGCGTATGTGAGCGGTGTGGGACATGAGACCAACCGGTATCAGGGGCTCCTCCATACCTTCAAGAAACGTGTGCTGCGCCACAATTGTTCAATGGGTGCCGTCAACCCCGGGTGTGTCGTTCCTTATTGACGCCGTAACGGACATTGCGGACCTGGGTGATCAGGCCCGTGATCACGGTCTTTCGTCGGTAAGCCCGAATTGCCCGCTGCTTACCATCTGTTGGGACAGGTGGCCAAGCCCCGTTCTCATCCGCCTCTCATGAGTGTGGCGGAGGTCACGGAACGGTTACCGGAATGCGTGCGTCCTGCGTGGGTACCGCGAGCGGGTGACTTCGTGAACGTGTGCACGCGTCCACACCGTGCCGCGCGTGTCCCTCTGATGTGTGAACGGGCCTCCACTATCAAGCCGTCCCGTCCAACTCCAATTTGCATGCAAGGGAAGCCTCTTGATATTGAGACGCCGCCCTCTGGCTGCGATGACGAGCGGAAATGTCACCTCTGGTGACCACTCGGGCGCTTCGCGTGCGAAGATCGCCGCCCGTCCGACGTGATGATCCTTCGTCGGGTGGTGGAGATCACAAAGCTTGTGTAATACCCCGTGTCGCAGATCACAGAGCGCCGGGCATAAGATGCGGGGCAGTTGGGCTTGTGACCTGCTTCACATGTTCTCGATCTTCGTTGGGACGAACGGGGTTTGAGCGGCGCGTGAGCCGGAAGCGGACCCGATGCCATCGCCAGCAGTCAGTGCCGACTGAGAGGAGCGAGGAGCGGTGAACGCGTATGCGCCCATCCTCGTACTGGGAGCCCTCGGGGCAGGCTTTGCGATCTTCTCCGTGGTCATGGCCACGCTGATCGGTCCGAAGCGGTACAACCGGGCCAAGCTCGAAGCGTACGAGTGCGGCATCGAACCGACCCCCACGCCGGCCGGCGGCGGGCGCTTCCCCATCAAGTACTACCTGACGGCGATGCTCTTCATCGTCTTCGACATCGAGATCGTCTTCCTCTACCCCTGGGCCGTCACCTTCGACGCCCTGGGTGTTTTCGGGCTCGTGGAGATGCTGCTCTTCGTGCTCACCGTCTTCGTCGCGTACGCGTACGTATGGCGGCGCGGCGGCCTGGAATGGGACTGAGGGGCCTTAGACCATGGGACTCGAAGAAAAGCTGCCGAGCGGTTTCCTGCTGACCACCGTCGAGCAGGCCGCGGGCTGGGTGCGCAAGGCGTCCGTCTTCCCCGCCACGTTCGGACTCGCCTGCTGCGCCATCGAGATGATGACGACCGGCGCCGGACGCTACGACCTCGCGCGCTTCGGCATGGAGGTCTTCCGCGGATCTCCCCGCCAGGCGGACCTGATGATCGTCGCGGGCCGGGTCAGCCAGAAGATGGCGCCGGTGCTGCGGCAGGTCTACGACCAGATGCCGAACCCCAAGTGGGTTATCTCCATGGGCGTTTGCGCCTCGTCGGGCGGCATGTTCAACAACTACGCGATCGTGCAGGGCGTCGACCACATCGTCCCGGTCGACATCTACCTCCCGGGCTGCCCGCCACGGCCCGAGATGCTGATGGACGCGATCCTCAAGCTCCACCAGAAGATCCAGTCCTCCAAGCTCGGCGTGAACGCCGAGGAGGCGGCCCGTGAGGCGGAGGAAGCGGCGCTCAAGGCACTGCCCACCATCGAGATGAAGGGCCTGCTGCGGTGAGTGACGCGAACGGCACCAACGGAGCCGACCCGGAGCAGGATCCGGGCGCCTCCAACCTCCCCGGCCCGCGCGGCGAGGGCGAGGAGATCCGCGTCCAGCGCGGCATGTTCGGCGCCAACAACGGTGGCGACACCTCCGGTTACGGCGGCCTGGTCCGCTCGGTCCGCCTGCCGGGCGAGGCGAGCCGGCCCTACGGCGGCTGGTTCGACGAGGTCGCCGACGAGCTGGAGGGCGCTCTGGAGGAACAGGGCCTGCTGCCCGGCAACGCGATCGAGAAGACGGTCGTCGACCGCGACGAACTCACCTTCCACGTCGAACGCGAGCACCTGGTCCGCGTCGCCCAGACCCTGCGCGACGACCCGGCCCTGCGCTTCGAACTCTGCACCGGCGTCAGCGCGGTCCACTACCTGCACGACAAGGGCCGCGAGCTGCACGCCGTCTACCACCTGCGCTCGATCACCCACAACCGGCTGATCCGCCTCGAAGTCAGCGCCCCGGACAGCGATCCGCACATCCCGTCCCTGGTCCCGGTCTATCCGACCAACGACTGGCACGAGCGCGAGACGTACGACTTCTTCGGGATCGTCTTCGACGGTCACCCGGCCCTGACGCGGATCATGATGCCGGACGACTGGCAGGGCCACCCGCAGCGCAAGGACTACCCCCTCGGCGGCATCGCCGTCGAGTACAAGGGCGCCCAGATCCCGGCTCCGGACCAGCGGAGGTCGTACTCGTGAGCACGCAGTCAGCATCCGCCTCCGCCGCTTCGGCGCGCGAGACCACCGAGGGCACCGTATATACGGTCACCGGTGGCGACTGGGACGAGGTCGTCCAGTCCGCGGCCAAGGCCGACGACGAGCGCATCGTCGTCAACATGGGGCCCCAGCACCCCTCCACGCACGGAGTGCTCCGCCTGATCCTGGAGATCGACGGCGAGACGGTCACCGAGGCCCGCTGCGGCATCGGCTACCTGCACACCGGGATCGAGAAGAACCTCGAGTACCGCACGTGGACGCAGGGCACCACGTTCGTGACGCGCATGGACTATCTGACGTCCTTCTTCAACGAGACCGCCTACTGTCTCGCCGTCGAGAAACTCCTCGGAGTCGAGGACCAGATCACCGAGCGGGCGAAGATCATCCGGGTGCTCCTGATGGAGCTGAACCGGATGTCCTCCCACCTGGTGTGCATCGCCACCGGCGGTATGGAGCTCGGCGCCACCACGATCATGATCTACGGATTCCGCGATCGTGAAATGATTCTCGACATCTACGAGCTCATCACGGGCCTGCGGATGAACCACGCGTACATCCGCCCCGGCGGACTCGCCCAGGACCTGCCGCCCGGCGCGGTGGACCAGATCCGCGAGTTCGTGAAGAAGATGAAGAAGAACCTCCCCGAGTACGACAAGCTCGCCACCGGGAACCCCATCTTCAAGGCCCGTATGCAGGACGTCGGTTACCTCGACCTGGCCGGCTGCATGGCCCTCGGCGCCACCGGCCCGATCCTGCGCTCCACCGGCCTGCCGCACGACCTGCGCAAGGCGCAGCCGTACTGCGACTACGAGACGTACGACTTCGACATCCCGACCGCCGACACCTGCGACTCCTACGGCCGCTTCCTCATCCGTCTTGAGGAGATGCGCCAGTCGCTCAGGATCGTCGAGCAGTGCCTGGACCGGCTGCAGCCCGGCCCGGTCATGGTCGCCGACAAGAAGATCGCCTGGCCCGCCCAACTCGCGCTCGGGCCGGACGGGTTGGGCAACTCGCTCGACCACATCAAGCAGATCATGGGCACCTCCATGGAGGCCCTGATCCACCACTTCAAGCTGGTGACCGAAGGCTTCCGCGTGCCGCCGGGACAGGCGTACGCGGCGGTCGAGTCGCCCAAGGGCGAACTCGGGGTGCACGCCGTGTCCGACGGAGGCACCCGCCCCTACCGGGTCCACTTCAGGGACCCGTCCTTCACCAACCTTCAGGCCATGGCGGCGATGTGCGAGGGCGGCCAGGTCGCCGACGTCATCGTCGCCGTCGCGTCCATCGACCCCGTGATGGGAGGCGTCGACCGGTGACCACCAGTTCTTCGGAGCAGGGCGTCAGTCTGGGCATGCCCCAACTGCCCGCGCCCGCCTACCCGGACGACGTCCGGGCCCGGCTGGAGGCCGACGGGCGGGAGATCATCGCCCGCTACCCGGACTCCCGCTCGGCCCTCCTGCCGTTGCTGCATCTCGTGCAGGCGGAGGAGGGTCATGTCACGCGCACAGGGCAGCAGTTCTGCGCGAACCTGCTCGACCTGACGACGGCCGAGGTCGCCGCCGTGGCGACCTTCTACTCCATGTACCGGCGCCGGCCGAGCGGCGACTACCAGGTCGGGGTCTGCACCAACACCCTGTGTGCGGTGATGGGCGGCGACGCGATCTTCGAGTCCCTCCAGGAGCACCTGGGCGTCGGCAACGGTGAGACCACCGACGACGGCAAGGTCACCCTGGAGCACATCGAGTGCAACGCGGCCTGCGACTTCGCGCCCGTCGTGATGGTCAACTGGGAGTTCTTCGACAACCAGACCCCCGCCAGCGCCCGGCGCCTCGTCGACGACCTGCGCTCGGGCGCTCCGGTGGAGCCCACGCGCGGGGCGCCGATGTGCACCTTCAAGGAGACCGCGCGGATCCTCGCCGGCTTCCCCGACGAGCGGCCAGGGGCCGTCGAGGCGAGCGGCGGTGCGGGACCCGCATCACTGGTGGGCCTCCGCCTGGCCAGGGGAGAGACCGCACCCGCGCGCGTGGTCCATCCGCGGGGCTCCGGTGCGCCGCAGGACACGTCGCCGACGACCGAGCACCTCAGTTCGCACGATGCGCCGCAGGACACGTCGGCCTCCGACCCCGCCCACCCGGCGGGGCCTGTCGCCGAGGAGGGGGAGTGATGACCTTGGCACCCGAACTGAAAGACCACAGCCCCGAGAAGCTGCTCGCACCCGTGCTGTCGGCCTTCTGGGACGAGGACGAGTCCTGGACTCTGGACACGTACCGGAGGCACGAGGGATACGAGGGGCTCCGCAAGGCGCTCGCCATGTCGCCGGACGACCTCATCGCGTATGTGAAGGACTCCGGTCTGCGCGGTCGCGGTGGCGCCGGCTTCCCCACCGGAATGAAATGGCAATTCATTCCCCAAGGGGATGGAAAACCGCACTATCTAGTTGTCAACGCCGACGAGTCGGAGCCCGGGACGTGTAAGGACATCCCGCTCCTGTTCGCCAACCCGCATAGCCTCATCGAGGGCATTGTCATCGCGTGTTATGCCATCAGGTCGTCGCATGCCTTCATCTATCTGCGTGGTGAAGTCGTCCCCGTTCTGCGGCGGTTGCACGAGGCCGTACGCGAGGCGTACGACGCGGGCTACCTCGGCGAGAACATCCTGGGCAGCGGGCTCGACCTCCAGCTCACCGTGCACGCGGGCGCTGGCGCGTACATCTGCGGTGAGGAGACCGCCCTGCTCGACTCGCTCGAAGGCCGCCGTGGTCAACCGCGGCTCCGTCCCCCTTTCCCTGCGGTCGCGGGCCTCTATGCGTGCCCGACTGTTGTGAATAACGTCGAGTCGATCGCGTCAGTTCCCGCCATTCTGCAAAAAGGCAAGGAATGGTTCAGGTCGATGGGCAGCGAGAAGTCCCCAGGCTTCACGCTCTACTCGCTCAGCGGCCATGTCACCAGTCCCGGCCAGTACGAGGCACCGCTCGGCATCACACTCCGTCAGCTGCTCGACATGAGCGGCGGGATCCGGGCCGGACATCGCCTCAAGTTCTGGACGCCGGGCGGGTCTTCCACGCCGATGTTCACCGACGAGCACCTCGACGTCCCTCTTGACTACGAAGGAGTCGGCGCCGCGGGTTCCATGCTCGGCACCAAGGCTCTGCAGTGTTTCGACGAGACGACCTGCGTCGTGCGTGCCGTCACCCGCTGGACCGAGTTCTACGCCCACGAGTCCTGCGGCAAGTGCACACCGTGCCGCGAAGGGACGTACTGGCTCGTGCAGTTGCTGCGCGACATCGAGGCCGGCAAGGGCTCCATGTCCGACCTCGACAAGCTGAACGACATCGCCGACAACATCAACGGCAAGTCCTTCTGCGCCCTCGGCGACGGCGCCGCCTCGCCGATCTTCTCCTCGCTCAAGTACTTCCGCGAGGAGTACGAGCAGCACATCACGGGCCGGGGCTGTCCCTTCGACCCGGCCAAGTCCACGGCCTGGGCCGACCGCACGGAGGTGAACGCATGACGGTGACCACGAACGCCCCCTCCGGAGGGGGCGAAGCGGCGGTCCCGCCCGAGGATCTCGTCTCGCTGACGATCGACGGCGCCGAGATCAGCGTGCCCAAGGGCACCCTGGTCATCCGCGCCGCCGAGCAACTCGGCATCGAGGTACCCCGGTTCTGCGACCATCCCCTCCTCGACCCGGTCGGCGCCTGCCGCCAGTGCATCGTCGAGGTCGAGGGCCAGCGCAAACCGATGGCGTCCTGCACGATCACGTGCACGGACGGCATGGTCGTCAAGACCCAGCTCACCTCGCCGGTCGCGGAGAAGTCGCAGCACGGCGTGATGGAGCTGCTCCTCATCAACCACCCGCTGGACTGCCCGGTCTGCGACAAGGGCGGCGAGTGCCCCCTGCAGAACCAGGCGATGTCCCACGGCAACGCCGAGTCCCGCTTCGAGGGCCGCAAGCGGACCTACGAGAAGCCCGTCCCGATCTCCACCCAGGTGCTCCTGGACCGCGAGCGGTGCGTGCTGTGCGCGCGCTGCACCCGCTTCTCCAACCAGATCGCGGGCGACCCGATGATCGAGATGGTCGAGCGGGGCGCGCTCCAGCAGATCGGCACCGGTGAGGGCGACCCCTTCGAGTCGTACTTCTCCGGGAACACCATCCAGATCTGCCCGGTGGGCGCGCTGACCTCGGCGGCGTACCGATTCCGCTCCCGCCCCTTCGACCTGGTCTCCACGCCGTCGGTGTGCGAGCACTGCGCCGGGGGCTGCGCGACCCGCACCGACCACCGGCGCGGCAAGGTCATGCGGCGCCTGGCCGCCGTGGACCCCGAGGTCAACGAGGAGTGGGTCTGCGACAAGGGGCGCTTCGGCTTCCGGTACGCGCAGCAGCGCGACCGGCTCCAGACGCCCCTGGTGCGCAACGCGGACGGTGTCCTGGAGCCCGCGTCCTGGCCGGAGGCCCTGGAGGCCGCCGCCCAGGGCCTGTCGGCGGCGCGCGGCCGGGCCGGCGTTCTGACCGGCGGCCGCCTCACCATCGAGGACGCCTACGCGTACAGCAAGTTCGCGCGCGTGGCCCTCGACACCAACGACATCGACTTCCGCGCGCGCGTGCACAGCAGCGAGGAGGCCGACTTCCTGGCCGCCCGGGTCGCGGGCCGCGGCCGGGACCTCGACGGCAACGGCGTCACGTACACCTCCCTGGAGAAGGCGCCCGCCGTCCTGCTGGTCGGGTTCGAGTCCGAGGAGGAGGCGCCCGGCGTCTTCCTGCGGCTGCGCAAGGCCTCGCGCAAGCACGGGCAGCGGGTGTTCTCGCTCGCCACCCACGCCACGCGCGGACTGGAGAAGGCGGGCGGCATCCTGCTGCCGGCCGCTCCCGGAACCGAGACCGAGTGGCTGGACGCGCTCGCGAGTGGCGTCGGTCTTGAGGATGACGGCGCCACTGCCTCCGAGGCACTGCGCACCGAGGGCGCGGTGATCGTCGTCGGCGAGCGGCTGGCCGCTGTCGCCGGGGGCCTCACCGCCGCCGTACGGGCCGCGTTCGCGACCGGGTCGCGGCTGGTGTGGATTCCGCGCCGGGCCGGGGAACGGGGTGCGATCGAGGCGGGTGCGCTGCCGTCGCTGCTGCCGGGCGGGCGTCCGGCCACCGACCCGCGCGCGCGTGAGGAGGTCGCCGTCGCCTGGGGCGTCGCCGAACTCCCGCACCGCTACGGCCGCGACGCCGGCCAGATCGTCGAGGCCGCCGCCGGGGGTGAACTCCGGGCGCTGCTGGTCGCGGGTGTGGAGCCGGGCGACCTGTCCGACCCGGCACGCGCGCGTGCGGCACTGCACGAAGTCGGCTTCCTGGTGTCGCTCGAACTGCGGCCCAGCGAGGTCACCGAACACGCGGATGTCGTCCTCCCGGTCGCGGCGGTCGCCGAGAAGGCGGGCGCCTTCCTCAACTGGGAGGGCCGGGTCCGCTTCTTCGACGCCGCGCTCAAGCCCGACCAGATGACCCGCACCCTCGCCCCGACCGACGCGCGCGTGCTGCACATGCTGGCCGACGCCATGGACGTACACCTGGGTCTGCCCGATCTGCGCACCACGCGCGCGGAGTTGGACCGGCTCGGGCCGTGGGACGGGCCGCGGGCCAGCGATCCGCTGGAGACCGCGGGCGTGCTGCCCCGGCCGGCCGCCGAGGAGGCCGTGCTCGCCGGGCACCGGCTGCTGCTCGACCAGGGCGCGCTCCAGGAGGGCGACGAAGCGCTCGCCGGCACCCGGCACGCCGCCCACGCGCGCGTGTCGGCCGCCACGGCCGCCGAGGCGGGCGTCAAGGACGGCGACGCGCTCGCCGTGACCGGTGGCGCCGGAACCGTCGAACTCCCGCTGCGGATCACCGAGATGCCCGACCGGGTGGTCTGGCTCCCGCTGAACTCCACCGGCGGGGGCGTCGCCTCCGACACCGGGGCGCTGCCCGGCGCACTCGTCCGCATCGGCCCGGCCACGCTCGCGGGCGAGGCCCCCAAGGAGGTGGAGGCATGAGCCCGTACCCGTACCTCGCTGCCGAAGACCTCTCGATGTTCGGCCGCGACCCCTGGTGGCTGGTCGTCGTCAAAGCGGTGTTCTGCTTCGCGTTCCTGATGATCACCGTGCTGTTCTCGATCGTCTGGGAACGCAAGGTCGTCGCCTGGATGCAGCTGCGCATCGGCCCCAACCGGCACGGCCCCTGGGGCATGCTCCAGTCGCTCGCCGACGGCGTGAAGCTGATGCTCAAGGAAGACCTGATCGTCAAGCGCGCGGACAAGCTGATCTACATCCTCGCGCCGATCATCGCGGCCATCCCGGCCTTCATGGCGATCGCGGTGATCCCCTTCGGGCCCGCCGACAACGAGGTCTCGATCTTCGGCCACCGCACCACGATGCAGCTCACCGACCTCCCGATCGCGATGCTCTACATCCTCGCGGTCGCCTCGGTCGGCATCTACGGCATCGTGCTCGCGGGCTGGAGCTCCGGCTCCACCTACCCGCTGCTCGGCGGTCTGCGCTCCTGCGCCCAGATGATCTCCTACGAGATCGCGATGGGCGCCGCGTTCGCCTCGGTGTTCCTCTACTCCGGGTCGATGTCCACGTCGACGATCGTTGAACAACAGCACGACCGCTGGTACATCATCCTGCTGCCGGTCTCCTTCATCATCTACATCATCACGATGGTCGGCGAGACCAACCGCGCCCCCTTCGACATGCCGGAGTCCGAGGGCGACCTGGTCGGCGGCTTCAACACCGAGTACTCGTCCATCAAGTTCGCGCTCTTCATGCTCGCCGAGTACGTGAACATGGTGACGGTCTCCGCGGTGTCGACCACGCTCTTCCTGGGCGGCTGGCGGGCACCCTGGCCGATCAGCTCCTTCTGGGAGGGCGCGAACCACGGCTGGTGGCCGATGCTCTGGTTCGTCATCAAGGTCCAGCTGCTGCTGTTCTTCTTCATCTGGCTCCGCGGCACCCTCCCGCGCGTGCGCTACGACCAGTTGATGAAGCTCGGCTGGAAGGTCCTCATCCCGGTCTCCGTCGTCTGGCTGATGCTCGTCGCGACCGTGCGGACCCTGAAGAACGAGAACTACGACTTCGCCGACATCGCCCTCTACATCGGCGGCGGTGTGCTCGTCCTGCTGTTGCTGTCCTTCATCGCGGACATGTTCCGCCAGAAGGCCAAGGACGACGCGCGACTGGCCGAGGAACCCGCCGGGTTCGACGCGATGGCGGGCGGATTCCCCGTACCGCCGCTGCCCGGACAGGAGTTGCCACCGGTGCCTCGACGCCCCTCGCGCCGCGAGCGGGAGTTGATTGTCAGTGGTGGGTCGGACACTGGCAGTGACGGATCTCTGGATGGAAAGGAGGCGTCCGATGGCTGAGGAGCCAAAGGAGACCGGGCAGACGAAGCCTGGCTTCCAGAACCCCGTGGCCGGCTTCGGCGTGACCTTCAAGGCCATGTTCAAGAAGCGGCTGACCGAGCAGTACCCGGAGCAGGAGAAGACCACAGCCCCCCGGTTCCACGGACGGCACCAGCTCAACCGCCATCCGGACGGCCTGGAGAAGTGCGTCGGCTGCGAGCTGTGCGCCTGGGCCTGCCCCGCCGACGCCATCTATGTGGAGGGCGCCGACAACACCGACGAGGAGCGCTACTCGCCGGGCGAGCGGTACGGCCGCGTCTACCAGATCAACTACGCCCGCTGCATCCTGTGCGGCCTGTGCATCGAGGCGTGCCCCACGCGCGCGTTGACGATGACCAACGAGTTCGAGCTGGCCGACACCAGCCGCGCGAACCTCATCTACACCAAGGAACAGCTGCTGGCCGGCCTCGACGACACGATGGTCGACAGCCCGCACGCCATCTACCCGGGGATGGACGAACAGGACTACTACCGGGGCCTGGTGACGGAGGCCGCACCCGGCACGGTGCCCCAAGTGGCCGTCTCCAAGGGCGAGAAGCCCAAGGAGGAGAAGGAAGAGGGGGTGGAGGCATGAGCGCGCAACTGGCCGCCGCCTACTCCACCTCCACCGGCGAGGCCTTCCAGTTCTGGGTCCTCGGCACGGTCGCGGTGATCGGCGCCCTGTCCACCATCCTCATGAGGAGGGCGGTGCACAGCGCGCTCTCCCTCGCCGGGACCATGATCATCCTGGCGGTCTTCTACCTCGCCAACGGCGCCTACTTCCTGGGCATCGTGCAGATCGTCGTCTACACGGGCGCGATCATGATGCTGTTCCTCTTCGTGGTGATGCTGGTCGGCGTCACGGCCGCCGACTCCCTGACGGAGACCATCAAGGGCCAGCGCTGGCTGGCCCTTCTCTGTGGGCTCGGCTTCGGCGTCCTGCTGTTCGCGGGCATCGGCAACGCCTCGCTCACGCAGTTCGACGGCCTGAGCACGGCCAACGCCAACGGCAACGTGGAGGGCCTGGCCGCCCTCATCTTCACGAAGTACGTGTTCGCCTTCGAAATCACCGGCGCCCTGCTGATCACGGCCGCCGTCGGCGCCATGGTGCTCACGCACCGCGAGCGCACCGAGCGGCCCAAGACCCAGCGCGAGCTGTCCGAGCAGCGCGTCCGCGAGGGCAAGCACCTTCCGCCGCTCCCCGCCCCCGGCGTCTACGCCCGGCACAACGCGGTGGACATCGCGGGCCTGCTCCCCGACGGCACCCCGTCCGAGCTCACGGTCAGCAAGACGCTCCGTGACCGCGGCCAGATCCGCGACGTGTCCAGCGAGGCGCTCAACGACCTGCGGGCCCTGGAGCAGCGGGCCGAGGAGCGCCTGGAGCGCACCGAGATCGAGCCGGCGAACCTCAAGCGGACCGAGGAGGCGTCGAAGTGAACCCCGTCAACTACCTCTATCTCTCCGCCCTGTTGTTCACGATCGGCGCCACCGGCGTGCTGATCAGGCGGAACGCGATCGTCGTGTTCATGTGCATCGAGCTGATGCTGAACGCCTGCAACCTCGCGTTCGTCACCTTCTCCCGGATGCACGGCAACCTCGACGGTCAGGTCATCGCCTTCTTCACGATGGTCGTCGCCGCCGCGGAGGTCGTGGTCGGGCTCGCGATCATCGTGTCGCTGTTCCGTTCCCGCCACTCGGCCTCGGTCGACGACGCCAGCCTGATGAAGCTCTGAGGGGTCGCTGAATCGTGGAGAACCTGATTGCGCTGCTGGTAGCGGCGCCTCTGCTCGGAGCGGTCGTCCTGCTGTGCGGCGGCCGGCGGCTCGATGCCGTCGGCCACTGGATCGGCACGATCCTCTCGTCCGCCTCCTTCGTGATCGGTGTCGTCCTCTTCACCGACCTGCTGGGGAAGAACGCCGAGCACCGGACGCTCATGCAGCACCTGTGGACCTGGGTCCCCGTCGAGGGCTTCCAGGCGGACGTCACCTTCCGCCTCGACCAGCTGTCGATGACCTTCGTCCTGCTGATCACCGGTGTCGGCTCGCTCATCCACCTGTACTCGGTCGGGTACATGGAGCACGACGAGCGCCGACGCCGCTTCTTCGGCTATCTGAACCTGTTCCTCGCGGCGATGCTGATCCTCGTCCTCGCCGACAACTACCTTCTGCTGTACGTCGGTTGGGAAGGCGTCGGTCTCGCCTCCTACCTGCTGATCGGCTTCTGGCAGCACAAGCCCAGCGCGGCCACCGCCGCGAAGAAGGCCTTCCTGGTCAACCGGGTCGGCGACATGGGCCTGTCGATCGCCATCATGCTGATGTTCACGACGTTCGGGACCTTCGCCTTCGGGCCGGTCCTCAGCCACGTCGGTGACGCCTCCGAGGGCAAGCTCACGGGCATCGCCCTGATGCTGCTGCTCGCGGCCTGCGGCAAGTCCGCCCAGGTGCCGCTGCAGTCCTGGCTCGGCGACGCGATGGAGGGTCCGACCCCGGTCTCGGCCCTCATCCACGCGGCGACCATGGTCACCGCCGGCGTGTACCTGATCGTCCGCTCCGGAGCGATCTTCAACGCCGCACCGGACGCGCAGCTCGTCGTCACCGTCGTCGGCGCCGTCACGCTCCTGTTCGGTGCGATCGTCGGTTGCGCGAAGGACGACATCAAGAAGGCCCTCGCGGGCTCGACCATGTCGCAGATCGGCTACATGGTCCTCGCCGCGGGCCTCGGCCCCATCGGCTACGTCTTCGCGATCATGCACCTGGTGACGCACGGCTTCTTCAAGGCCGGGCTCTTCCTCGGCGCCGGTTCGGTCATGCACGGCATGAACGACGAGGTCGACATGAGGAAGTACGGCGGCCTCCGGAAGTACATGCCGGTCACCTTCATCACCTTCGGCCTCGGCTACCTCGCCATCATCGGCTTCCCGGGCCTGTCCGGCTTCTTCTCCAAGGACAAGATCATCGAGGCGGCCTTCGCCAAGGGCGGCACCGAGGGCTGGATCCTCGGCGGCTCGGCCCTGCTGGGCGCGGCCATCACGGCGTTCTACATGACGCGCGTGATGCTGATGACCTTCTTCGGAGAGAAGCGCTGGCAGCCCGACGAGAACGGCGACGAGCCGCACCCGCACGAGTCCCCGAAGACGATGACGATCCCGATGATCGTGCTGGCCTTCGGATCGGTCTTCGCCGGCGGCATCTTCGGCATCGGCGACCGCTTCCTGCACTGGCTGGAGCCCATCACCGGCCACGAGGAGGGCAACTCCCCGGTCAGCGCCCTGACGGTCACCCTGGCCACCATGGTGGTGCTGATCATCGGCGTCGGGATCGCCTGGGCGCAGTACGGCCGCAAGCCGGTCCCGGCAGTAGCCCCGCGCGGGTCGCTGCTCACTCGGGCCGCCCGCCGCGACCTCCTCCAGGACGACTTCAACCACGTCGTCCTGGTGCGCGGCGGCGAGCACCTCACCCGCTCCCTGGTCTACGTCGACCACACCCTGGTCGACGGCGTCGTCAACGGCACGGCGGCCTCCATGGGCGGCCTCTCCGGAAGGCTGCGCAAACTGCAGAACGGCTATGCGCGGTCGTACGCGGTCTCGATGTTCGGCGGTGCGGCCATCCTCGTCGCCGCGACCCTGCTGATGAGGGCGGTCTGATACCGATGTCCTTTCCCCTCCTGACAGCGACGGCGGTGCTCCCGGCCCTCGGGGCGGTGGCCACGGCCGCCGTCCCGGCCGCCCGGCGCACCGCCGCGAAATGGCTGGCGCTGCTGGTCTCGCTGGCGACGCTCGCGCTGGCCGTCACGGTCCTGGTGCGCTTCGACCCGGGTGGCGACCGCTACCAACTCACCGAGTCCCACGCCTGGATCGCCGCCTTCGGGGTCCGCTACGAACTGGGTGTGGACGGCATCGCGGTCGCGCTCCTCGCGCTCACCGCCCTGCTGATCCCGTTCGTGATCCTGGCCGGCTGGCACGACGCCGACCCCCTGGAGACGGGCAACAAGCGCTGGCGGCCCACCCAGGGCTTCTTCGCCCTCATCCTTGCGGTGGAGGCGATGGTGATCATCTCCTTCGAGGCCACCGACGTCTTCCTCTTCTACATCTTCTTCGAAGCCATGCTGATCCCGATGTACTTCCTCATCGGCGGCTTCGGGGACAGCGCACACGAGCACGGCGACGAGGCGGCGGCAACCCAACGGTCGTACGCGGCCGTGAAGTTCCTGCTCTACAACCTGGTCGGCGGCCTCATCATGCTGGCGGCCGTGATCGGCCTCTACGTAGTGGCCGGGAACTTCTCGCTCGCGGAGATCGCGCAGGCGCGGGCCAACGGCACGCTGCACATGGCGACCAACACCGAACGCTGGCTGTTCCTGGGCTTCTTCTTCGCCTTCGCGGTGAAGGCGCCCCTGTGGCCGCTGCACACCTGGCTGCCCAACGCGATGGGCGAGGCGACGGCGCCGGTCGCCGTGCTGATCACGGCGGTTGTCGACAAGGTCGGCACCTTCGCGATGCTCCGCTTCTGCCTCCAGCTGTTCCCGAACGCCAGCAAGTGGGCGACGCCCGTCATCCTCGTCCTCGCCGTGATCAGCATCATCTACGGCGCGCTGCTCGCGGTCGGGCAGCGGGACATCAAGCGGCTGGTGGCGTACGCGTCGATCTCGCACTTCGGGTTCATCGTGCTGGGCATCTTCGCGATGACCAGCCAGGGCCAGTCCGGCGCGACGCTCTACATGGTCAACCACGGTATTTCCACGGCCGCGTTGATGCTCGTCGCCGGGTTCCTGATCTCGCGGCGCGGCTCGCGTCTGATCGCCGACTACGGAGGGGTGCAGAAAGTGGCCCCGGTGCTCGCGGGCACCTTCCTGATCGGCGGTCTGGCCACGCTGTCGCTGCCGGGACTCGCGCCCTTCGTGAGCGAGTTCCTGGTCCTGGTCGGCACGTTCTCGCGCTACCCGGCGATCGGGATCATCGCCACCTTCGGCATTGTCCTCGCCGCGCTGTACACCCTCGTCCTCTACCAGAGGACGATGACCGGCCCGGTGAAGCCCGAGGTCGCCTCGATGCCGGACCTGCGACCGCGTGAACTCCTGGTCGTCGCCCCGCTGATCGTGCTGCTGGTCTTCCTCGGCGTCTACCCCAAGCCCGTCACGGACATCGTGAACCCGTCGGTCAAGCAGACCTTGTCCGACGTGCACAAGAAGGATCCCAAGCCCTCGGTGGAGGCGGCCAAGTGAGCGCAACAGCCGTCCACAGCCTGTGGACAACGGCGGCAACCGCGGACCCGATCGCGAAGATCCCCGCGCCGAAGATCGAGTACGCGCAATTGTCGCCCACCTTGATCATCCTCGGCGCGGCGCTCATCGGGGTGCTGATCGAGGCGTTCGTCCCGCGCAAGTCCCGTTACTACGCCCAGGTGTTCGTGTCCGCCGTAGCGCTCTGCGCCGCCTTCGCGGCGGTCGTGGCGCTCGCGGCGGACGGGTACGGCACCACCAAGGCGCACATCGCGGCGATGGGCGCGATCGCGGTCGACGGACCGGCCCTGTTCCTCCAGGGCGTGATCCTGCTGTCCGGACTGGTCGGCCTGTTCACCTTCGCCGAGCGCCGACTCGACCCCGAGTCACACGGCAACCGGGTCGACTCGTTCGCCGCGCAGGGTGCGTCCGTGCCCGGCAGCGACAGCGAGAAGGCGGCGGTCAAGGCCGGGTTCACCACCACGGAGGTGTTCCCGCTCCTGCTCTTCGCGGTCGCCGGAATGCTGGTCTTCCCGTCGGCCAACGACCTGTTGACCCTGTTCGTGGCCCTGGAAGTCTTCTCGCTCCCGCTCTACCTCCTCTGCGCCCTGGCCCGCCGCAAGCGGCTCCTGTCGCAGGAGGCCGCGGTCAAGTACTTCCTGCTGGGCGCCTTCGCCTCCGCGTTCACCCTGTTCGGCATCGCGCTGCTCTACGGCTACGCGGGCTCGATGTCGTACGCCACGATCTCCCAGGTCGTCGACGGCTCCATCACCAACATCAACCCCGCCCTTGCCGACACCATGGGCAACGACGCGCTGCTGCTCATCGGCGGCGCGATGATCGTCATGGGGCTGCTCTTCAAGGTCGGCGCGGTGCCGTTCCACATGTGGACGCCCGACGTCTACCAGGGCGCGCCGACCCCGGTCACCGGCTTCATGGCCGCCGCGACCAAGGTGGCCGCTTTCGGAGCGCTGCTCCGGCTCCTCTACGTCGTACTTCCGGGCCTGCGCTGGGACTGGCGGCCCGTCATGTGGGGCGTGGCCATCATCACGATGTTGGGCGGCGCGATCGTCGCGATCACGCAGACCGACATCAAGCGGCTGCTGGCCTACTCGTCGATCGCGCACGCGGGCTTCATCCTCGCGGGTGTCATCGCGACCACCCGGGACGGCGTCTCGTCCGTGCTCTTCTACCTGGGCGCATACTCGTTCGTGACGATCGGCGCGTTCGCGGTCGTCACTCTCGTACGGGACGCCGGCGGCGAGGCGACGCACCTGTCGAAGTGGGCGGGGCTCGGGCGGAGGTCGCCGTTGGTCGCGGCGGTATTTGCCGTATTCCTGCTGTCCTTCGCGGGCATTCCGCTGACGGCCGGCTTCGCCGGGAAGTTCGCCGTGTTCAAGGCGGCGGCGGCCGGCGGCGCGGCCCCGCTGGTCGTGGTCGGTGTGCTCTCCTCGGCGATCGCGGCGTTCTTCTACATCCGCGTGATCGTGCTCATGTTCTTCAGCGAGCCGCGGCCCGACGGCCCCACCGTCGCGGTCCCGTCCCCGCTGACCATGGCGACGATCGGGGTGGCCGTGGCGGCGACGCTCGTCCTCGGTGTGGCCCCGCAGTACTTCCTGGACCTGGCGAACCAGGCGGGGGTCTTCGTCCGCTGAGCGCGGGCCGCTGAGCCCATGCGCAAGGCCCCGGTTCGCTTCGAGCGAGCCGGGGCCTTCGCGTGTGCGCGGTCAGACCGTCGGGCAGACCACCTCGGGGTTCCAAGAGGCGAACAGGCCCGCCGAGTTGGGCTTGTAGAGCCAGGCGTGCAGGGTGAAGTAGCCGGGGAGCTGGTCCTTCTGGAAGGTCTGCCCGAACAGCGTCGGCGCGGCCTGGCCCGAGTCCTTCACGACCCACTCCACCGCGACCAGCTTGCGTCCGTCGGTGAAGCCGGACCCGTCCGCGTACACGAGGGCCGCCGGCTTCTGCGGGTCGACCGAGCCGATGTTCGCCGGGTTGACGTAGTGGTAGCCCATGCCGCCCTCGGCCGGGTCGGCGACGCAGGTGTCGGTGCGGGCGTAGCCGCCGGCCGCCGCGGACCCCTCGTACCCGTACTTGGCGGTGGCCTGGGTCGTCCCGCTCAGCTGGGTCCACACGGACGGGTCGGGGCCGGTCGCGGCGTGGGCCGGGGCGGCGGTCAGCGCGAAGGCCGCGGCCGTCGCCACCGCGAGGGCGGTCTGCACGGCGCTCCGCTGGGCGCGAGGGGACATGGTGGGAGCTCCTTGGACTTTCGGGAGGCGTCCGCACGCACGGCGCGCCGTCCGTTCGGGGCGTGGCGGGCCTCCGCGGTCCCGCCCGAGCAGCATGTTCCGGACGTGGTGGTCGCGCCATGTGACGGGAGCCATTCGACTGACCACGCCCGGTCACTGCCGCCAGCCTGTGGATAACTCCGTCGCTGTCAGCGCGGAGCCCTATCGTGGACGCAGTGGTCGAGGGACGACGTACGGGGGACGAGCGATGCACGGGATGGGCGGGACGGTTGTGACGACCGAAGTACGGACGCCGGCGGCGCAGGGCGAGAGCGAGGCGCTGGCCACGCTCCACCGCGTCTTCGGCTACGACAGCTTCCGCGGCGAGCAGGAAGAGGTCATCGAGCATGTGGTGGCGGGCGGCGACGCCGTCGTCCTCATGCCGACCGGCGGCGGCAAGTCGCTCTGCTACCAGATCCCGTCCCTGGTCAGACCCGGTACGGGAGTTGTCGTATCCCCGCTGATCGCGCTGATGCAGGACCAGGTGGACGCGCTGCGGGCGCTCGGGGTGCGCGCCGGGTTCATGAACTCGACGCAGGACTTCGACGAGCGGCGCATCGTCGAGGCGGAGTTCCTGGCGGGCGAGCTGGACCTGATCTATCTCGCCCCGGAGCGGCTGCGGCTCGACAACACGCTGGACCTGCTGTCGCGCGGCAAGATCTCGGTGTTCGCGATCGACGAGGCGCACTGTGTGTCGTCGTGGGGCCATGATTTCCGCCCGGACTATCTGTCCCTCTCGGTGCTCGGCGAGCGCTGGCCGGACGTCCCGCGGATCGCGCTCACGGCGACGGCCACGGACGCGACGCACAAGGAGATCACCCAACGGCTGAACATGCCGAGCGCCCGGCACTTCGTGGCGAGCTTCGACCGGCCGAACATCCAGTACCGGATCGTGCCGAAGGCCGACCCCAAGAAGCAGCTGCTGAGCTTCCTGCGCGAGGAGCACGCGGGCGACGCGGGCATCGTGTACTGCCTGTCGCGCAAGTCCGTCGACACGACCGCCGAGTTCCTGTCGCGCAACGGCATCGAGGCGGTGCCGTACCACGCGGGCCTGGACTCGGGCACGCGCGCGGCACACCAGTCCCGGTTCCTGCGCGAGGACGGGCTGATCGTCGTCGCGACCATCGCCTTCGGCATGGGCATCGACAAGCCGGACGTACGGTTCGTCGCCCACCTCGACCTGCCCAAGTCGGTGGAGGGCTACTACCAGGAGACGGGTCGTGCGGGTCGTGACGGAATGCCGTCGACGGCGTGGATGGCGTACGGCCTGAACGACGTCATACAACAGCGCAAGATGATCCAGACCAGCGAGGGCGACGAGGCGTTCCGCCGCCGGGCCGCCTCCCACCTGGAGGCGATGCTCGCGCTGTGCGAGACCGCCCAGTGCCGGCGCGGCCAGTTGCTCGCCTACTTCGGGCAGGACCCGGACGCGGCGGGCTGCGGCAACTGCGACACCTGCCTCACCCCGCCCGAGACCTGGGACGGCACGGTCGCCGCGCAGAAGGTCCTCTCGACGGTGGTGCGGCTCCAGCGGGAGCGGGGCCAGAAGTTCGGCGCCCTGCAGATCGTCGACATCCTCATGGGGCGCCGGTCGGCCAAGGTGATCCAGTTCGACCACGACCAGCTGTCCGTGTTCGGCATCGGCCAGGACCTGGCCGAGGGCGAATGGCGGGGTGTTGTACGGCAGTTGCTGGCGCAGGGGCTGCTCGCGGTCGAGGGGGAGTACGGCACGCTGGTGCTCACCGAGGCGAGCGGCACGGTGTTGCGGCGCGAGCGGGAGGTGCCGCTGCGCAAGGAGCCGAAGAAGCCCGCGGGCTCCTCGCGGTCGGGGTCGTCGTCCTCGGGCCGGGGCGAGCGCAAGGCCAAGGCCGCGGCGGTGGAGTTGCCGGAGTCGTTGCAGCCCGCGTTCGAGGCCCTGCGCGCCTGGCGCGCGGAGCAGGCCCGCGAGCAGGGGGTTCCGGCGTACGTCATCTTCCACGACGCCACGCTGCGTGAGATCGCGACGGTGTGGCCGACGTCGGTGGCGCGGCTCGGGGAGATCAGCGGGGTCGGCGAGAAGAAGCTGGCGACGTACGGGGAGGGCGTGATCGGGGTGCTGGCGGGGCTGGGCGAGGCACCGGCCGTGGCTCCGGTACCGGCTCCGGCCGCGGTGCAAACACCGGCACCAGTGCGGGCACAGGCGCCGGCACCCGCGTCGGCACCCGCGTCGGCACCCGCGTCGGCACCCGCAACAGGGCGGGCGGCGAAGGACGTCGACCCCGGGGCGGATTACTGGCCGGAGATGGATGAGGAGCCGGAGCCGGAGGACTGGATGTAGGGGCTGGGACCACCAGGGGGTAGGGACCGGGCTGGGATTTACGGACCGGACGGGGAGGCAGGGAGCCCGGTCGGTTCTGAGCCCAGGGCCGTCGGCTCAGGGGTGTGAGCTGGGGGCCGTGAGCCGGGGTCTCTCTGCTCAGGGTCCTCGGCCCAGGGCTCGTCTGCCCAAGATCCTCAGCCCGGGTCTTCGGCTCGGGTCCTCAGCCCGGGCCCTCTGCCCAGGTTCCTGAGCCCGGGCCCTCTGCCCAGGTTCCTGAGCCCGGGCCCTCTGCCCAGGTTCCTGAGCCCGGGCCCTCTGCCCAGGTTCCTGAGCCCGGGCCCTCTGCCCAGGTTCCTCAGCCCGGGCCCTCTGCCCAGGTTCCTCAGCCCAGGTCCCCAACTCGGGCCCTCAGCCGGGGTCCCCAGTCCACGGTCCTCAGCTCAACGCCGTAAGCCCCGGTGCGAACACGATCAGCAAGGGCAGCAGTGGGACCAGGGTCGCCACCGTCGTCGTCAGGGCCCGGTGGCGGCGGCCGAGTCGGGGGCGGGGGTCCAGGAGGCGGTTGACGCGTTCGCCGAGGAGGCGGTGGCTGGAGGCGCAGGAGAGGACGCCTCGGTGGTTGTTGAGCTCGATGAGGGCCAACGCCGTGGTCAGGTGGCCGCATTGGCGGGAGGCCGTGTCGTCGGCGGCCAGTTCGACCAGGCGGTGGGTCTGGTCGCAGAAGTGGGCGAACAGGGGGACGTGCGGGAAGCCGGAGGCCAGCGCCGTCGACAGGTGCAGGAGCCAGTCGTGGTGGGCGCGGGCGTGGCCGCGTTCGTGGGTGAGGACCGCGTCGAGCTGGTGGCCGGTGAGGCGGTGCAACGCGCCCGTGGTGACGACGAGTTGGGGCGGATGGCCGGGCATCCACCAGGCGTCCGGGTACTCGTCCTCCAGGACGAGGAGGGGGCCGCGTGCCGGGGGCAGCCCGGCCGGCAGGTCGGGGGCGCGTTCGCGGAGGTGGGCGCGGGCCTGGCCCCGGCGGCGGCGGGCCTCGGCGAGTTCGCGGGCCAGCATCGCGGTGGTCCAGGCGGCGCCGCAGGCGAGTGACAGCGTGAGGGCGACCGCCCAGGCGGGGGCGGCGGAGAGGTCGTAGGCCGCGGTGACGGCCGGGGGAGCGGGGGCGAAGACATGATCACGGACGGTGTGGAAGACGGCGGCCGCGCCCAGGACCAGGGCGGCCAGACAGCACAGCAGGACCGTGGCGACCAGGCACTGCCACACCCACAGGCCGATCACGGGCTCCCGTTCGGGCCACACCGCCCGGGTCAGAGCGCGCGGAGCCGGCACGGCGGCCGAGAGGGCGACGACGCTCAGCAGGAGCAGGCAGACAGTCATGCCACGGGCTCCGGATCCTGGTCGACGGAAGTAACAGGGGGAACAGAGGGTGCGGGTGCGGCTGTACCCGAGGGCGGGTCCACGGCATGTGTGCCGCCCGCCGTCAGTATGACTGCACGGGCGGCTGGAGTCAGGAGTACGGAGACCACCGGACTCATCTCACCCACCGGCCCCGCCGCCCCTCGCGTCTCAGTCCCGCGCCACGATCCGCCTGCCGGCCCTGCCGGCCCTGCCAGCCCTGCCGGCCCCGCCGGCCCCGCCGGGCTGATCCGCAGCGGCTCGCCCCGTTCCGTCGGCCCCGTCGGCCCTGCCGCCTCAGTCCCGCGGCACGATCCTGCCGGTGACCTCGCCGAGGCCCACGCGCGTGCCGTCCGCGCCCGGGGCCCACGCCGACAGGGTCACGACATCGCCGTCCTCCAGGAACGTCCGCTTGCCGTCCGGGAGTTCGAGGGCGTCGCGGCCGTTCCAGGTCAGTTCCAGCAGGGAACCCCGCTCGCGTTCCGTCGGGCCGCTGACCGTGCCGGAGCCGTAGAGGTCGCCGGTGCGCAGGGAGGCGCCGTTGGCCGTCATCTGGGCGAGTTGCTGGGCGGCGGTCCAGTACATGGTGGAGAACGGCGGCTCGGAGACCGGGTGGCCGTTGATCACGACGCTGATGCGGAGGTCGTAGCCGCCGGGTTCCTCGGCCGAGTCGTCCAGGTAGGGGAGGAGGTCGTGGGTGCGCTCCGGCGGGGTTGCCCGCGACTCCTCCAGCGCGTCCAGCGGGGTGATCCACGCCGACACCGAGGTGGCGAAGGACTTGCCGAGGAACGGGCCGAGGGGGACGTACTCCCAGGCCTGGATGTCGCGGGCCGACCAGTCGTTGAGGAGGCACAGGCCGAAGACGTGTTCGCGGAAGTCGGCGAGCGGCACCGGGCTGCCCATCGCCGACGGCGCGCCGACCACGAAGCCGACCTCCGCCTCGATGTCCAGGCGGACCGACGGGCCGAAGACCGGCGCGGGGTCGGCCGGGGCCTTGCGCTGGCCGGACGGGCGTACGACATCCGTGCCCGAGACCACGACCGTGCCGGCGCGGCCGTGGTAACCGATCGGCAGGTGCTTCCAGTTGGGGGTCAGGGAGTCGGGGGCGTCCGGGCGGAAGATGCGGCCGACGTTCCGGGCGTGGTTCTCCGAGGCGTAGAAGTCGACGTAGTCCGCGACCTCGAAGGGGAGGTGCAGGGTCACCGCGGAGAGCGGGTGGAAGTACGGGGCGATCGTGTCCTGGTGGGACGGGACCGTCACCCACGCGGTCAGTGCGCGGCGGACGTCCGACCAGGCCGTGTGGCCCGCCGCGAGCAGCGGGTTGAGGGTGGGGTGCGCGAGGAGGGAGACGTACGGCGAGCCGAGCGCCTCCGCCGCCGCGCCCGCGTCGAGGACGTGGTCGCCGAGGCGGACGCCCACGGTCCGTTCGTCCGAGCCGAGGGGCGAGAAGACGCCGTAGGGAAGATTGTGCGGGCCGAAGGGGTCGCCCTCGGGAAGATCGAAGGGGGGCATGGGTGCTGCCTCACTCTCGTACGTACTCGCATGTGGCCGCGCCACACGTTACGGGTGAGTTGCGCGAACCGGCAGTGTCTAAAGAGTTCGCAATGTCCGAAAAGGCCTTGTCGGAAGCGGCAATTCCGGCTTAGCGTCCTTTGGGGGACATGGACGGGGTGGGTCCGGTCCGTAGGGGGGACACGTGGGGGGACCCGTGGCCAAGCGCTTCAGTGTGCCTTTCGAGGCCGACCGCGAAGTGCCGGGCCTGATCGTGAAGTTCGGCGACTATCCGCTGCATCACGGTGGGGTGGGCGCGATCCGGAGTCTGGGGCGCCTCGGCGTGCCGATGTATGCGATCACGGAGGACCGTTACACACCCGCGGCCGCGTCCCGTTATCTGGAGCGCGCGTTCGTGTGGCCGACGACCGGCACGGAGGAACCCGGGCGGCTGGTGGAGGGCCTGCTGCGCGTCGGGCGCCGCATCGGCCGGCCCGCCGTCCTCATCCCCACCGACGAGGAGGCCGCCGTCCTGATCGCCGAGCACCAGGACGCGCTCGGCTCCCGCTTCCTCTTCCCGCGGGTGGAACCGAAGTTGCCGCGTCGCCTCGCGAGCAAGCAGGGCCTGCACGAACTCTGCGTGGAGCACGGCATCCCCAGCCCCGCGGCGGCGTTCCCGCAGTCGTACGACGACATCGTCGAGTTCGCCGAGAAGGCCCGCTTCCCGCTGGTGGCCAAGAACAGGGAGGCGTTCGTACGGCGCTCCCGGCCGGCGGTGAACGGGACGACGAGGATCGCGACCCGCGAGGGGCTGCTCAGGCTGGCCCGGGACTGGGGCGAGCACCCCGGGGTGATCCTCCAGGAGTACCTGCCGAGGGAGGAGGCCGAGGACTGGATCGTGCACGCGTACTTCGACCAGGACTCGACCCCGCTGGCCCTGTTCACCGGCGTGAAGGTGCGCTCCTGGCCGCCGCACGCGGGCATGACGGCACATGCATACGTGGTCGACAATCCGGAACTCGCGGACATCGCCGCACGTTTCATCAAACAGATCGGCTTCACCGGCATCATCGACCTCGACCTGCGCTTCGACCGGCGCGACGGCCAGTACAAACTGCTCGACTTCAACCCCCGCATGGGCGCCCAGTTCCGGCTCTTCGAGAACGAGTCGGGGGTGGACGTCGTCCGCGCCATGCACCTCGACCTGACCGGCCGCGCCGTCCCGGAGGGGGAACAGCGCGCCGGCCACCGGTACATCGTGGAGAACATCGACCTGCCCGCCCTCCTCGCCTACCGCCGCAGCGGCTATACGACGCCGCACGCACCGGCGCGGGCGAGCGGGACGGAGCTGGCCTGGCTCGCGGGTGACGACCTGCGGCCGTTCTTCACGATGCTGGCCCGCTTCGTGCGGCCGGGCGCGAAGCACCTGTATCAGCTGTGGCGCACCAACCGGCGCGGCAGCGGTACCAGTAGCGGCAAGCAGTAACTCCGGCAGCGAGCAAGTAGCGAGCAAGCAGCGCAAGGGGCACGCGAGTTCGAGCAGCGGCCCCGGCACGAAGTGACGAATTGACGTCCTGGGGAGGGACTTCGTGATTCAACCGGTAGCAGTCATCGGCGCCGGGCCGTTCGGCCTGTCCACCGCCGCGCATCTGCGGGCACGCGGCATTCCGGTCCGTGTCTTCGGCGAGCCCATGGTCAGCTGGCGTGACCACATGCCCGCCGGGATGCTCCTGAAGTCGACCCCCGCCGCCTCCAGCATCGACGCCCCGCAGCCCGGCCACACCCTCGTCGACTACTGCGACGCGGCCGGCATCCCCCGCCTGGTCACCGACGAGGACATCATCCCCGTGGAGACCTTCATCGCCTACGGCGAGTGGTTCCAGCAGAAGCTGGTGCCCGAGCTGGAGCGGGTACGGGTCGTCTCCGTCGACCGGAAGACCGGCGGCGGCTTCGAACTCAAGCTGGACTCGGGGGAGTTGTTCACGGCGCGGGCGGTGGTGGTCGCGACCGGGCTGTACGGCCTGGCCCACCTCCCGCCGGAGCTGGCCGCGGCGGCGGTCGACGGGCCCGCGCCCACCGCTCCCGTCTCGCACAGTTCGCAGCACCACGACCTGAGCGGGTTCAAGGGCAAGGAGCTGATCGTCGTCGGCGCGGGTCAATCCGCCCTGGAGACCGCGGTGTTGGCGGCCGAGGCGGGCGCGAACGTGCGGATCGTCTCGCGGGGGCGGGGGAAGGTGGCCTTCGGTGCGGCGCCGTGGCAGCAGCCGAAGCTGCGCCCCGAGTCGCCGTTCGGGCGGGCGTGGTCGCTGTGGGCGCTGAGTTACTACCCCCAGCCGTACCGCCACCTCCCCGAGCAGACCCGGCACTACCTGGTCCGTCGGGTGCTCGGGCCGCTCGGGGCGTGGTGGCTGCGCGAGCGGTTCGAGGGGAAGGTGCAGGTCAGCGAGGTCGAGCGGATCGTACAGGCCGAGGCGGGCGGGGGCGCGGGCGCGGCGGACGGCGGGCCGGTGCTCACCGTCGCGACGCCGGGCGGAGGCACACAGCACCTCACCGCCGACCACGTCATCGCCGCGACCGGGTACCGGGTCGACATCGCGGCGATGGACTTCCTCGGGCACGAGCTGCGCACCCAGCTGGCGGTGAGCCGGGGTACGCCGAAACTCGGCGCCGGGTATGTGTCGTCCGTGCCGGGCGTCTACTTCACGGGGCTGCCGTCGGCGTCGTCGTACGGGCCGGTGATGCGGTTCGTGTGCGGGACGGAGTTCGCGTCGCCGAGGCTGGCGAAGCATCTGGCGGCCGCGCACGGGTAGTTGGTGACCGGCGCTCAGCTCGTCGCGGAGCGGGCGACGCGGAAGCCGACGTCGTCCACGCGGAAGGTGGGGTGGCTTCGGCGGCGCACGGAGGTGCGGCAGCTCCAGTGCTCGTCGAACCAGCCGCCGCCGCGCAGGACGCGGTACGTGCCGTAGACCTCGGGGTCGTAGAGGTCCCAGCACCATTCCCACACGTTGCCCAGCATGTCGTGCAGGCCCCAGGGGTTGGGGAGTCGGCCGCCCGGCTCGTGGGGTCGCTCGCCGGAGTTGCCCCGGTGCCAGGCGATGTCGTCGAGGGGGCCGTAGCGCGGGCCGCTCGTCCCCGCCCGGCACGCGTACTCCCACTCGGCTTCGGTGGGGAGGCGGTAGCCGTCGGCGGAGGGGTCGCGCAGGACGGGTTCGCCCTGGGCGTCGAATCCGTACGCCGGGGTCAACTCCTCCTGCTGGGAAAGGGAGTTGCAGAAGAGGACCGCGTCCCGCCACGACACGGTCTCCACGGGGAGGCGGCCGTCGCCCTGCGCGGTGCTGGGCCGATCACCGGTGACTTGGGCGTACTGCGCCTGCGTGACCGGGAGGGTGCCGAGGTGGAAGGGGGCGAGGTCGACCGTCCAACTGCGTTGTGTGCGGCGGTCGGTGAGGGTGACCTGGCCGGGTGGGATGGGGGTGAGGCCGATGTGCGGGGTCTGCGGGGGCGTGCCCATGGGTTACGTCAGCTCCGTGAGCATCGGGTGTAGGCGGGTGGCGAGTTCGGGGTCGGAGCGGTCGAGTTCCGCTGCGGTGGCTGTGATTGTCGCGGTGAGCGCGCGGCGGAGTTCCGGTTCCGTGAGGGAGCGGATCAGGGTGGATTCCAGTGGGGTCGTGACCTCGTCCGGTAGCAGGTGGGCGCCCTTCGAGTAGGCGGTCGGGAGGCCCAGGCGTAGGCAGGCCAGGGTGATCACTTGGTCGCGCAGGACGTTGATCCAGTGTGCGGCCTGCCAACCGCGGCCCCGTTCAAGGCAGATGCGGGCGTGCAGGGCGTGGTGCCAGGCGTAGCCGATCAGGGTGTCGCGGTCGGGGGCGGCGAACGGCGGCTGTTCGTGTGGGGTGCCGAAGAGGGTTCGCCACGCTGGACCCCGGGCGCCGAACTCCGGCTCCGGGGCGAAGGTGAGATCCAGCTCCACCCAGCCCGGCAGCAGGAAGACCCGGATGACGCTCGTGCCGCCGACGCCGAGGTCCCAGTGGTGCCGGGCGCCCAACTCGTCGTAGATCCACGCGGTCCAGCCTTGCACGGCCTGGTCCACTTCCCCGCGTACGGCCAGGACGAGGTCCGTGTCCGACCAGCGGTCGTCCGTGTCGGTGGCGAGTGAGCCGGTGTGGGCGAGGCCGACGACGGAGGGGTCGGCCTCGGCGTGGGCGAGGAGTCGGGCGCGGGTGCGGTCGCGTCGGTCGGGGGTGAACATGTCTCGATGATGTGGTCCGGGCGCGCGTTTCGCGAAGGCGGGTGAGGGCCGGTCGGGCCCGGTCCGAGGGCCTTGTCCCACCGCGAGCCGGCGGGGATCATGACCGCGTGTCACAGCAAGGGAAACTCCACGAACTGCTCGCACGCGTCGGACTCACGGTCGTCGAGGACGTGTACCCGGGCAGCCTGTTCCCGCCGGAGGCCGGCTGGCGGATCCTGCGAGGGATCGCGGCGCCGGACGGCGCGGCCCGGGAAGCGCTCGACGCCGCGTGGTGGCGCCGTCTCGCGGATGCCGACGGCGAGTTCCTGGTGGCCGTCTTCGGACATCGGATCGGCGGCAACGACTCCTGGTGGACCCGGGTCCGGCACACCGGCGGCGGTGTGCCGGGGCTGACCGGCGACCCCGGGTTCGTGGCGCTCTCCCTCGACGGGCAGGTGCTGCTGGCGGAGGTGCCCGGCGCGGACGGGCCTCGGGCGACGGCCCTCGACCGGCTGCCGGAGCGGCTGGAGGAGGCGGCCGAGACCGCCGGGCGCGAGACGGAGGCCGAGCGGGCCGAGGTGTGGGCGGCGGTGCCCGGCCGGCCGGCCCGGCCCCTGCACTGGGCGGAGGGCATCGGGTCCAACCCGGCCGCGCCGGACGAGCTGCTGATCCGGCTGCTCGACGTGGAGACGGGCTTCCTGCACGGCTGTGACCGGCCCGCCGTACTCGACGCCGCCGTGGCGCACCCCGACCCGCAGGTGCGCGCACGGCCCGCCGACACCTTCCGGCCCAAGCTCACCCCCGATCAGTGGCTCACCATGGTCCGCGCCGAACCGTCGCCGAGCCGGCGCGTGTTCTGGGCCGGGACGGCCCGCGCCTGGGGCGTCGAACTCCCCGAGGCTCTCTACGACGACCTCCTCGCCGGCCCGACCCGCGCCGAGGCCGCCGACCTCCCCGGGCTCCCCGCGCACCACCTCCCCGGCCTCGCGGCCGACGCCGATCCCCGGGTCCGGGTGGCCGCCTGCGCCCGCTGGGCGGACCTCGCCGTGCCGCTGCGGGCCCGCCTGCTGGCCGACACCGACGACGCGGTGCGTACGGCGGCGCTGCTCGCCCGCCACGTCGACGTCCCCATGCCCCGGGACGTGTTCGCCGCGCTGCCCGAGCCCCGGCGCGCGCTCGAACAGTGCAGTCTCGGGCCCGAGTTGGAGGCGGAGCTGGTCCGGGACGAGGACGCGGAGGTACGCCGAGCGCTGGCCGCCAACCCGCGGCTCGGCGCGCACGGCGTCGCCGTCCTGGCGGAGGACCCGAACGGCGACATCCGCTCGGCGGTGGCACTGCGGCCCGATCTCGACGAGGAGCAACGTGCAGCGGTGCGCCACGAGTTCGACCCGAAGCTGATGTCGCACACCCTGCCCTGGGTCAAGGACCTGCACGGTGATGCCGACGCGATGCGCCGCCTCGCCGAGTCGTCCCATCCGCTCGTCCGCCGCAGCGTGGCCCGGGCCCGGCGTCTTCCCCCGGACGTCGTGGAGCGGCTGGCGCGGGACGAGGACCGGACGGTCCGCCTGTTCCTCACGGAATCGTGCGACGACGCGCCGGCCGAGCTGCTGTTGGAGGTCTGGCGCTGGTGGGACGGCAGCTTCTCCCACCCCGACCGCCCCCGCAGCCACCCCAACTTCCCCCGCACGGGCCTGCTGCGCTACGCCGACGACCCCGCCGGTCGGATGCGCCGCCTGGTCCTGGACGATCCGGAGTCCACGCCCGCCGACGTCGCCCGTCTCGCCCGCGACCCGGAACCCGAGGTGCGGCGCCGCGCGGCCGAGGATCCCCGGCTGTCCCCGGCCGACGCGGTACGGCTCCTGAACGACCCGGAGGCGTATATCCGCAACACCGCGATACGCAATCCGCGGTTGCCGTCCCGCGTTCTCGCCGGGCTGCTGCACACCCGCGAGACGGCATGCGTGGCGGTCACCAATCCGTCGATACCGGTGCCCGTCCTCGACCGCATGCTGGCCGTGGCGGCGGAGGCCGTGGCAGCGCGGCGCTGAGTATCGCTCGTTGTATCGCTGTATCGCTCGTTGTCAGTGGGGCAGGGCATGATCCGGTGAATGCGCTACACGACGTGGACTTCGGATCGCATGTTCGTCGCCTACAGCCAGTACTACCTTCAGGGCGACGAATTTCTCAGTGTGTACGACGACGCCGACACGGTCAGGCGGATCCATGCGGGGAACAGCCTGGCGGCAGGGGGCCCGGAACACCTCACGGTGCGGTCGGGCACGCACACCGGTTTCATACGCCTGACCACCCGGCAGTGCGCGGACGAACCCCCGCTGCCGGGTGAGGAGTGGGAGACCGTGGTCGACGTGAGCATCTGCAGCACGAGCGGCATGCTGCGGCTGTTCCAGTGGGCCGGTGAGGTCCAGCGGGACGCCGGGAACTTCGCGGTGGGCGGGGCGGGTTGGTATCGCGTCCGGGTCCAGACGCGTGGACGCGATGAAGGCGACGCGCACGAAGGTGACACCCCGGTGGAGGAGCACGTCCTCAGCGTGTGGCCGGCGCCGCCTGCACCCGACACCGTCCACCGTGCGAACGACGCGTTCGCCCGCACGCACTATGACCCAACCCGGCCTGCCGGCCAGCCTGTTCAGCCCTGAGCCGCTCCGGCTCGCTCCGGCTCACCTCGGCTCGCTCCGGCTCGCCCCGGCTCGCTGTGGACACTCGCCCCGTGCCCTCCGCCGTACGACCGTGCAGCGGTACTACGACCGGTAGCGGCCCAGCGTCCTCAACCCCGGCAGCGCCTTGTCGTCGAAGTCGAACAGGGCGAGGTTCTCCCACGCGTTGCCCGAGGTCGGGTCGGTCGGGTCCCAGCCGTCACCGGCCCGGTACGTCCAGACGCCTTCCCAATAGCAGTAGCCCAGGCCCTTGTCGCCGGGAACGTTCGCCATCAGGTCGGCCACCGTGCGGAGCCACGCCGCCTGGCCGGCCGGGGTCGCCGGGTAGCCCGCCGTCAGCTGCGAGGGGTCGTACATGATGTCGTTCGTCGCGTCCTCGCTCTCCAGCGTGAACGGGTACGCCGTCTCCGCGATCAGCACCGGCTTGTCGTAACGGGCCGCGAGATCCGCCAAGTTGGCCGCCGCGGCCTCCGGGGCGCCGTGCCAGAACGGGTAGTACGACTGGGCGATGATGTCGAAGTCGACGCCGTCGGCGACCACGTTGTCGTACCACCAGCGGGACGTGCCGTTGTCGCCGCCGGAGGCGATGTGGAGCATCGTGCGGATACGCGGGGTGGTGTCGCGGGCGGCGTTCAGGCCGGCCTTCAGGAACGTCGTCAGGTTGCCCCAACCCCCGCCGTCGTCACCCCAGTTCTTGCCGGTGGGCCAGAGCAGCCCGCCGTTGATCTCGTTGCCGATCTGGACCAGGTCCGCCGGGGTGCCCTGGCGGCGCAGCGCACCCAGGACGTCGGCCGTGTGGTCGTAGACCGCGCGCGTCAGGCCCGCCACGTCCAGGTCCGCCCAGGCCGCCGGCTTGGCCTGGTGGGACGGGTCGGCCCAGGTGTCGGAGTAGTGGAAGTCGACCCAGATGCCGATCCCCGCCCGGCGCAACCGCTTCGCCAACGGCAGGATGTGCTTCTTGTTGTTGTAACCGTCGGCCGGGTTCACCCACACCTTGAGGCGCGCGTGCGTCACACCCGCGTCGGCCAGGATGCGGATCGGGTCGTCCCGGCGGCCGTCAGCCCGGCGGTAAACCGCCCCGTGCGCCTCGTCCTTGGGGAGCGACGAGATGTCCATCCCCCGGATCTCCAGCCGGCGCCGGTCCGACCCGCCCCCGGTACTCGCCACGGCCGGTGCCGCGCCCAACACCGGCACCGCGAGTGCCGCCGCCCCCGCCGCCGTAAGAACACTGCGTCTGCGCATCACGAAGTTTCCCTTCACTGACAGAAAGAAGTAGGAGTAACTGAGTTCCACAACACGGGAGTTGATCAGCGCGGGGTGTGGAAGACCTCCACCCCGCCCGCCGGTACCGCCGCCCGGCTCCCGTCCGGCAGCACCACCTTCACCTCGCCCCCGGTGTGGTTCACCGCGAAGCGGAACGTCCCCGACTCGCCCTCCCGTACGACGAGTTCGACATCGCGCGGCAGATCGACCGGCGTGATCCCCGCGTCCGCGAGGGCGAGGTCGACGACGGCGGCCAGGTCGGCGCCCGTCAACCGCGTCGCCAAGTACCAGGAGGCTCCCGACCCCAGCGCGTACCGGGTCAGCGCGGGCCCACCCGCCGTACGCCCATCGGCGAACACCGCGACCGTCTCGCAACCCGCACCCGGAACCACGACCTCGGACCACAGATCCGCCTCGTACGACGCCCCGTCCGCCCCCCGGACCGACACCACCTCACCCGGCAGCAGCGGATCGAACTCCTCGACGGTCAGCCCGAGTACATCCCGCAACGCCCCCGGATACGCGCCCGGATGCAACGTGTCGTTCTCGTCGACGATCCCGGAGAAGAAGGAGACCAGCAGGGTTCCGCCCCGCGAGACGTACCGTTCCAGGTCCGCCCCCACTCCGGCCGGCGCCGCGTACAACTGCGGTACCACCAGCAGCGGATACCGCTCCGGGTCCAGGTCGCCGAGCCCCGTCGGCGGCACGAAGTCCACCGTCAAGTGCCGGTCGTACAGGGCCTCGTAGAACGAGTCCAACCGTTCCCGCGCGTCCAGGTCCTGGCTCGGCCGCCACTCCAGGCTCTGCGCCCACCAGGAGTCCCAGGACCACACCATCGCCACGTCACCCCGGGTCCGCGTGCCCCGCAGACCGGCCCGGCTCAACTCCCCGACCCTGCGGCCGAGTTCGGTCACCTCGCGCCAACCCCGGTTGTCCGTACCGGAGTTCGCCAGCATCGCGGTGTGGAACTTCTCCGCGCCCGACTGCGACTGCCGCCACTGGAAGAACATCGCGCCCTCGGAACCGCGCGCCACGTGCCCGAGTGAGTTCCGCGCCATCTCACCGGGACGCTTCGCGGGGTTGTACGGCTGCCAGTTGACCCCGGACGTGGCGTGCTCCAGCAGCAGCCACGGACCCCCGCCCGCCACCGAACGCGTCAAGTCGGCGGCCAGCGCCAGGTTCACGTGCGTACGGCGGCCGTCCGTCATCAGGTAGTGGTCGTTGGTGACGAGGTCGACCTCCTTGGCCCAAGCCCAGTAGTCGACGCCCTGGCCCTGGCTCGGCGCGACCATGAAGTTGGTGGTGACGGGGACCCCGGGGGAGAGGCGGTGCAGGATGTCGCGCTCGGCACAGAAGTTGGCGCGGGCCTGGGCGTCGGCGAAGCGGCGGTAGTCGAGTTGCTGGGTGGGATTGCATACGGAAGGGGTGGCCCGGGGCGGAGTGATCTCCTCCCAGTCGCCGTACTGCTGGCCCCAAAACGCCGTTCCCCAGGCCTGGTTGAGGGCGTCGAGCGTGCCGTGGCGCACGCGCAGCCAGTCGCGGAAAGCCGCCGCGCAAACGTCGCAGTAGCAGGCGAGCACCGGGGCGCCGTACTCGTTGTGGACGTGCCACAGGACCACCGCCGGGTGGCTGCCGTAGCGCTCGGCGAGCGCCGTGGTGATCGTGGCCGCCGCCGCCCGGTACTCGGGGTTCGAGTGGCATATCGCGCCCCGCGAGCCGAAGGCCAGGCGCACGCCTTCGCGCGTCACCGGGAGCGCGTCGGGGTGCGCGCGGTAGAACCACGCCGGCGGTACGACCGTCGGCGTGCCGAGGTTCACGGCGATGCCCGCCCCGTGCAGCAGGCCCATCACCGTGTCGAGCCACTCCCAGTCGTACTCGCCCGGGCGCGGTTCCAGCCGGGCCCAGGAGAAGACGCCGAGCGAGACCGCCGTGACCCCGGCCTCCCGCATCAGCCGTACGTCCTCCTCCCAGACCTCCCGCGGCCACTGCTCGGGGTTGTAGTCACCTCCGAAGGCGAGCGGCAGACGGTCGTGGGGGGCGGGGGACGGCATGGGTTCACTCCCGGGGATCGGAGGGAAAAGTCAGGTGTTTCTGTGATCGTGCACATGGATGGTTGCGACGTCCATCCGTCAGCAACAAGTAGGTAACCCCACGGTTCATCCATTGACAAGGGTCCGAAACAATTCTCTACTGTGCACGGTCACAGAGCCGTGCGGGGCATGCGGGACCTCCGATGGGACATCGGGGACCGGCTCGCACTCAGTCAGGGGAGATGAACATGTCGATCTACCGCCACCAGTTGAGCAGGCGCGGCATCCTTGCCGGGGCAGCAGCCATCGGCCTCACCGGCACCCTCGCCGCCTGCGGCGGTTCCGACGACGACTCCGGCAAGAGCAGCGGGCCGGTGAAGCTGACCTACTGGGCCTGGGCGCCGAACATGGAGAAGGTCGCCGCGATCTGGAACAAGAAGAACCCGGACATCACGGTCACCGTCTCCAAGCAGGCCGCCGGCAAGGACATCGTCTCCAAGCTGATCACCGCGAAGAAGGCGGGCAACGCCCCCGACCTCATCCAGGTCGAGTACCAGTCGCTGCCGACGCTGGTCTCGAACGACGTCCTCGCGGACATCTCGAAGTACGCCAAGTCCGCCAAGTCCCAGTTCGCCGAGGGCCTTTGGGGCATGGTCACGCTCGGCACGGACGCGGTGTACGCGATACCGCAGGACTCCGGGCCGCTGATGTTCTTCTACCGCGAGGACCTGTTCAAGCAGCACGACCTGACGGTCCCCGCCACCTGGGACGACTTCGCCAAGACCGCCCGCGCCGCCAAGAAGGCACTCCCGAACGCCTACTTGACGACGTTCTCCTCCAACGACCCCGGATTGTTCGCGGGGTTGGCGCAGCAGGCCGGTGCCAAGTGGTGGACCGTGGAGAGCGGCGGCAAGTGGACCGTCGGCATCGACGACGCGGCCACGAAGAAGGTCACCGACTTCTGGGGCGGTCTCGTCCAGGAGGGCGTGATCGACAACCAGCCGATGTACACGCCGGCTTGGAACAACGCGCTGAACAAGGGCACCAACATCGCCTGGGTCTCCGCCGTGTGGGCGCCCGGTGTGCTCGTCAGCTCGGCCCCCGACACCAAGGGCAAGTGGCGCATGGCGCCGCTGCCGCAGTGGAGCGCGGGCGAGGACGTCACCGGCAGCTGGGGCGGCTCCTCCACCGGCGTCTCCACCGACTCCAAGCACGCCGAGGCCGCGGCCAAGTTCGCCACCTGGCTGAACACCGACCCGGAGGCGCTCGCCGCCCTGGTCAAGGAGGTCTCCATCTACCCGGCGGCCACCAAGGGCCAGTCCGGCTCGGTGCTCACCACCCCGGAGTTCTTCTCGAACCAGTCCGACTTCTACGACACGGCCGCCAAGATCGCCGCGACCACGGCCGCGTCCGCCTGGGGCCCGAACGTCCAGGTCGCCTACGACACCTTCAGCGACGCGTTCGGCAAGGCCACCAAGGCGAAGAAGGCGGCGCAGTTCGACACCGCGCTCGCGACCATGCAGTCGTCGACCTTCACCGACATGAAGAAGCAGGGCTTCAAGGTGACCGAGGCATGACCAGCACTCCGCTCAAGGGCTCCGACCGGCTCGCGGCCGGGCCCTTGGCGGACGGCACCGCCACACCCGTCCGCCCCCGCCGCCTCCGTCGCCGTGGCCGCAGCGCGCCGTACTGGTTCCTCGTACCGGCCGTGCTCCTGTTCGCCGCCTTCACCGTCGTACCGATCGGGTACGCGGTGTGGCTCAGTCTCCACAAGGTCCAGGTCAAGGGCATCGGCCTCGGCAAGGGCGCCCGTCAGCAGGTCTGGAACGGCATCGGCAACTACACCGACGTCCTGAACGACTCCGAGTTCGGCCACAGCGTCCTGCGCGCCTTCGGCTACGGCCTGATCGTCATCCCCACGATGCTCGGTCTGGCGCTGGTCTTCGCGCTGATGCTGGACACCCCGCGGGCGCGCAGCGCCAAGTTCGCGCGCCTCGCGATCTTCCTGCCGTACGCCGTGCCCGGCATCATCGCGGCCCTGATGTGGGGCTTCCTCTACCTCCCGACGGTCAGCCCCTTCTACTACTTGCTCCGCGAGTTCAATCTCCCGCAGCCGGACCTGTTCGACGGCGGCAACCTGTACCTCTCCTTCGCGAACATCGCGGTGTGGGGCGGCACGGGCTTCAACATGATCGTCATCTACACCGCCCTGCGCTCGATCCCGCAGGAGATCTACGAGGCCGCCCGCATCGACGGCGCGTCCGACCTGAAGATCGCCCTGCGGATCAAGATCCCGATCGTGCTGCCCTCCCTCGTGCTCACGTTCTTCTTCTCCGTCATCGCCACGCTCCAGGTCTTCACCGAGCCCATGGCCCTCAAGCCGCTGACCAACGGCCTCTCCAGTTCCTGGAGTCCGCTGATGGCCATCTACGACGCCGCCTTCCTCAGGTCGGACATCTACGGCGCCTCCGCCACCGCCGTGGTGCTGGCCCTGGCGACCTTCGCGCTCTCCTTCACGCTGCTGCGCGTCTCCGACCGCTACACCCGGGAGGACCGGGCATGACCCCCCTCACCCTCACCGCCACCGACGCCCGCCCGGGCCTGAGCAAGCCGAAGCGCACGGCGTGGGTGCCGACCCTCGTCCTGATCCTCGGCTCCCTGTACTGCCTGATCCCCGTGGTCTGGGTGGTCATCGCGGCCAGCAAGGGCCGCGGCGAACTCTTCTCCACGTTCACCTTCGCCCCCGGCTCCGGCTTCGCCGACAACTTCAAGGAGCTGAGTTCCTACCGCGACGGCATCTACTGGCAGTGGATGGCCAACTCCCTCTTCTACGCGGGCTTCGGCGCGCTGCTCTCCGCCGCGGTCTCGGCCGCCGGCGGCTACGCACTGGGCCGATTCGCCTTCAGGGGACGGGAGTTCGTCTTCAAGCTGATGCTGGCCGGCGTCCTGGTCCCGAGCATCGTGCTGACAGTCCCCCAGTACCTCCTCCTGTCGAAGATGGGCCTGGCCGACTCGTACTGGTCGATGCTCCTCCCGTCGATCCTCTCCCCCTACGGCGTCTACCTCGTCCGTATCTACGCGGCCGCGTCCGTCCCCAACGAACTCCTCGAAGCGGCCCGTATGGACGGCGCGAGCGAGTGGCGGATCTTCTCGCGGATCGCGGTGCCGATGATGATGCCGGGCCTCATCACGGTGTTCCTGTTCCAGTTCGTCGGCATCTGGAACAACTTCCTGCTGCCGTTCGTGATGCTCGCGGACGACACCAAGTTCCCGATCACACTGGGCCTTTACACCCTGCTCAACCAGGGCGCCTCCCAACCGGCGCTCTACACCCTGGTCATCATGGGCTGCTTCCTCGCGATCCTGCCGCTGATCGCACTGTTCCTGGTGATCCAGCGGTTCTGGTCCCTGGACCTCCTGAGCGGATCGGTCAAGGCTTGAGGCAATTAGTGAGCTGAGCGCAGTGCCTCCCCCCACCGCACCTGAACCGGCAGAACGAGGACCATGACCACCAGTCCGAACGGACGCCGCAAACCGCCCACCATCCACGACGTGGCCCGGGAGGCAGGGGTCTCCCGGGGGACCGTCTCACGGTTCCTGAACGGCGGTCACTACGTCTCGCCCGCCGCGCGCACCGCCGTGGAGACGGCGATCAGGAAGACGGGCTACGTCGTCAACCGGCACGCCCGTTCCCTGAGCACCGGGCGCTCGGACTCGGTGGCGTTCCTCCTCACCGAGCCGCAGGAGAAGTTCTTCGAGGACCCCAACTTCAATGTCCTGCTGCGGGGTTGCACCGAACACCTGGCCCGCCACGACATCCCGCTCCTGCTGATGCTGGCCTCGTCGAAGGACGAACGCCGCCGCCTGACCCGGTACATCACCTCGGGCCACGTGGACGGCGTCCTCCTCGTCTCCAACCACAGCGGAGACCCGGTCGCGGCCGAACTCCGGGACGCGGGAATCCCGTTGGTGGCCTGCGGCAAGCCGCTGGGAACGGCCTCCAAATACAGCTACGTGGCCGCAGCCGACCGCGACGGCGCCCAGGAGATGGTCCGCCACCTCATCGCCGGCGGCCGCCGCCGCATCGGCATGGTCACCGGCCCGCTCGACGCACCGGGCGGCCCCGACCGCCTGGCGGGTTACAGGGACGTCCTCACCGAGGCAGGCCTCCCGCACGACCCGACCCTCGTCGTGGAGGGCGACTACCGCCGCACGGGCGGCGAGGAAGCGGCCCGACGCCTCCTCGCCCAGGCCCCGGACATAGACGCGGTCTTCGTGGCGTCCGACCTGATGGCCCTCGGGGTGGTCAACACCCTTCAGCAGTGCGGCCGTTCGGTCCCGGATGACATCGCTGTCGGAGGCTTCGACGACTCGGCGGCGGCCACGTCCATCACCCCGGCCCTGACGACCATGCGCCAGCCCTACGACCGCATCAGCGCCGAGATGGTGAGGATGCTCCTCGCCCAGATCGCCGGCGAGGACACGGCGGGCGTGATTCTGCCTACGGAACTGGTGGTACGGGAGTCGGCATAACGGTCGTCATTGTCAAACCAACCGGAACTCGGGTCAACGCATGTGAAGGCAGCAGCCGTCCGGTTCGTGTCGAGTCGGTGGGGCGTTCCATCCGTATTCTCTGATCATGGCCGCACCCCTCGCATATGCACTGATCGCCACCGACCTGGACGGAACGCTGCTGCGCGGCGACGACACACTCTCCGACCGGTCCCGCGCCGTACTGCGGCGGGTGGCGGAGGCCGGCGCCCGGCACCTCGTCGTCACCGGCAGGCCGGCCCCGAGGGTGCGACCGCTGCTCGAAGACCTCGGCTCCAGGGGGCTCGCGGTGTGCGGACAGGGCGCGCAGTTGTACGACGCCGGCGCGGACCGTCTGCTCTGGTCGGTCACCCTGGACCGGGAGTTGGCGGAGACCGCGCTCGGCAAGATCGAGGCGGAGGTGGGCCAGGTGTACGCGGCGGTGGACCAGGACGGCGTGGACGGCCTCACCCTGATCGAGCCCGGCTACTTGATGCCGCACCCCACGCTCCCGGCGGTACGGGTGGGCCGACGGGACGACCTCTGGTGCGAACCCATCAGCAAGGTGTTGCTCCGTCACCCGGCCCTGGAGGACGACGAGTTGGCCTCCACGGCCCGCTCGGTGGTCGGTTCCCTGGCCTCGGTCACCATGTCGGGCCCCGGCACCGTCGAACTCCAGCCACTCGGCATCACCAAGGCGACGGGACTGGCCCTGGCGGCCCGCCACTTGGGCCTGACCCCGTCCGACACCATCGCCTTCGGCGACATGCCGAACGACATCCCCATGTTCGACTGGGCAGCACACGGAGTGGCGATGGCCAACGCCCACCCCGAACTCAAGGCAGTCGCGGACGAGGTGACGTCGTCGAACGAGGACGACGGAATCGCCCTGGTACTCGAAAGACTCCTCAGCGAGGGCTTTTAGGGGCGCGGGGAACTGCGCGACCAGCCACGACGGCGGTGTCACTCAAAACACAACCAGTCGTGGCTGATCCAACAGTTTCTAGTAAGCCCCGTAAACGTTGTCGATAGACCCGTACACCGCCGCCGCGTAGTTACAAGCAGCCGTGATGTTCGCAACCGGGTCATACGGATCAAACGAAGTCCCGGCAACGTGATACGCGTTGAACGTCGGGTCGATCACCTGAAGCAACCCCTTCGACGGCGTACCGGCCGCCGCGTTGGAGTCCCAGTTGTTGATCGCGTACGGGTTACCGGAAGACTCACGGATCACATTCCGGTAGATCCCGTTGTACGTACCCGGAATCCCCTTCTGCGCCATGATCGCGAGCGACTCCCGGATCCACCCGTCCAGGGTGTTGGAGTACCCGGCGGTGGTGGTCGAGGCGGTGGTGGCCGCGGACGCGGTGGTCGCCCCGACGACAGGCAGCGCGAGGATCGCGACACCGGTACCGGCGATGGCGACACGGCGGACGAGGCGGGCGCGGCGGGACTGAGCGGTTGCAGGCATGACGAGGTTCCTCTCCGTCGCCTGCGAGGTGAGCTGTCGGGTTCGGGCTGGGAGGTGCCCGGCCAGGCCCTTGCGGACGTGACTTAACCCCAAGCCGTTCCGGTCGAGACGACCGGCCCGGCGACTTACCTGGTTCCCCCGCTCCTGCCGTGCGAGAAGTTCGTGACTGGGATGCCGGGCGGCGGCAGGATTCGGCGTTCCGCTCGACAGGCCGGGAAACTATGCGAGAGCACATGTCCGGAACAAGTGGCGGAATCACACCTAACCCCTATTGACCTTGGTCTGAGGCGTATGGGGCACTTGATCCTTTGCGCGAGCCAAGGGTCAACTGTCAAATGCCGTAAGGGAAAACGCGGGCAGACCAGGACACAGGTCACGCACAGAAACGCGTGACCCAACTCACGGGAGGATTAAGAACGGCAAATCGGGCATTCGCCCTCAACTGGCAGTTCTCGGAATCCTTTTCTCCCAAGTGCGGTGGAAGATCACTTCTCCACCCTCGGTGCAGATCACCTCGTTTGAGGTAAGAAAGTCCGTTTCGTCGCAAGTAATCTCCGACCGCGTACGCACGCTCGTGTCCCACCCCAGCTCCGGCCGGTGCAGCCGGATCGACCACTCCGAGAGGGTGCGCGCGGACAAGGGGTCGGACTCGTCGATCGTGTACGTCTCCAACGCGTCCTCGGTGAACTCCAACCCGTCCGGATACACGCGCGTGCCGCCGTACCGAGGGTCGACTTCGAGCCGCCACTCACCCTTCGCCACATCCCGCAGGACCAGCCGCTCGGGCCGCGGTTCGTCCAGCGTGGCCGGGTAGTTGACCCCGAGCGGCTCGGCTTCCTCCGGCTCCTCGAACCGAATATCCTCCGACAACTCCTGCTCCCGAACCGGGAGTTCGAGCGCACTCCCCTCCGGGTCCAGCGTGAACCCCGCCGAAGACTCCGGCTGCGGCCAGATCCACGGCCAGTACGCCGACGACACCGCGAGCCGGATCCGATGCCCCGGCGGAAACGCGTGCCCGATGCCGTTCAGCTCGAAGGTCACGTCCTCGGTGGCCCCGGGGGTCCACGGCACCGCCCGGTCCCGCCCGTGCCGCGCCGACAGGTTGAGCACGCCCCGGGTGACCAGGGTCGACGAACCGTCCGGGGCGACATCGCAGAGCCGGGCGATCACCTGCCCGCGCGGTACCTCACACGTCAGCCGCAGCCGTACCCGCGGCCGCCCCAGCACCCACGTCTCGGCCGGTACCTCGAACTCGAAGCAGGCCGACCGCGCGTCCTCGTCCCGCTGGTCCGGCGGCAGATCGGCGTCGTTGCCGAAGGGGAAGAAACGGCCCGCGTCCACACCGGTGTGCATGGGGGAGCGGACCAGGACAGGGGCGCCCCGGAGGCCGTACGTCGTCGTCTTCACGTGCGGCGAGGGCCACGCGGGTTCGCCGACCCAACGGCCCGGGAGGGTGTCGTAGACCGTGGCCGGGGGGTGGGAGTCGCTGACGTAGGCCCGTAGGAGGGGGTCCGACATGACTCCCGTGTCGATGCCCTTGAGGTGCTGGTCCCACCAGCGGAGGGTCTCCTGGAGGAAGCCGATCGCGGGGCCGGGCGGGAGGCCGCGGTCCGGGTACTGGTGGGACCAGGGGCCGATCAGGCCGCGTACGCGGTCCGCCGGGAGGTGTTCGACGAGCCGGAGGACCGTGTCGCGGTACGGGTCGTGCCAGCCGCCGACCGCGAGGACGGCCGCGTCGATCGCGCCGTAGTCCTCGCAGACGCTGCCGTGCTTCCAGTAGTCGTCGCGGAGCTGGTGGGCGAGCCAGGTGTGGATGAACGGGTCGATCTGTTCGAGGCGTTTGAGCCACAGGTCGCGCCAGACCAGGCCCGCGTACTCGGGGTCCGGCGGGCGGGCGACGAAGGCGAGCATGGTGGCCGCCCAGGCGTGCAGGTCGACGGCGAGGGCCGAACCGCCCATGTAGTGCACGTCGTTGTCGTAGCGGTCGTCGGTGGAGCAGACGGTGACGATCGCCTTCAGGGGCTCCGGTGCGAGGGCGGCGATCTGGAGGGAGTTGAAGCCGCCCCAGGAGATGCCGAACATGCCGATCCTGCCGGTGCACCAGGGCTGCGCGGCAAGCCAGTTGACGACTTCCACGCCGTCGGCGAGTTCCTGGGCGTCGTACTCGTCGCCGGGGGCACCCTCACTGTTGCCGTGCCCGCGTACGTCGACCCGGACGGAGGCGTAGCCGTGGCCCGCGTACCAGGGGTGGCGCTGGGCGTCCCGGGGCGCGGTCCAGTCGGTCAGGCGGTACGGGAGGTATTCGAGGAGCGCGGGGACGGGTTCGTCCGTCACCGGGCGCCACACGCGCGCGTAGAGGCGTGTTCCGTCGGGCATCGGGATGCGGATGTCCTCGTGGGTCGTCTCGTGGGGGAAGGACGTACGGATGCGCATGAGGGACCCCGCAGGTTCAGTGGACCGGGTGCATGGTGCGGCGCAGCCACGGCGCGGCGGCCATCACCGCGAGGCCCGCGGCCACCGCGATCGCGCCGTTGACGCCGAAGTAGGCCGGCTTGGAGACGTCGTCGTAGAGCTTCACCGTCTGGGCCTGGATGCCGTTCGCGAGGGCGAGGGACAGGAACCAGAGGGACATGGTCTGGCTGGAGAAGGCGGCCGGGGCGAGCTTCGTGGTGGCCGACATGCCGGAGGTCTCCAGGAGGATGTCGCCGAGCCCGAGCAGGAAGTACGAGCCGACGATCCACCAGGCGGACATGCGGTAGGCGTCGCCGCTGTGCCCGCTGGTCGGCAGGACCATCAGCAGGAAGGAGAGGCCGCCGAGCACGACGCCGATCGCGATCTTGTTGGAGGCGTGCGGCTGGCGGCGGCCCATGCGGACCCAGAGCGCGGCGACCACGGGCGCGAGCCCGACCTCGAAGGCGCCGAGCGCGCTCGCGTACCAGCTGGCGGGGAAGTCGAAGCCGAGGATGGTGGTCTCGGCGTTCGACGCGGCCAGCAGCATCATCGTCGAATAGGCCTGGAAGAGAATGAAGTTGAAGACCGTGGAGGCCAGGAACAGCACGATGTACGGGCGCAGGCGGCCGCGTTCCTCGGGGGTCACGCGCGGGCTCGTGAACATCACCGTGAAGAACACGACGGGCGCGACGACCGAGATGACGGTGAGCAGGTCGACGAAGCGGCCCATCGTGAGCCAGCCGGCGAGGGCCAGGCAGGTCGCGAGCACGGCGGCCGCCAGGATGCCTACGACGATCAGCTTCACCGCGCGGCGCAGCGCGTCCGGCGCGAGCGCGAACTCCGCGGTGTTCCTGCGACCGGCCAGGTGACGGCGGCCCGCGACGTACTGGATGAGCCCGAAGGTCATGCCGACCGCGGCCGCCGAGAAACCCCAGTGCCAGCCCTTGTGGTCGCCGAGCCAGCCGGTGATCAGCGGGCCCGCGAAGGCACCGATGTTGATCGCCATGTAGTAGAGCGCGAAACCGGCGTCCCGGCGCTCGTCGGCGGTGCGGTAGAGCTTGCCGACCATGGTGGCCACGTTGGGCTTGAGCAGGCCGGTGCCGGCACTGATCAGGCCGAGGCCGACCCAGGTCATCGTGGGGGTGGGGACCGCCATCGCGTAGTGCCCGCAGGCGATCAGGATGCCGCCCCACAGCACCGCGCGGTACGAGCCGAGGATGCGGTCCGCGAGCCAGCCGCCCGCGACCGAGACGAGATAGACCAGCGTTCCGTAGGCTGCCGACACGGACGCGGCCGTTCCGGACGACATGCCCATGCCGCCGTGCGCGACGGTATCCGCGAAGTAGAGGACGAGGATGGCCTGCATGCCGAGGAACGAGAACCGCTCCCAGACCTCGAGCCCGGAGAGCGTGAGCAGGCCCCTGGGCTGGCCGAAGAAGGCGTGGTCGTCCTCGGGGGGCGGTTCGTTGTCGGGCTGGGCTTCGAGCGCGGTTCGAGACACCATCCACTACTTCCGCGTAAGTCGATAGATATCCGTTCTTATCAGGTGATCAAAAACATACCGGTCGTGATCCGATACCGCCCGTGCTGGACGGGTGGGCGGCATGGGTGATCGAAAGCTGACCGGATACGCTGACTTGAGTGATGCCAGCGACCTATCGACAAACCGTGTGACCGCCCAGGGACACCAGCAGACAGGAGACCCCTCGTGACCGTCGTCGGGCCGTTCGGGCTGAGCGTGCGGGACCAGGCTCTGGAAGCCGATGTCCAGGCCGGATTGACGGCCGTCGAGGAGGGTCTGCTCGAAGCCACCAAGAGCGAGGTCCCCTTCATCACGGAGGCCGCCCAGCACCTCGTGCGCGCGGGCGGGAAGCGGTTCCGGCCGCTCCTCGTGATGCTCGCCGCGCAGTTCGGCGATCCGTACGCGCCGGGTGTCGTGCCCTCGGCCGTGGTCGTCGAGCTGACCCACCTCGCCACGCTGTACCACGACGACGTCATGGACGAGGCGACCGTACGGCGCGGGGTGGAGAGCGCCAACGTCCGCTGGGGCAACTCGGTCGCGGTCCTCACCGGCGACTTCCTGTTCGCGCGCGCGTCGCACACCCTGGCCGACCTCGGCCCCGAGGCGGTGCGGGTGCAGGCCGAGGCGTTCGAACGGCTGGTCACCGGCCAGATCCTGGAGACCGCGGGACCCTCCGACGGGCGCGACCCGGTCGAGCACTACCTCGACGTGCTCGGCGGCAAGACCGGCTCCCTGGTCGCGGTCGCGTGCCGCTTCGGCGCGATGATGTCCGGCTGCGACGACACGGTCGTGGACGTCCTCACCCAGTACGGCGAGCGCCTCGGCGTCGCCTTCCAGCTCGCCGACGACGTCCTGGACATCGCCTCCGACGGGGAGGAGTCCGGCAAGACCCCGGGCACGGACCTGCGCGAGGGCATCCCCACGCTGCCGGTGCTGCTGCTCCGCGAGCGGGCGGAGCGCCTCGGTCTCGCCGAGGACATCGCCCTGTGCGAGCTGCTCGACTCCGACCTCACGGACGACGCCCGGCACGCCGAGGCCCTCGCCCGGCTCCGCGTCCACCCGGCCCTGGAGCAGGCCCGCCGCGACACCGTCCGCTACGTGGAGGACGCCCGCGCGGCGCTCGCTCCGCTCCCCGAGTGCGACGCCAAGGTCGCCCTGCTGGAGATGTGCGACGCGGTGGTGCACCGGGCGGGCTGAGGCCCGTCAGTAGCCGCTGCCTCCCGTGCTCGTGCCGGAGGCGGCGGTCATGGCCTTCGCTCCGGTGGGTGTCACGGCCCACCAGGTGCCGTCCACGCCCTGGCCGTGGGCCTCCTTGGGCTTGTCGTCCTTGGCGTAGCGGTAGAGGGGCCAGCCGGCGAGCGTGAGCTGTGAGGCTCCGCCGGAGCGCTTCGCCGTGGAGACGAGGCTCTTGTCGATGCCCTTGACGGTGATGGAGCCCTTGGCGGTCGCGGCGGGCCAGACGACCGCGCAGGTGCCGTAGCAGCTGATCCTCGTCGGGTGGGCGGAGTCCGCGTCGAAGCGGTAGAGGACGTACCCCTTGCTGTCGGTCACGACGGTGCCGACCTTGGCGACCTTGGCGGTCATGAGGGTCGTCCCGGTGGTGGCCGCGGCCGGCATGGCGGCGGAGCCGCTGCTGCCGCCGGTTCCGTTGCTGCCGCTGCTTCCGCAGCCGGCGAGTGTGAGGGTCAGGATCGCGGCGCCCGTGGCCGCGTATCCGGTGAGGTGATGGGTGGTGGCGTGCATGGCGACCCCTTTGGTCGATGCGGTGTGGTGCCACCCATAAGTACGGATTCGCGCCGTTTATTACTCGATGCGATGCGATGCGATGCGTGTGACGTGGAGGGGATCGGGGGTGCGGTCGTCCTGGCCTGTCCCGGTCAACTGCCGTGCGCGGGCGGCGTCTTCCCCCTAGGGGTTCGGGGAGGCGCCGCCTCCGGGTGTCATACCGCAGGAGTACGTGGAGTTGCCTCCCGGGTCTGACGCTTATCTCTCGCCGATTTGGTCAGATGGAGAACACGGAAAACACCACTCCTCACCGATTCGGGTGAGAATGGCGGCTCAGGGTGGGACGAGTACAGAACGGGTTGGCCGCCGCCGACGACGGAGGTAAGGCAGACATGGCACCGTACGAAACCGACGACAGCACGGACACCGGAGAGCGCGACGAGCTCCGGGCCGGGCGGCGCAGGGCGGCGCGGTACATCGTCCCGGTCACCGTGGTGGGGGTGGCGGCCGCGACCATCGGACTGGTCCCGGCGCTCGCCGACTCCGGCGACCCGAACCTTCCGAAGGTCACCGCCGAGCAGCTCATCAACAAGATCGCCAAGTCGGACGTCCAGCAGCTGTCCGGCACGGTGAAGATCAGCACGGACCTCGGCCTGCCCGACCTCGGCGGCCTGGAGAGCGGCATGCTCTCCGGCGCCACGAAGTCCGGCGACGGCTCCTCCGCCGACCCGACCACCAAGCTCACCGAGCTGGCGACCGGTACCCACACCCTGCGCGTCGCGGCCGACGGCCCCGACAAGCAGAAGGTGTCGCTCCTGGAGAACGCGGCGGAGTACAGCCTCATCCACAACGGCAAGGACGTCTGGGGCTACGACAGCAAGACGAACGAGGTCTTCCACGGCACGACGGCCGCCGACGCGTCGAAGAGCGACGAGACCCGGGCCACGCCCAAGGGCCTCACCGACGAGGCGCTGAAGTCGGTCGACGACACGACGTCCGTCACGGTCGACGGCACGGAGCATGTTGCCGGGCGGGACGCCTACAAGCTGCTGATCAAGCCCAAGCAGACCGGTACGACGGTCGGCACGATCAGCGTCGCGGTGGACGCGAAGACCGGTCTGCCGCTCAAGTTCACGCTCACCCCGGCGAGCGGCGGCGCGGCTGTCGTCGATGTCGGCTTCACTCAGCTCAGCCTTGCCAAGCCGGCCGCCTCGACCTTCGACTTCAAGACGCCCAAGGGCGCGAAGGTCACCACGGAGGACAGCGCGAGCAAGGCGGCTCCGGCGCCGGATCACTCCGGCAAGGCCGGCAAGTCCGACAAGGGCCTCGGCAAGGGCGCCGACGAGCCCACGGTCATCGGCAAGGGCTGGAACTCCATCGCCGTCTTCGAGACCGGCGGCCAGGGTGTTCCGAGCGGCTCCTCGTCCGGCGGCGGTGACCTCGGTGGGTTCCTGAACTCGCTCGGTGACCAGGTGAAGGGCGACTTCGGCAAGGGGACGGTGTTCTCGACCCGGCTGGTCAATGCCCTGATCACGGACGACGGCAAGGTGTATGTCGGGGCTGTCACCAAGAGCGCGCTGGTCAAGGCCGCGGACGCGGCCAAGTAAGTTCCTTGTGGGCACGGTGAATTGAGGGAGTCTATGGGCGGACCGTCCGCTGAAGCGCCGGAACAGGCGGACGCGGGTGACGGCATCATCGCCACCCGCGGTCTCACCAAGCGCTTCCGCGGCGGTCAGCTCGCCGTGGACGGTCTCGACCTGACCGTCCCGGCGGGCAGCGTCTTCGGCTTCCTCGGGCCCAACGGCTCGGGCAAGACCACCACCATCCGCATGCTGATGGGGCTGATCGAACCCACGTCCGGCACGGCCCGTGTGCTGGGGCGGCCCATGCCCCGGTCCGTGCGTACGGTTCTGCCGCGCGTGGGCGCTCTGATCGAGGGGCCCGCTCTGTACGGGTTTCTCTCCGGGCGCGACAACCTGCTTCGTTACGACGCCGCCGATCCGACCGCCGATCCGCGTACCCGGCGGGACCGGGTCGCCGCCGCGCTGGATCGGGTGGGGCTGACGGCCGCCGCCGGTAAGAAGGCGAAGGCTTACTCCCTGGGGATGAAGCAGCGGTTGGGGCTTGCCTCCGCGTTGCTTCAGCCTCGGGAGCTGCTTGTTCTGGACGAGCCGACCAATGGGCTCGATCCGCAGGGTATGCGTGAAATCCGGTCTCTGATCCGGGAGTTGGCGTCGGACGGCACGACCGTTTTTCTGTCTTCGCACCTGCTCGATGAGATCGAGCAGGTCTGCACGCATGCGGCCGTGATGGCGCAGGGGCGGCTGATCACGCAGGGGTCGGTGACCGAGCTGGCGGCGGGGGCGCGGGGGCGGCTGTTCGTGACCACGCCTGATGCGGGGGACGCGGCGCGGGTGCTGAAGGAACTGGGGCTGGCGGATGTGGTCCTGGCGGAGGAGCGGGTGACCGCGGAGCCGCCCGATCGTGAACTCGCCGAGGTGAACGAGGCGTTGGTGACCGCCGGGGTGCGGGTGCGGGGCTTCGGGGTTGAACGGGCTTCTCTGGAGGACGCGTTCGTGGCGTTGACGGGGGAGGGGTTCGATGTCGCGGGCTGACCTCGCCGTGCGGGCGCCGCGGTTGATGTGGACGTTCGGGCTGTTGCGCAGCGAGCTGGTCACCACGTTCCGGCGGTGGCGGACGCTTGCGTTGCTCGGTGTGCTGGCTGCCGTGCCGATCCTGGTCGGGGTCGCGGTCAAGCTGGAGACGCAGGGTGGGTCCGGGCTCGAGCGTGGGGACGGGGGTGGTGGTGGGCCTGCGTTCATTGCGGAGATCACCAACAACGGGCTGTTCCTGGTGTTCACCGCGCTGGCCGCGACCCTTCCTTTCTTCCTGCCCATGGCCATCGGGGTCGTCGCCGGTGACGCGATCGCGGGTGAGGCCAGCGCGGGGACCCTGCGGTATCTGTTGGTGGCTCCGGCCGGGCGGACCCGGTTGCTTCTCACCAAGTACGCGACTGTGCTGACGTTCTGTGTGGTGGCGACCCTGGTCGTGGCGCTGTCGGCGCTGACGGTCGGGGCGCTGTTGTTTCCGCTGGGGGATCTGACGACCATCTCGGGTACGCAGATCAGTTTCGCGGAGGGGTTGGGGCGGGCGCTGTTGATCGCGTTGGCCGTTGCCGCGTCTCTGGTCGGTATCGCCGCGCTGGGGTTGTTCATCTCGACGATGACCAGCAGTGGGATCGCGGCGATGGCGACTACCGTGGGGGTGCTGATCACCGTTCAGATCCTTGATCAGATTCCTCAACTGCACGCGCTCCAGCCGTACTTCTTCTCCCACTACTGGCTGTCCTTCGCCGACCTCATGCGTGAGCCCGTGTACTGGGACGACCTGGTGAAGAACCTGGGCCTTCAGGCGCTGTACGCGGCGGTGTTCGGGTCTGCGGCGTGGGCGCGGTTCACGGCGAAGGACATCACGGCGTAGGACATCACGGCGTGGGACATCACGGCGTGGGGAAGCGGGCGAGCGGGGCTTCCTGGGTGAAGAACGTCTTCGCCCGGGTCAGGGCCTCGGTGTCCTTCAGGACGTCGTCGGGGGCGCTGCCGTTGCCGAGCAGGACTCCGCCGAAGCGCATCTTGAGGTAGGCGGCGGAGTTGTTGAGCGTGCCTACCACCGGGTCGGCGACCACGGGTTCGTCGTCGGCGAGCGCGGAGACGCCCCAGAGCGTGCGGCCGGCCATCGTGGCCTTGAAGTCCGCGCCGGGTACGCGCAGCCAGTCCGACCAGTAGTCCAAGTAGCGCTTGGTGAGACCGGAGAGCGAGTACCAGTAGACCGGCGAGGCGATCACGATGTCCGTCGCGGCGAGGGTGGCGTCGAGGAGCCTGCGGACGGTGTCGTTCTCGGTGGGCTGGACGGCTCCGACGATTCCGTCGTGCCGGATGTCCAGGAAGTCGGGGAGCGGGTGGTCGGCGAGGCGTATCCACTCCTGTTCGACGTCGGGAGGCAGCTGCTCGGCGGCCCTGCGGGCGAGGAGTTCGGTGTTGCCGTCGAGGCGGGCGCTGCCCAGGACGAAGAGGAAGCGGCGGGTCATGGGTCCCCCAGGGGTAATCGGCGCGCGGTTGTTGTAGTCGTATGCATTATATGCGCGCGCAATCATCTGTCCATGGGGGAGCTGGGGGGCTGGGGGGGGCGGCCGGGTTGGGGGTGGGGGGTTCGGTTGTTTGCGGGGTGCGGGTGCTTGGGGGCTTGTCGCGCAGTTCCCCGCGCCCCTGAGGGGGTGGGGGAGCTGGTGTTTGGGGGTGCTGGGTGTGCCCGGGCCCCTGGCCGGGTCATGGGGTGTGGGTGGTGCCTGTCAGGCGGGAGAGGGGGTCTGTCTCTCGGGGTGGGGGGCCGGTCAGGTCGCCGATGCGCCAGGCCGGGACCCAGGGGACGCGGTAGACGTCGATCACCGATTCGATGGCCCTGACGTGGGGGGCCAGCTGGCGGGGGAGGCGGCCGGGGGCGTCCGCTACGAGGACTACGGCGTCCAGGTCCAGCCCTGCTGGTGCCTCGCCGCGGCGGAAGACCTCCAGGGCGCGGGCCACGGCGGCCAGGCCTGCGGCGTGTGTGCGGGCGACGAGGAGGATCGACGGGGGGTCCTCGGGGCCCGGCCAGTCGCGGCCGCAGTCCTGGCCGCCGTAGACCGAGGCGAGGGTGGTGACGCCGGTGCCGCCGTGGGTGGCCACCCAGGAGAAGCGGCGGCGGGGGGTGGCGGTGGGGATACTGGAGGGGCCCGGTGTCCCTGGGTGCGGGCCGTTGTCCAGTGGTAGGGGTACCGGGCCGCGGAGCCAGATCTCCGGGCCCTGGCGTCCACCTGTCTGCATGGCCGAGCTCCTCCCTCGTGACCCCGCCGGTCTTCACGGAACTCCTGGGACGAGGCTGTGACGTCGTGGTGACCTGAGAACCTGAAGGGAACGGCGAGACTCAACAGTACGCGTACGAACGGATCTTGACGCTGGGGAGCGCGGGCCGCCTCCCCGACGCATGCGAGTGAGGGAACCGATGACTCGACTCAGCCGCGAGAAGAAGCGGGAACAGAAGCGAGCCGCACGCTCGGCACCCGCCGCGTCACCTTTCGAGGTACGCGTACCCGTGGACGGGCCGGGCGCCGGTGGTGCGTCGATCGGCGGAGTGCCGGTCGCGGTCGTCGCGGGGGAGGAGATCCAGCAGGCCGTTCTGAGCCACCTTCATCGCATCGCCTCGGCCACGGGGCATCCCGTGCGCGCGACGATCCACGACGATCGGATCGGGTACGTCGTTCCGCTCCAGATCGATCCGGACGGGTCCAGTCACTTCTCGGCGGAGCCTTGGGCGATGGTTGGCGGGGGGGACGGGGTGGCGTCGGCTGTCCCGGCTGTCCCGGCTGTTCCGGCTGGGTTTCCTCCTCCTCCGCCCGCGTTGCCGCCGGCTGTGACTGCGGATGTCGTGGAGCCGGAGGCTGAGAGTGGTCGTGGGGCGAGTGGGGATCCGGTGACTCATCGGCTGCGGGCGGTGGCGGTTCCGGGGGCGGAGGGGGAGGTGGTCCCTACCTTTCCGTTGCGGGCCGTGCCCGAGTCGGTGGGGGAGTCGGCGCCTACGTTCCCGTTGCACGCCGTGCCGGAGTCGGCCGAGGGGGGTGCGCCGCTGGGGTCCGTCCAGGCGCCTACGGGGGCGTTCGGGCCGCCGCCGGTGATGGACTCGGCGCCGGTCGCGGATGTGCCGTCGGTCATGGATGTACCGCCGGTCATGGATGTACCGCCGGTCATGGATGCACCGCCGGTCACTCCGGAAGTCGCTCCTCGTCCCGCCGCCATCCCGATTCCCGACCTCGCCCTCACCGCCCCGGAACCCGACCCCAAGCCGACGCCCGCGCGCGGGTTCGACGCCGTGGCCGAGGCCGTGCTGGGGGACGAACCGGTGACGACCGACGGTGCGGGGACCGCGTTTCTCATCGAGCCGATGGTGCGGATCAACGACGCCGTCAAGGCGGGGCGGATCGACGAGGCGGCGGGGCTCGCGGAGCGGACCGTCGCGGACGCGGCTGGGGCGCTCGGGCCTGAGCACCCCGAGGTGCTGCGGTTGCGTGAACTCGCCGCCTACATCGCCTACTTGGCCGGTGACCCGCTCCGCGCCTTCCATCTCTCCCTCGACCTCGCCCGCATCCGGCACGGCGCACATGACGCGGAGGCCGCCTACGGCAATGTCCAGAGCGCGGCGACGGCCTGGCGGGCGGTACGCGACCCGGAGCAGGGCCTCGCCCTCGGCCGCGACCTCATCGACCTGTGGACCGAACTCACCGCCGAGGACGGGCCCGCCGTGGAGGACATCGAGGAACTGGAGTCCGCTCGCGCCCGGATGGGGCGGCTCACGGAGCGTGCGCGTCGGGCCGCTGGTCGGGCCGCTGAGTGAGGGCCGCGCTCTAGGCCACGCAGAATTCGTTGCCCTCGGGGTCCGTCATCACGACCCAGGTGCCGGCCGGTTCCGTCACCCGGCGCAACACGCTTGCGCCCAGGGTCGTGAGGCGTTCCACCTCGGCGTCGCGGTGGTCCGGGCCCGGGTGCAGGTCGAGGTGGAGGCGGTTCTTGGTGGTTTTCGGCTCGGGTACGCGCTGGAAGAGGAGGCGGCGGCCCAGGCCCGTGCCGCGGTCCTTGTCGTAGGGGTCGTCGGGGTGGCGTACGGCCATCAGGTCGCGGAAGGCCGGGCGGCCGTGGAAGTCGACGGTCGCCGCCGCGGGCAACGCGCCCATTTCCAGGAGCTGTTGGACGAGGGCGCTGTTGTCCTCGGGCTCGTAGTGGAGCGCGGCCGCCCAGAAGTCCGCCTGGGCGTGGGGGTCGGCCGCGTCGATGACCAGTTTCCAGTGGAGGGGCGTGGGTGTCGTCATGCCCTTCACTCTGGCACCGGTGGGGTGTGGCTGCTGGGCTATGCCTCCACCGTGTCCGCCGGGTTCGGACTCCCGGCCGGGGACCGCTCCAGTGAGAGAGCCGTCGCCGCCGTCGCTGCCGCCGCCCTGCCCCTCCGCGCCGTGCGCCACGCGTCCGTCGTCAGGAGGATGAGGGCCAGCCACACCAGCGCGAAGCCCGCCCAGCGTGCGGGTGGCATGGACTCGTGGAAGTACAGGATGCCCAGGAGGAACTGGAAGACCGGGGCCAGGTACTGGAGCAGGCCCAGGGTCGACAGCGGGACCCGGATCGCCGCCGCGCCGAAGCAGACGAGGGGGAGGGCGGTGACGATGCCGGTGGAGGCGAGGAGGGTGGCGTGGCCGACGCCCTCCTGGGCGAAGGTCGCCTTGCCGTGCGCGCCGAGCCACAGCAGGTAGGCGAGCGCCGGCAGGAACTGGATCGCCGTCTCCGCGGCCAGGGACTCGATGCCGCCGAGGTTGACCTTCTTCTTCACCAGGCCGTACGTCGCGAAGGAGAAGGCGAGCGTGAGGGAGATCCAGGGCGGCTGGCCGTAGCCGACCGCCAGGACGATCACGGCGGCCAGGCCCACGCCGACCGCGGCCCACTGCGCCGGGCGCAGGCGCTCCTTCAGGAGCAGGACGCCCATCGCGATGGTGACGAGGGGGTTGATGAAGTAGCCGAGGGAGGCCTCGACGACGTGGCCGCTGTTCACGGCCCAGATGTAGACGCCCCAGTTGACGGTGATGAAGGCCGCGGCGATCGTGACGAGGCCCAACTTGCGTGGCTGGCGCAGGAGTTCACCGGCCCAGGCCCAGCGCCGGATCACCAGGAGCGCCACGGCGACGAAGGCCAGCGACCACACCATGCGGTGGGCGAGGATCTCGGCGGCGCCCGCGGGCTTGAGCAGCGGCCAGAACAGCGGGACCAGGCCCCACATGCCGTATGCCGCGAAGCCGTTCAGCAGTCCTATGTGGTGCTGTTCGCCCTTCGGCTTCCCGCTCGGCTTCCCGCTCACGGGCCCCTCCTTCGCACGCGCCCTGCCGCGTCGATGCGGCCAGCACGAAGGTAGCGCCGAGCGGGCCCGGCTGTCATGGCCGTATCGCCATACGGTCATGACAGGGGAGGGGCGGGCGTCCGACGGGTGGCCTCTCCCGCCCGATGTTGAGAGGGGGGAGGCCTTCTGCGGGCGGGTCAGCCCTTGAGCGCGATGGCGATCGACTCGCTGATCGGCGTGGTCGGGCGGCCCGACAGGCGGGACAAGTCGCCGGTGGAGACGACCAGTTGGCCCTGCGCGATGGACGCGTCGACACCGGCGAGGATCGCGGCGAACGGCTCGGGCAGGCCGGCGCCGGTGAGGATGCCGACGAGCGTCTCGCCGGGCACGTTGTTGTAGGCGATCTCCTTGCCGGTCTGGCGGCTCAGCTCGGCCGCGTACTCGGCGAAGCTCCACGCCTCGTCGCCGCCCAGTTCGTACGTCTGGTTCTCGTGGCCCTCGCCGGTCAGTACGGAGACGGCGGCGGCGGCGTAGTCGGCGCGGCTCGCGGAGGAGACCCGGCCGTCACCGGCGGCGGCCACGACGGCGTTGTGCTCCAGCACGGGGGCGAGGTTCTCGGTGTAGTTCTCGTTGTACCAGCCGTTGCGGAGCAGGGCGTACGGCACTCCGGACGCCAGCAGTGCCTCCTCGGTGCCGCGGTGGTCGTCGGCCAGGGCGGCGGCGAGGGGGCCGGGGGCGCTGGTGTAGGCGAGGAGGGCGACACCGGCGGCCTTGGCGGCCTCGATGACGACCTTGTGCTGCTCGACGCGGCCCTTGTCGAACTCGTTGCCGGAGATCAGCAGCACCTTGTCGCCGGCGGCGAAGACGGTGTCGAAGGTTCCGGGGGTGTTGTAGTCCGCGACCGCGATCTTCACGCCGCGCTCGGCGAAGTCGGCGGCCTTCTCCGGCGTCCGTACGACAGCGGTGATCTGGTCGGCCGGAACCTTCTCCAGCAACTGCTCCACGACGTGACGGCCGAGGTGTCCGGTGGCTCCGGTGACGACGATGCTCATGGGTGACAGCTCCTTGTGGGTGTGCGGCGTGGTGCGGTGCGTGCCACTAACCCTAGGGGAGGCGCTAACTCGTGGAAAGTACCCACTTTGAAGTAAGGTACTGGCATGGCAGTAAGTGCAGAGATGACGGGTGGCCGCGCCGTGGGTGAGGCGATGTGCCCGCACCGGCTGATCATGGAACACGTCACGTCCCGCTGGGGCGTCCTCGTCCTCATCGAACTCCTCGACCGCCCCTACCGCTTCAGCGAACTCCGCCGTGCGATCGGAGAGGTGCGGCAGGTGAGCGAGAAGATGCTGGCCCAGACCCTGCAGACGCTTGAGCGGGACGGCCTGGTGCATCGTGACGCCCGGCCGGTGATTCCGCCGCGGGTCGACTACTCCCTGACGGATCTGGGTCGCGAGGCGGCGGAGCAGGTGCGGGGGCTGGCGCTGTGGGCCACGGAGCGGATGGGGGAGGTGCTGGAGGCGCGGGAGGCGTATGACGCGGCGAAGGTGCGAGCGGGTACCGCCGGGGCGCTCTAGTTCTGCCCTGTGCGCGGCGCGTCCTTCCGTGCGCCCCCTTTCCGCCTCGCGCGTCGCTTTCGGGGGCGGGGCAGGGTGGTCGGCATGGTTGCGTCAGAACAGGCCCAGGCCATACAGGAGTTGGCCCGGCAGGTCGGCCGTGTGGCGGAAGAACTGAACCGAGCGAATCAGCTTCAGCTGCAACGCCTCTTCGGCGAGCAGTTGGACCGGGCGATCGACGACCCGTCGCTCGTGGAGGTACTGAGCACTCTGGGCGGTGTCTCGGAGGGCAAGCGCCGGCAGCTGATTTTCGCCAACAAGCAGTACGCGTTGATTCTGCGGAGCTATCGAGTCGGCGACGTCGACAGGAGCGAACTCCTCGGGAGCCTGAAGATCTTGAGCAAGAGCCCCATCTTCGCGGAGTACTGGCAGTTGACGGCCGAGCACCGGCGGTTGTTGCCGCCGGAGTCTCTGGAAGCGCGGACTGGCAGGGCTGTGGACGCCATCGTGGACGAGCGGCTCGACGAGCTGGATGAATGGTGGGTCGTGGGACCGGCGCCGGAATCGCGCGGCGCGACTCCGGCGGCCCTCCCGGTTCGCCGTCTCGGTGACTCGCCGCGCCAACGAGGAAGTGTGACGGGGGAGACCTGTCCAGATGTCTTCGAACTCAGCGACGGCAGCTTCGCGGTCATCGGCACGGACCGAACCCAAGAGCTGGACGCACTCCTCCCCGCCGACGCCGCCCGAGCCGACTACGAACGCATCGTCGTCATCACGCGCGACACACTCCTCCGTGCCAAGCGGGACATCCCCGACGCCTGACGTCAGCAGATCAAGAGGGCCTGGGCAGCACGCCCAGGCCCTCCATCCGTACGGCCGGAACCGTCAGCCCACAACCGTCCAGGTGTCCCCGCCCGCCAGCAGCGCGGCCAGGTCACCCTTCCCGTTCTGGACGATCGCCGTGTCGAGCTGGTCGGCCATCTGGGTGTCGTAGACCGGGCGTTCCACGGACCGGAGTACACCGATCGGTGTGTGGTGCAGGGTGTCCGGGTCGGCCAGGCGGGAGAGGGCGAAGGCCGTTGTGGGCGAGGTCGCGTGGGCGTCGTGGACCAGGATCTGGGACTCGTTCGCCGGGGTTACGTCGACCACCCTCAGGTCACCCGTCGTCGCGTCCCGGACCACGCCCCGCGCGCCGTCCGCGCCGAAGCGGATCGGTTGGCCGTGTTCGAGGCGGATCACCGCTTCCTCGGCCTGCTGGCGGTCCTTCAGGGCGTCGAAGGCGCCGTCGTTGAAGATGTTGCAGTTCTGGTAGATCTCGACCAGGGCCGTGCCGGGGTGGGCTGCCGCCTCGCGCAGGACCTGCGTCAGGTGTTTGCGGTCCGAGTCGATCGTCCTCGCGACGAAGGACGCCTCCGCGCCGATCGCGAGCGACACCGGGTTGAAGGGGGCGTCCAGGGAGCCCATCGGCGTCGACTTCGTGATCTTCCCGACCTCGGAGGTCGGCGAGTACTGGCCCTTCGTCAGGCCGTAGATCCGGTTGTTGAAGAGGAGGATCTTCAGGTTGACGTTGCGGCGCAGGGCGTGGATCAGGTGGTTGCCGCCGATGGAGAGGGCGTCGCCGTCGCCCGTGACCACCCAGACGCTCAAGTCCCGCCTGGAGGACGCCAGTCCCGTGGCGATCGCGGGGGCGCGGCCGTGGATCGAGTGCATGCCGTACGTGTTCATGTAGTACGGGAAGCGGGAGGAGCAGCCGATGCCGGAGACGAAGACGATGTTCTCCTTGGCCAGGCCCAGTTCCGGCATGAAACCCTGGACCGCCGCGAGGATCGCGTAGTCACCGCAGCCGGGGCACCAGCGCACTTCCTGGTCGGACTTGAAGTCCTTCATGGACTGCACTGCCTCGGCCTTGGGGACGAGTGAGAGTGCCTCGATCGTGCCCGTGCCTTCCGTGGACGTCTCAGCCATCGATGGCCTCCTTGAGAGCCGTGGCGAGCTGCTCAGCCTTGAACGGCATGCCGTTCACCTGGTTGTACGAGTGCGCGTCCACCAGGTACTTCGCCCGCACCAGCGTGGCGAGCTGACCGAGGTTCATCTCGGGGATCACCACCCGGTCGTAGCGCTTCAGGACCGCGCCGAGGTTGCGGGGGAAGGGGTTGAGATGGCGGAGGTGGGCCTGCGCGATGGACTCGCCGGCGCCCCGCAGCCGTCGTACCGCCGCCGTGATCGGGCCGTACGTCGAGCCCCAGCCCAGGACCAGCGTCCGCGCGCCGTGCGGGTCGTCGACCGTAAGGTCCGGTACGTCGATGCCGTCGATCTTGGCCTGGCGGGTGCGGACCATGAAGTCGTGGTTGGCGGGGTCGTAGGAGATGTTGCCCGTGCCGTCCTGCTTCTCGATGCCGCCGATGCGGTGTTCCAGGCCGGGTGTGCCGGGGATGGCCCAGGGGCGGGCGAGGGTGTGCGGGTCGCGTTTGTAGGGCCAGAAGACCTCGGTGCCGTCGTCCAGGGTGTGGTTCGGTCCCTGCGCGAACTGGACGGTCAGGTCCGGGAGTTCGTCGATGTCGGGGATGCGCCAGGGCTCGCTGCCGTTGGCCAGGTAGCCGTCCGACAACAGGAACACCGGTGTGCGGTAGGTGAGGGCGATGCGCGCGGCCTCGATCGCCGCGTCGAAGCAGTCGGCCGGGGTGCGCGGGGCGACGATCGGGACCGGCGCCTCGCCGTTGCGCCCGAACATCGCCTGGAGCAGGTCGGCCTGTTCGGTCTTGGTGGGCAGGCCCGTGGAAGGGCCGCCGCGCTGGATGTCCAGGACGAGGAGCGGGAGTTCCATGGATACGGCGAGGCCGATGGTCTCCGACTTCAGGGCCACGCCCGGGCCGCTCGTCGTCGTCACCGCGAGGGAACCGCCGAAGGCCGCCCCCAGCGCCGCGCCGATGCCCGCGATCTCGTCCTCGGCCTGGAAGGTCCGTACGCCGAAGTTCTTGTGCCGGCTCAGCTCGTGCAGGATGTCCGAGGCCGGGGTGATCGGGTACGAGCCCAGGAAGAGGGGGAGGTCCGCCTGCCGGGACGCGGCGACCAGGCCGTAGGACAGGGCCAGGTTCCCGGAGATGTTGCGGTAGGTGCCGGTCGGGAACGCGGTGGCGGCCGGGGCGACCTCGTAGGAGACCGCGAAGTCCTCCGTCGTCTCGCCGAAGTTCCAACCCGCCCTGAACGCCGCGATGTTGGCCGCCGCGATCTCGGGTTTCTTCGCGAACTTCGACTTCAGGAACTTCTCCGTGCCCTCGGTCGGCCGGTGGTACATCCACGACAGCAGGCCCAGCGCGAACATGTTCTTGCTGCGCTCGGCCTCCTTGCGGGTCAGGCCGAAGTCCTTCAACGCCTCGACGGTGAGGGTGGTGAGGGGGACGGGATGGAGGCTGTAGCCGTCCAGCGAGCCGTCGTCGAGGGGCGAGGCGGCGTAACCCACCTTCTGCAGCGCCCGTTTGGTGAACTCGTCCGTGTTGACGATGATCTCCGCGCCGCGCGGCACATCGGCGATGTTCGCCTTCAGGGCGGCCGGGTTCATCGCGACCAGCACGTTGGGCGCGTCGCCCGGGGTCAGGATGTCGTGGTCGGCGAAATGCAGCTGGAACGACGAAACCCCCGGCAGGGTGCCTGCGGGGGCGCGGATCTCGGCCGGGAAGTTCGGCAGTGTGGAGAGGTCGTTCCCGAAGGACGCCGTCTCCGAGGTGAAGCGGTCGCCGGTGAGCTGCATCCCGTCACCCGAGTCACCGGCGAACCGGATGATGACCCGGTCCAGGCGGTGGACGTCCTTCACCCCCGCCGGTTTGCGTTGTTCCCCTACCAACGTGCTGTCGGCTCCGTCGGCCTGCTCCGCTGGGCTACTGACCTGGCTGGTCACTGAACTGGACCTCCTCTTCGAGGACGCTGTCCGGGCATGGTCGTCACGCCGACCCTCCCAGGATCAACCCTACGTCTGTAAGGGTCGCCTTCCTTCGGCCGTTCGCATCATGGACGCTGTTTTGAGACGGCCCGGCGCCCTGACTTGTCATGATTTCTCGCCCCCCGGCACTTCCCTTGACGACGCTCCCGTCGCGTTGACTGGTTCTCGGATCGCGCTGTCCGCGTACTGGGCCCGGCTGACAGCAAACTGACGGCGGCGAACAACCGCCGGTCGGCGGCCGGACAGCTGACACGGTGTCAGTTTGGCAGGATTCTGTCAGGAGTTGAGGTAGGTGAGGACGGCCAGAACTCGTCGGTGATCCCCGTCACTCGGCGACAGGCCCAGCTTCAGGAAGATGTTGCTGACGTGCTTCTCGACCGCGCCGTCGCTCACCACGAGCTGCCGGGCTATCGCGGAGTTCGTGCGCCCCTCGGCCATCAGCCCCAGCACCTCGCGCTCCCGCGGGGTGAGTCCGGCGAGCACGTCCTGCTTGCGGCTGCGCCCGAGCAGCTGCGCGACCACCTCCGGGTCGAGCGCCGTACCGCCCGAGGCCACGCGCACGACCGCGTCGACGAACTCGCGCACCTCGGCCACCCGGTCCTTCAGCAGATAGCCGACGCCGTGTGTGGAACCGGCCAGCAGTTCGGTGGCGTAGCGCTCCTCCACGTACTGCGACAACACCAGCACGCCGAGGCCGGGATGCGCCTTGCGCAACTCCACGGCCGCCCGCACGCCCTCGTCGGTGTGCGTGGGCGGCATCCGTACGTCGGCCACGACCACGTCCGGCAGCGCGCCCTGCTCGGCCAGTTCGGTGATGGTCTTCACCAGCGCGTCCCCGTCGCCCACCCCGGCGACCACGTCGTGCCCGCGGTCGGTCAGCAACCGGGTCAGGCCCTCCCTGAGCAGCACTGAATCCTCGGCGATGACCACCTGCACCCTGTCCTCCACGATGTTCGGCCCCCCATTGCCCGCCCTGCCGGCCCACGTCGATTCGCGTCCGTCCACACGACAGGTCCAGCATTCCAGGGTTCGCGACTCGGTGCGGGCGGGGGGATGGAATCGGGGCCGGGGGGGGGTGTTGGAGGCTGGGGGTAAATCTAACCGCTGTCGGGTGCATTGAACGGTTAGATCGGACCCCAGCCTGCGGAGGGTGGTGGGGGCGGGGCGGGGGAATCCGGCCCGTCCGAACTCCCCGCCCCGTCAACCCCGCCCTCTCAACCCCGCCAGGGCAGCTCCGCCGTGATCCGGGTGGGCCCACCCACCGGCGAGTCGACCACCAGGATGCCGTCCACCGCGTCGAGCCGCCCGGCAAGACCGGCCAGCCCGGAACCGCCGGAGGCATCCGCGCCGCCCACCCCGTTGTCCACGACCTGCAGCATCAGCCGGTTCTCCACCCGCCACACGTCCACGGCCGCCCAGGTCGCCCTCGCGTGCTTGCTGATGTTCTGCAGCAGCTCGGAGACGGTGAAGTACGCGATGCCCTCGATGGCGGCCGCCGGCCGCGCGGGCAGATCCACGTCCACCTGCACCGGCACCGTGCACCGCGAGGCCACGGAGGACAGGGCCGCGTCCAGCCCCCGGTCGGTCAGCACCGCCGGATGGATCCCGCGCGCCAGATCCCGCAGCTCCTGCAACGCCGTCTTGACCTCGCCGTGCGCCTCGCCCACCATCCGCGCCGCGGCCTGCGGGTCCTCCGTCAGCTTCTCCTTCGCCAGCCCCAGATCCATGGCCAGGGCCACCAGCCGGGCCTGCGCCCCGTCGTGCAGGTCGCGCTCGATCCGCCGTAGATCCGCCGCCGCCGTGTCGACCACGACACCGCGGTCCGACTCCAGCTCCACGACCCGGGTCGCCAGGGTGGAGGGTCCGAGGAGCCCGTGCACCATGAGGCGGTCGACCATCGTCAGGGCCCGCACGATCCACGGCGTGGCCAGGGTGAACAGCAGTCCGACCAGCGCGGTGACGGTGATCTCGAAGGGGTTGTCCAGGTAGATCTGGTGGTGCTGGTCGCCGTAGAGCTGGAGGCCGCCCTGGCCGCCGTACATCGGGAAGACCCAGAACCACAGCGGGTACGTCAGGAGGGCCCAGCCGTAGGCCCAGAAGTTGAGGGCGACGACGAAGGAGAAGACCGCCCACGGGAAGTGCAGTACCGCGTACAGGAGATGGCGCCAGGACGTGCCGCTCTTGAGGACGGCGCCCATCCAGGCCAGCGGGCCGTTCTTCTTCATGCGCAGCGGCTCGGGGGCGGCGACGTCCAGGCCGAGCAGGCGGCGGGCCCGCGCCCGTTCCAGCGCGCCGAAGCCGCGGCAGCCGGCCAGGGCGCCCGCCAGGACCGGGACGCCGAGAAAGGTGATCAGCAGGCCCGCGCCCAGCGACACCATCGTGACGGCGTAGGTGAAGAGCAGGATGCTGATCGGCAGGCTCAGCAGGACGTAGCCGAACTCCCGCCAGCTGCGCGCCTCGAAGGGCGCGCGCAGCGCGGCCGGCAGCCGGTGCCGGCGCCGTTCGTCGAGGTCGAACGTGCCGTGCGTGCCGTACCCCTGCCCGTACTCCGTGGCCATTGACGTCGTCCCGTTCTACTCGTTTCCGCAGCCGCGTCGGCCGTGCTGTCGTATCTCCAGACTGCTCGACCGCAGGTCCGTGGACCATGGAGTCCGTCGGCCTCTCGGGAGGGGGGTTTTCCCTACCCCCGGGGTGGCTCGGAGGTCCGTTCCCGCCATGGCAGTTCCGCCGTGACGGTCGTGGGGCCGCCCGGCGGGGAGTCGAGGACGAACAGGCCGTCGACCGCGCCGAGGCGGTCGGCGAGGCCGCGCATGCCGGTGCCGCCGTCGAGGTTCGCGCCGCCGCGGCCGTCGTCCCAGACCTGGATGAGCAGGCGGTCGTCCGACCGCCACACGTCCACCGACGCCGTACGGGCGCCGCTGTGCTTGCTGATGTTCTGCAGCAGCTCGGAGACGGTGAAGTACGCGATGCCCTCGATGGCGGCGGCCGGGCGCGCGCCGAGGTCGGCGGTCACCTGCACCGGCACCGTGCAGCGCGAGGCGACGGAGGAGAGGGCGGCGTCCAGCCCGCGGTCGGTGAGGACGGCGGGATGGATCCCGCGCGCGAGGTCCCGCAGCTCCTGGAGCGCCAGTTTCACCTCGCCGTGCGCCTCGTCGACCATCGCGGCGACCTGTTCGTCGGCCTGGCCCTCCAGCAACTTCTCCTTGGCCAGCCCCAGTCCCATCGCCAGATTGACCAGCCGGGCCTGCGCCCCGTCGTGCAGGTCGCGCTCGATCCGCCGCAGATCCGCCGCCGCCGTGTCGACCACGACACCCCGGTCGGACTCCAACTCGGCGATACGGCGCTCCAGTTCGTCGGAGGGGGAGAGGAGGCCGCGCACCATCGCGCGGTCCGCGTTCGCCAGCCCGCGGGCGATGAACGGCAGCACCGGCCACAGCACGAACAACGAGGTCAGCGTGACGGTGAAGGTGACGATGCCCCACGGCAGCCGCATCCCGTCGTACAGCACCGTCCGCCAGCCGACCGGGTCCTTCAGCGCCATCCACACCCGTTGCAGCAGCCCGCCGCCCTTGCGCCACGGCAACGGGCTCGGCTCGTCGATCCGCACCCCGAGCAGCCGCCTCGCCCGGCCCCGCTCGAACTTCCCGATCAGCCGCGCGCCCATCAGCCCCAGCGCGAGCAGCGGAATCCCGACCACGGTGACGGTCAGCCCGCCGCTGACGGCCAGCATCGTCACCACATAGACGAAGCCGAACACCGACACCGGCAGGTTCGTCAGGAGATGCGCGATCTCCTTCCAGGTGTGTCTGTCGTAGGCGAAGCGGGCCGGCGGCAGCGGCTCGTCGAGCTCGCCGCCGGGTGCCGCCGGGTCGGCGTAGGGGATGCGTACGGTCATATGGGCCAGCGTGCCCCGCGGCGCGCTCCAGCGCCATGAGGTCCGCCGCCCGGGCCTGCTGGGGAAAACCCCACCATCGCGTCCGTCCCGTCCTGCCGAGCGGATCTCAAGCCGTGACGGGCTGCTTACCGTGCCTTTAACAGGGCCTAGACTCCCGTGCGTACAGATCGTCGAACACAGAGTTCACATGGGTCACGGGGGCACCGGGTCACCGGAGCGGGCCGTGGGGCAGGCAGCCCGTGCGGAACTCCGTGCGGAGGAGGAGGGGTCGGACTTGCGGGCGATGTTGTCGGAGACCTTGCGGGAGCCGACCGCGGTCGTCGCGGCGGACTCGGCGGACTACTTCCGGTCCTACTCCGTCGTGGGACTGCTCGCCGTCGTCGGCGTGCTCTTCGTCGCCGTGGCCTTCGGCGCGGGCCGCCTGCTGCGCCCGGTCGTCCCCACCCCCGAGAAACTCCTGACGTACGAGTGCGGCGTCGACCCCGTCGGCGAGGGCTGGGCCCACACCCAAGTCCGGTACTACGTCTACGCGTTCCTGTACGTCATCTTCGCCGTCGACTCGATCTTCCTCTTCCCCTGGGCGACGGTCTTCGCCGCGCCGGGCTACGGCGCGGCGACCCTCGTCGAGATGTTCGTCTTCCTCGGCTTCCTGACCGTGGGCCTGCTGTACGCATACAAGAAGGGCGTCCTGGCATGGACGTGACCCCCGAGGACGTGACCCCCGAGCCCGTGATGTTGCCGGAGCCGAAACGCCTGGGCGCCCTTGCCCGCCTCGCCCCCGAACCGATGAAGGTGGTCCTCAACTGGGGCCGCCGCTACTCCCTCTGGGTCTTCAACTTCGGCCTGGCCTGCTGCGCCATCGAGTTCATCGCCGCGTCGATGGCCCGCCACGACTTCATCCGCCTGGGCGTCATCCCCTTCGCGCCCGGCCCGCGCCAAGCGGACCTGATGGTGGTGTCGGGCACGGTCACGGACAAGATGGCCCCGGCCGTGAAACGCCTCTACGAGCAGATGCCCGAGCCCAAGTACGTCATCTCCTTCGGCGCGTGCAGCAACTGCGGCGGCCCGTACTGGGACTCCTACTCGGTGACGAAGGGCGTCGACCAGATCATCCCGGTCGACGTCTACGTCCCCGGCTGCCCGCCCCGCCCCGAGGCCCTCCTCCAGGGAATCCTCAAACTCCAGGAGAAGATCGCCCGGGAGTCGCTGGGGGAGCGGTACGGGACAACTGCCGCGGGCCGTCCTTCCACGGCCGCGCTGCAGAGCGGGCTGGTTCCGGCGCCGGTGCCCGACGGGGATTCCGCGGCTGCGGCCTCGTCCTCCGACTCGGGTTCGGGTTCAGGTTCGGGCTCCGACTCCGGCCCGGGGGACGCCCGATGACCGCCGTCGGCTGGCTGCCGGCCCCGGTCGAGGAGCTGTTCGGCACGGAGGCCACGGCCGAGGAGTCCTACGACCTCCTCACCGTCGACGTACCCCCCGCCACCTGGCTCACCGCCCTGCGCACCGCCCGCGACGACCTGGGCTGCACCTACTTCGACTGGCTGAGCGCGGTCGACGAACCAGGCACCGGCTTCCGCGTCTGTGCCCACGTCGTGGCACTGTCACCGGTACGCCGACTCCTCGTCCGTACGACCGTCCCGCACGAGACCCCGGCACTCCCCACCGCCGTCGACGTCTACGCGGGTGCCGCCTGGCACGAACGCGAGACCCACGAAATGTTCGGCGTCGACTTCGAGGGCCACCCGGCACTGGACCACCTCCTCCTCCCGGAAACCTTCGAGGGCCACCCCCTCCGCAAGGACTTCGTCCTCGCGGCCCGCGTGGCCAAGGCCTGGCCCGGGGCGAAGGAACCGGGCGAGTCGGACCACGGCGGCCCGAAACGCCGCCAGATGCTCCCGCCCGGCGTGCCCGACCCGAACGAGTGGGGCCCCTTGAAGGGCCAGCTCCCGGCAGCTCCGGCACGACCGGCGAGGGGCGCGGCACGTGCTGCGGGTGAGCGCCCGGTGCGTGGGGCGGGGGAGCGTCCGGTGCGTGGGGCGGAGGAGCGCCCGCTACGTGCGCCGGGTGACCTCCCGGCCCGTGCGGCGGGCGAGTCTCCGGCCGGCGCGGCGGGTGACGGCCCGGCCCGTGCCGCCGGCGATCGCCCGGTGCGGCGGGCCCGTTCGGCTTCGGAGGGGTCGGTGAGCCAGGGCATGCCGACTGAGGGCGCGACGCCTTCGGGTGAGGGCGCGGCGCCGCCCCGCCGGTCGCGCAGCGCGAGCGACGGCTCGGCATCGCAACAGGATCCGGCGCCAGCTCCGGCTGCGGAGCCGTCACCGGCACCGGCGGTGGAACCGGAATCGGCACCTGCGGCGGACCCGTCACACGGACCGGCACCAACACCAGAGGGCAGCACCTCCCGGCCCCCCACCGCTCCCCGCACCACGGACGCCCCGTGGCACAACGCCCGCCCAGCCTTCGAGCGACCCGAGCCCGAACCTGACCCCGAGCCCGAGCCTGAGGCCAAGCCGGAACCCGAGGCCAAGCGGGAACCCGAAGCAACTGCTCCTGACCCGGCCGCAGTTGAACATCCCGACTCACCCCCGACCCCCGACACCCCCACAGGAGGCCCGCAGTGAACGACGCGCTCGACGTCGCCCTGCGACTCCTGATCGTCTTCGTCGTCTTCCTCACCTTCCCCCTGATCGTCGGCCAGACCGAGCACAAGGTGATGGCCCACATGCAGGGCCGCCTCGGCCCGATGTACGCCGGCGGCTTCCACGGCTGGGCCCAACTCGTCGCGGACGGCGTCAAGTTCGCCCAGAAGGAAGACATCGTTCCGGCGGGCGCGGACCGCCGTATCTTCCAACTCGCCCCCGCCGTGGCCCTCCTCCCGTACCTCCTCGTCCTCCTCGCCATCCCGATCGGCCCGGGCGAGGGCGCTGTCGGTCAGGTCCTGGACGCGGGCATCTTCTTCGTCCTCGCGGTGATGGGCGTGAGCGTCCTCGGCTCGCTCATGGCCGGCTGGGCCTCCGCCAACAAGTTCTCCCTCCTCGGCGGCCTCCGCACCGCCGCACAGCTCCTCGCCTACGAACTCCCCATGCTGCTCACCGCCGCCTCCGTGGCGATGGCGGCCGGCACGGTCTCCCTCCCCGGCATCCTCGACGCCTTCCACTGGTGGTGGCTGCCCTGGCAGATCGTCGGCGCGATCGTGTTCTTCGTGGCGGGCCTGGCCGAACTCCAGCGCCCTCCCTTCGACATGCCCGTCGCCGACTCCGAGATCATCTTCGGCGCCTACACCGAATACACCGGTCTCCGCTTCGCCCTCTTCCTCCTCGCCGAGTACGCCGGAATCGTCGTCCTGTGCGGCCTGACCACCGTCCTCTTCCTGGGCGGCTGGCACGGCCCGTGGGGTGCGGACGGCCTCGGCTGGGTGTGGACCCTGCTGAAGACCGGCATCCTCGCCTTCGTCGTCATCTGGCTCCGCGTCACCTATCCCCGCCTGCGCGAGGACCAGCTCCAGAAGCTCTCCTGGACCCTCCTCGTCCCCCTCTCCCTCGCTCAGATCGCCCTCACCGGCATCGTGAAGGTGGTGTTCCTCTGATGGCCCCCATCCCCGGCTCCGGTCTGGCCAAGGGCCTGGCCGTCACCCTCCGCACGATGACGAAGAAGACCGTCACCGAGCAGTACCCGGACACCCAGCCCGACCTCCCGCCCCGCACCCGCGGAGTCATCGGTCTGTTCGAGGAGAACTGCACGGTCTGCATGCTCTGTGCCCGTGAGTGCCCCGACTGGTGCATCTACATCGACTCCCACAAGGAGACGGTCCCGGCGGCGGCCCCCGGCGGCCGTGAGCGCAGCCGCAACGTCCTCGACCGCTTCGCCATCGACTTCTCCCTGTGCATGTACTGCGGTATCTGCATCGAGGTCTGTCCTTTCGACGCGTTGTTCTGGTCCCCGGAGTTCGAGTACGCCGAGACCGACATCCACGAACTCACCCACGAACGCGACAAGCTCCGCGAGTGGATGTGGACGGTCCCGGCCCCGCCCGCCCTCGACCCCGGCGCCGAGGAACCCAAGGAGATCGCGGCCGCCCGCAAGGCCGCCGAGAAGCTGGCAGCGACGCAGGCCGCAGCGCAGGCCGCGCAGGTTGACCCCGCTGACCCCGCAGACCCCACCGAGCCGCCGGAGGGCCAGTCGTGACCCTCGCCGAAACCGTCGCCGTGACCACCACGGCAACTCTCGCCGCGCCCCGCGCCCACGGCTTCCTCTCCCCGACCGGCGTGGAGATCGCCTTCCTCCTCGTCGGACTGGTCACCTTCGGCGCCGCCCTCGTCACCGTCACCACCAAGCAGCTGGTGCACGCCGCCCTGTGGCTCGTGGTGACCCTCGGGGGTCTCGCCGTCGAATACCTCCTCCTCACCGCCGAGTTCATCGCCTGGGTGCAGGTCCTCATCTATGTCGGCTCCGTCGTCGTCCTCCTTCTCTTCGGTCTGATGCTCACCAAGGCCCCCATCGGCCGCTCCCCGGACGCCGACTCCGGCAACCGCCGGCCCGCCCTCGCCGTGGCCGTCGCCGCCGCGGCGGCCCTGGTCTGGGTCGTCGTCGACGCCTTCCGCGCGACCTGGATGGACCTGGACGGTCCGGCCGCCGGCTCGACCGCGGTGACCGGCGCGAGCCTGTTCCAGAACTGGGTTCTCCCCTTCGAGGCCCTCTCCGTCCTTCTCCTCGCGGCACTGGTCGGCGCGATCGTCCTGTCCCGCAAGACGAAGTCGGAGCTGAGCTCTCCCCCTGTGAACTCCCGGGGAGCGACCGGTAGTTCCCCATCCGTCCCGGATTCCCGTAATCACACGTTCAGGCGAAATAGCCGTTCTCAAGGCAACGATCCGACCGAGCGGAACGAACCCACCACGCGGAACGAACCCACCACGCGGGACAACCTCACCGAGCAGAACAACCCCACCGCACCGAACAACCCCACCGCACCGAACAACCCCACCGAGCAGGACAACCCCACCGAGCAGAAGGGAACCCGCTGATGCACCTCGTCTATCCCGCCGTGCTCGCCGCCCTCCTCTTCTGCACCGGCATCTACGGCGTCCTCGCCCGCCGCAACGCGATCCTCGTCCTGATGTCGGTCGAGCTGATGCTCAACGCCGTCAACCTGAACCTGGTCGCCTTCGACGTCTGGCTCAGCAGGACCGCCGAGGAGAAGCTGCACTCCGGCCAGGCCCTCACCCTGTTCACCATCGCCATCGCCGCCGCGGAGATCGGCATCGGCCTGGCGATCGTCCTCGCCGTCTACCGGGGCCGCGGCACCTCGGACATCGACAGACTCCGCGACACCGCCGAGGGGCACGAATCCGACGGCCCGGACGGCGACGGCTCCGACAGCGACGCCGCTGACAGCGACGGCACCGAGCCCCCCGCGGCCGAGAAGGCTGAGGCCACCGCGTGACCACGACCACCCTCGCCGTCCTCGTCCCCCTCCTTCCGTTCCTGGGCGCCGCGGCCGGCCTGCTCCTGGGCCGCACCGCCCCCGGGTTCGTCCGCCCGCTCGCCGTCCTGCCGTCGCTCGCCGCGCTCGCGCTGGCCGCGGTCGTCGCCGTACGACAGGGCGGCGACGCGGCCATCGACTCCGCCACCGAACTCACGCCCACCGGCTCGGTCCCGATCGAACTCGCCCTGCACATCGACGGCTTCGCCGCCCTCGTCGCCGTGCTGGTCGCCTTCGTCGCCACCTGTGTGCAGATCTACTCGACGGGCTACCTGCGCGACGACCCGCGCTACCCCTCGTACGCGGCCCTCGTGTCCCTCTTCACCTTTGCGATGCTCCTCGTCGTCTACTCCGGCGACCTGATCGTGCTGCTGGTCGGCTGGGAGGTCATGGGCATCTGCTCCTACTTCCTCGTCGGCCACTACTGGGAGACCCCGGAGGCCCGCGCCGCCTCCATCAAGGCCTTCCTCGTCACCAAACTCGGTGATGTCCCCTTCCTGATCGGCCTGTTCGCGCTCGCGACCGACGCCGGGTCCTTCCGCATCACCAAGGTCCTGAGCACCGTCGCGCACGGCGGGCTGCACCACCCGACGCTGATCGCGCTGCTGCTCCTGGCCGGCGTGGCGGGCAAGTCGGCGCAGTTCCCGCTGCACACCTGGCTTCCCGACGCGATGGCGGGCCCCACGCCCGTCTCCGCGCTGATCCACGCCGCGACGATGGTCGCCGCCGGTGTCTACTTCGTCGCCCGTCTCCTCCCGGTCTTCGAGGCATCCTCGACCGCGATGGTCGTCCTCGCCGTCATGGCCGCCGTGACGATGGCCGGGTCGGGCCTCGCCGCGCTCGCCCAGGACGACATCAAGCGCGTCCTCGCGTACTCGACGATCGGTCAACTCGGCTACATGACCGGCGCCCTCGCCGTCGGCGACCGCGGTGCCGCCGTCTTCCACCTCCTGTCCCACGGCGCCTTCAAGGCGCTGCTCTTCCTCGCGGCCGGCGTGATCATCCACGCCTCCGGCACCAACTCACTCGCCGCCATGTCCCGCATGGGCAACCTGCGCGCCCGTGTCCCCGACGCCTTCTGGACGATGACCGTGGCGCTCCTCGCGCTCGCCGCGATCCCGCCCTTCAGCGGCTTCTTCTCCAAGGAGTCCGTCCTCGGCGCCGCCGAACACGCGGCCACCGGAGACACCGCGCACATCCCCGGCACCGCGGGCTGGATCGTCCTCGTCGCCGGTCTGCTCGCCGCCCTCCTCACCGCCGCGTACGCGACGCGCCTGTGGCTGCTCGCCTTCCACGGACGGGGAGTTGAGGCCCCGGACCACGGCAGGCAGCCGGTGGCGATGAACGCCGTGCTGTGGGTGCTCGCTGTCCCGTCCCTCGCCCTCGGCGGACTCGCCTACCGCGTGCTCCCCGACTGGTTCGACGGCCGCGACCTGACCCCGACGCTCACCACCTCAGTGCTCGGCACGGGCGTCGCCCTCGTCGGCGGCATCGTCACCTACGGCGCCTGGCGGCAGACCACCGCGTTCGCGGCCGGCGCGCCCCTGGGTGCGGTCGCGGCCCACCCGGAGGGCGACGCCGGACTCGTCGAGGCCGAGGCCATCGCGAGCCACACACCCGCCTACGGAGACGTCGCCTCGGCACCCGACCCGGCGGACCCGGGCCGCCTCCTGCTCGGGCCACTGCACCGCCACGCGGCCGCCGGCTTCCACCTGGACGCCGTCTACGGGGCGCTGTTCGTCCGCCCGGTGCTGGCCGCGGCGGGCCTCGTCCGATTCCTCGACCGCGAGGTCGTCGACACCTACGTACGCGGCGCGGGCACCTTGCCCCGCCTCCTCGGAGCCGCCGTCAGGCGCGCACAGACCGGCAATACGCAGACCTATGTGAGCGCGCTGCTCGCCGGCACCGTCGTCCTGACGGTCGCCGTCCTCCTCGTCGCCACGGGAGCGTGAGCAGGCGTGATCGATATCAACGAGTCCGTGATGCAGGTCCTTCTGGCGTTCATCGTCGTCGGCCCGCTCCTCGGCGCCGTCACCGCCCTGCTGCCCGCCCCGCCCGGGCTGAGGGGGAAGTCGCCCGAACAGGCCGTCCTACGGCACGGCGTGACCGTGACCGGCGTGATCCTCATCGCCGCGATCGTCCTCGCGCTCGGCTTCGACCACGACCATCCGTCGAAGATGCAGGCCACGACCGACATCAGCTGGATCCCCGCACTCGACGTGCGCATCCACCTCGGCATCGACGGCATCTCCCTCCCCCTCCTGGTCCTGACCGCGCTGCTGACTTTCCTCTGCGCGGTCTACTCCTACTTCAAGCAGCAACATCAGCGGCTGACGCCGCGGGCTACGGGCCCGTCCCCGAAGGCGTTCGTCGCCCTGATCCTCGTCCTGGAGTCCGGCACCCTCGCCACCTTCGCCGTCCTCGACCTGATCCTCTTCTTCCTCGCCTTCGAGACCGTCCTGATCCCGATGTACTTCCTCATCGCCCGCTGGGGCGGTGCCCAACGGACCCAGGCCGCTTGGAAGTTCATCCTCTTCACGCTGCTCGGCTCCGTCGTCATGCTGCTCGGCCTGCTCCTGATCGGAATCAAGGCGGGCACATTCGACATGGTGGCACTCGCCACTGACAACGGCCGGTCGCTGACCACATCCGTGCAGGTCATCGCCGTTCTGGCGATCGGGATCGGGCTCGCGGTCAAGACTCCGATGTGGCCCCTGCACAGCTGGCTGCCCGACGCCCACACCGCCGCCCCGACCGTCGGCTCGGTCCTGCTGGCGGGCGTGCTGCTCAAGATGGGCACGTACGGGTTCGTCCGCATCCTGCTGCCGATCGCGCCGGACGGCATGCACACCTTCGCGCCCTACCTCGCCGCCTTCGCCGTCGTCGGGATCATCTACGGCTCGCTGGCCTGCCTCGCCCTCGTCAGACAGGGCGCGAAGGGCGACCTCAAGCGCCTCATCGCGTACTCCTCCGTCGGCCACATGGGCTTCGTCCTGCTCGGCATCTCGACGATGACCCCGACCGGTGTGAACGGCGCGCTCTTCGCCAACATCGCCCACGGCCTCATCACCGGCCTGCTCTTCTTCCTCGTCGGCGCCCTCAAGGACCGCACCGGCACGACCGACCTGGACACCCTGGCCGAGGAGACCGGCGCGGCCCTCTACGGCAAGGCACCACGCCTCGGCGGCCTGCTCGCGTTCGCCGCCGTCGCCTCGCTCGGACTGCCCGGACTCGCGGGATTCTGGGGCGAGATGCTCGCGCTGTTCGGCGCGTTCAAGCCCGCCGCGGACCTCAGCCGCCCCGCGTTCCTCACCTTCATGGCGATCGCGGCCTTCGGCACTCTCCTGACGGCCGCGTACATGCTCGCCGTGGTCCGCCGCGTCTGCATGGGCGCCGTGGCGCAGGAAGCGCCGAAGCTCGCCGACGTCCAGACGTACGAGTTCGCCGCCTGGACCCCGCTCGTCGCCCTCACCGTCGCCGCCGGCCTGTGGCCGAAGGCACTCCTCGGCCTGACCGACCCGGCCGTGCAGCAGCTCCTCGCAGGAGGCAACCGATGAGCGCCCTGGCCCAGCCTCTCGCGGAGTCGATGGTCCAGTCCGTCGACTGGCTCGCGATCGCACCGCCCACCATCACGGCGGTCGTCGGCCTGGTCGTCCTCGTCGCCGACCTGTTCCTCCAGGAGGCCAGAAAAGCGCTCCTGGGCTGGGTGTCGGTCGCGGGCCTGGCCGCCTCCGCCCTGATGCTGCTGCCCCTCCTGGACGGCGACCGCGCCACCTTCTGCCTCACCGGCGACGCAACTGCCTGCAGTTATACGGCGGACCGCTTCACCCTGGTCATCCAGTTCCTGGTCCTCGGCGGCGCCCTCCTCGCGGCCCTCCTGTCGATCACCACCCTGAAGGACGCCGACAAGGGACTCCCCGAAGGGGAGTACTGGTTCCTGCTGCTGTCCTCCGCCGCGGGCGCCGCCCTGCTGCCCGCCTCCCGTGACCTCGCGACCTTGATCGTCGCCCTGGAGGTCGCCTCCCTGCCCGCGTTCGCCCTCGTCGGCATCCGGCACGGCGACAGGAAATCCGCCGAAGCGGCCCTCAAGTTCTTCCTGTCCTCGGTCACCGCGACCGCGGTCAGCCTGATGGGCGTCAGCTTCGTGTACGCCACCACGGGCACCCTGTACCTCACCGAGATCGCCGACCGCATCCAGCACGTGGACGGCCAGTTCCACACCCTCGCCCAGACCGGCGTCGCCCTCACCCTCATCGGCTTCGCCTTCAAGACGGCCGCCGTCCCCTTCCACTTCTGGGTACCCGACACCTACGTAGGAGCGCCCCTCCCGATCGCCGCCTACTTGTCGGTCGTCGGCAAGGCGGTCGGCTTCTCCGGCCTGATCCTCGTCACCGTCGTCGCCTTCCCGTCGTACGCCGACGTCTGGGGCCCGGCACTCGCCGCACTGGCCGCCCTCACCATGACGGTCGGCAACCTGGGTGCCCTGCGCCAACAGGCCACGCGCGCGTACAGCGCGGTACGGCTGCTCGCCTGGTCGTCCGTCGGACAGGCCGGCTACCTCCTGGTGCCGATCGCCGCAGCCGCGTACTCCAAGGACGCCCAGAAGTCGATCGGCTCCACCGTCGCCTACGCCCTCATGTACGCCGCTGTGAACCTCGGCGCGTTCACGGTGGCCGCCCTGGTGGGCCGTAGCAGAGCCCTCAACCGCATCAGCGACTACCGGGGCCTGTACGCCTCGAACCCCCTGGCCGCCCTGCTCCTGGCGTTCTTCCTGCTGTGCCTCGCCGGGCTGCCGCCGGGTGTCATCGGGCTCTTCGCCAAGGTGACCGTCTTTTCGGCGGCCGTGGACGCGGGCCTTGGCTGGCTCGCGGTCGTCATGGCCGTCAACGTGGTGATCGCGCTCTTCTACTACCTCCAGTGGACTGCCCTGTTGTTCCGCGCCCCTGAGGGCGAGCACGCCAAACACCGTGTCCCCGCGCCCCTCACGGCCGCGCTCGCTCTCACCGGCGCCCTTGGGATCGCCCTCTCCGGAGCACCCCAACTGGTCCTGCGCTTCGCCGCCACCGGACTCTTCTGAGCCACCGGCACATACCACCGTCCTCACCCGGACGGCCCACCCCCGGCGTCGTACGCACAAGGGAACTAGAGCTCCCCGCCTGGCGTTGACCAGTACGGGAGGGTCCACTGGACGTGACACCACGGCACCAGTGGCATCAGAGATCAGCAAGCAAAGGGTTCCCCTGCTGCACGATTTGGAGGGCGTACCGTGCACCGCCGGCACAACGGGCTCAGGACCGCAGTTCTCCTCGGGGGACTGTCCGCACTCATCATCGTCATCGGCAGCTTCTTCGGCCGCACGGGCCTCGTCGTAGCGGTCGTGATCGCGCTGGGCACGAACGCGTACGCGTACTGGAACAGCGACAAACTGGCGCTACGCGCGATGCGCGCCCGCCCGGTGAGCGAGTTCGAGGCCCCGGCCCTGTACCGGATGGTCCGCGACCTCTCCACCCAGGCCCGCCAGCCCATGCCGCGCCTGTACATCTCGCCCACGGAGGCCCCGAACGCCTTCGCGACGGGCCGCAACCCGCGCAACGCCGCCGTGTGCTGCACGGAAGGCATCCTGCGCATCCTGGACGAGCGCGAGCTGCGCGGAGTCATCGGGCACGAGCTGAGCCATGTCTACAACCGCGACATCCTGATCTCGTCGGTCGCCGGCGCCCTCGCCTCGGTGATCATGTTCCTGGTCAACTTCGCCTGGCTGATCCCGATCGGCCGCTCGAACGACGACGACGGCCCCGGCATCCTGGGCATGCTGCTGATCATGATCCTGGGTCCCCTGGCGGCCAGCCTCATCCAGTTGGCCATCAGCCGCTCCAGGGAGTACGAGGCGGACGCGTCCGGCGCCCAGCTCACCGGCGACCCCCTCGCCCTCGCGAGCGCGCTGCGCAAGCTCGACGCCGGCACCAAGCAGCTCCCGCTGCCCCCGGAGCCCCGCATCGAGACCGCGAGCCACATGATGATCGCGAACCCCTTCCGCCCGGGCCAGGGACTCTCCAAGATGTTCTCGACACACCCGCCGATGGCGGAGCGCATCGCCCGGCTCGAGAAGATGGCAGGTCGCCCTCAGTGAAAACCATCCTGAACGTCATTTGGCTCGTCCTGAGCGGCTTCTGGCTGTTCCTCGGGTACCTGCTCGCGGGCGCGCTGCTGTGCATCACCGTCATCGGCATCCCCTTCGGGATCGCCGCCTTCCGCATCGGCGTCTACGCCCTGTGGCCCTTCGGGTACACGACGGTCGAGCGCCGGGACGCGGGCGCCCCCTCCTGCGTGGGCAACGTCCTGTGGCTGGTCCTCGCGGGCTGGTGGCTGGCCCTCGCGCACATCGTCACCGGCATCGCCATGTGCATCACGATCATCGGCATCCCGTTCGGCATCGCCAACTTCAAGCTGATCCCGGTCTCGCTGTTCCCCTTGGGCCGCGAAATCGTGCCCACGGACCAGCCGTTCGCCACCCGCTGACGGCGGGCAGCGGTGGGGGCGCCGAAGTACGTCCTGCTGTCGTACGACGAAGGGGCCGAGTCCACCGGCGAGCACGGCTACGAGGAGACCTGGGCGCTGTGCGAGGACGCCGAGGACCTCTTCGCCGACCCGGTCCCTCCCGCGCGCGGGACGTACGAACTCCTCGGCTGCGCACCCGAGGGCGACCTGCGAACAGCCCTCGCACGCGCGCGTGCCGACGGTTCGGCGCCGCTCGGCCTGCTCACCCTGGAGACCCTCGACAAGACCGGCAGGGGAGAGGGCGAGTGGTGGCTGGAGGACGTACGCGTCATAGGCGACCGCCCGTGCGCGCGTGACCTGTCGTTGAGGGACGTCACCGTCGAGGGCAGCCAGTCCGACGACAACCCCTACGACTATCCGGAGTGCCCGCCCCTGTCCCCGGGCTACCGAATACGGGGCGCGGACGGTGAACCATGGGGCGTCTGCCGGGACTTGGCTCATGTCCAGGAGGGCCTCCCGGAACAACTGGAGCCTCCTGTACGCCTGTTGGGCTGCTCCCCGCGCGGCGCGCTGAGGGCGGCACTGGACGGCGGGGAAGAGGACCTGGGCCACGTCAAGGTGGTGCGCGTCGACGCGTCCGGCCGGCCCGTGCAGGCCGCTGCCGAGGGCGAGTTACGGGCCTGGATCCCGTCCGCACGCGGCCCGGGCCTGGTCGACCTCACCCTCGACCCCTGGTCGGAACGGCCACCGCTCGCGGCCCGGGAGGTGTGGGACCTGTGGGGCGAGGGCCGTCCCTCCGAACCCGGCCGCTGGGCAGGTTGCGCCCCCGAAGCCCGCCGATTCTGGCTCGACACGGCCCTGGCGAACCACACCTACACCCACCCGGCCCGTCCACCGGGCATCACCTACCACCTCGACGGCAGCCACATCACCGACGCACCGGGCTTCTTCTGCGCCCTGGGCGAGGCGGTGAACGGCCCCGCCGGATACTTCGGTTGGGGCCTGGACGCCTTGAACGACTGCCTGCGCGGCCGCTGGGGAGCCACTTCGCCCTTCACCCTCGTCTGGCACGACGCCGCCGTCGCCCGCGCCTGCCTCGGCGTCACCCCGCACGCAGGCCGGCGGCCGCCGACGTTCGAGGAGTTGCTCGCCTTCCTCACCGAACGGCACGTCGAAGTCCGCCTGGCCTGACGGCACCCGTCACCGCACGATGCCCGCCGACTCCCGCCCCGCGACCAGCAGGTTTTCCACAACCGCCGGGTTGTCCACAGGCCAGCTCGATTGTCAGTGGCGCGCGGCACCATGAAGCCATGACCGAGAACGAGCAGCAACTGCTGACCCAGGTGGCCGCCGAGGCACGCAACACCCGCCCGCTGGGCTGGACTTCACTCCCCGCCCCCGTGGACGAGGCCACGGTGACCCGCGCCGAGGTCGCCCTGGGTTTCCGCCTGCCCCCGCTGCTCGCGGCGCTCTACTCGCGCATAGGAGACGGCGGATTCGGCCCGGAGTACGGCCTGTTGCCCCTCCTCGACAACCCGCAGGCCGACAACCCGCAGACCGGCGAGCCCGCCGCCGTCACGCAGTACCTCGCCAACCGCGCGAGCGGACACAAGGACCCCGACTGGCCCTGGCCCGAGGGCGTCCTGCCGATATCGCACTGGGGCTGCGCGATGTACGCGTGCGTGGACTGCCGAACCCCACAGGCCACAGTCCTCCTCTACGAGCCGAACGCCGACGAGGCCGACCACGCGTGGTACGTCGACGCGCCCAGCCTGGCCGACTGGCTGCGCGCCTGGCTCGACGGCACGGGCTGGTACGAGGACTACGAAGGCGCTCCCGAACCGACCCCGTGGACCGACTTCCGCATACGCACGACAGCACAGGCCTCCTGAGCGGTCGTCGCAGGCCACCGATGCCTGCAACCACCACACGCATCCGTGACGTCCTGTTCATCGACACGGCGGAACATGCAGCGACAGGCCGTGCGCAAGGACCTACGAACACAGCCTGTCCGGGCGGAATTCACAGCTCCGGATCAGTGCAAGCACAGCGCGAGAGGGCAGGTTCACGGCATGGGCATCATCAGCTGGATCATCCTGGGACTGTTGGCCGGAGCCATCGCCAAATTCCTGCTGCCGGGCCGCGACCCGGGCGGCTTCATCGGCACGACCATCATCGGTGTCGCGGGCGCGTTCATCGGCGGCTGGATCTCGGCCCGCTGGCTGGACCACCCGGTCGCGAAGAACTTTTACGACGGCGCCACTTGGGCCTCGGCGATAGGCGGCGCGCTCGTCCTCCTGATCGCCTACCGCATCCTGTTCGGCAACTCGCGCAACTAGAGGCTGTCCGGCGGGGTTTGCCGCGGCCGCAGCCGCGCACATCTGCGGCGTTGCGGCCGCTCCCCGGCGCTGGTCAGCAGCCGCGGCCTTCCTGTGACTTGACCGGCCGGACAGGCCCTAGCGCACCCCAAACCGCAGCCAGCAGGCGAGAAGGGTGGGCACCGACGGGTGCCCACCCTCCTCGCATCCTCGTGCCTGCGCGGCGGACGCGCGAAGCCCGGCTCTACCGGTAGTTCACGAACTGCAGCGCGAAGTCGAAGTCCTTGCCCTTGAGCAGGGCCTGCACGGCCTGGAGGTCGTCGCGGCTCTTGGAGCTGACCCGCAGTTCGTCGCCCTGGACCTGGGCCTTCACGCCCTTGGGACCCTCGTCGCGAATGATCTTCGCCACCTTCTTCGCGTTGTCCTGGGAGATGCCCTCCTCGATCGACGCGAAGATCTTGTACTCCTTGCCGGAGAGCTGCGGCTCACCAGCGTCCAGCGCCTTCAGCGAGATGCCGCGCTTGATCAGCTTGGACTGGAAGACGTCGAGGATCGCCTTGACCCGCTCCTCGGAGTTCGCCTCCATGAGGATCTTCTCGGCGGACCATGCGATCGAGGCACCCACGCCCTTGAAGTCGTAGCGCTGGGAGATCTCCTTGGCGGCCTGGTTGAGGGCGTTGTCGACCTCCTGCCGCTCGACCTTCGAGACGATGTCGAAACTGGAGTCGGCCATGTCCTGTGGCTCCTTGTATCGGGGTGCGTATCGATGCGTGTCACTGCGTATCGGCGTGCGTCGGGGCAGCCGCCGAGCCCGGTGTAGGCCCCGGGCCGCATCCGCATAAGCCTAGCCACCCCCTCCCCTCCGAGCGCCGGTCAATCGGGTGGCGAAGCACCCCTGGGCATCGGGTATCGTTTACGTCGTTGCCACGGAGCACCGCCGAAAAGCGGTTCGAGAGGCGACATCCCCGGCGGTGTGCCCGAGTGGCCAAAGGGAGCAGACTGTAAATCTGCCGGCTTAGCCTACCCAGGTTCGAACCCTGGCGCCGCCACATGATCGAAGGGTCTGTGACCAGCAGCAATGCTGATCACAGACCCTTTCGTCGTTCCCGAAGTCTTCCCAAAGCCTTCCCAAAGCCTTCCCGGGTTTTTTCCCGAGGCGCCCCAGAGGCATCCCCGCGGCCCCCTTCGCCCTGCCGCCAACCTTGACGTGCCCGTGCCACAGCCCTACTGTCGCGACACCGCGTTCATGTTGAAACACAAAGTTCACACATATGAACTTGCGTGAACGCACGCTCCGCCAACCGAGTCGAGTCCACAGAGCAGACAGGAAGGCACCCCCCATGCGCATGCGTACGCTGCTCACCTCCCTGGCCACCGTCGTCGCCGTCACCGGCGGCCTCGCCCTCACGGCCCCCGCCGCGTCGGGCAGTACCGGCGCCGCCGGCGTCGTCGCCTCACCCCTGGCGGACCCCTCCGTCGCGCCCGGCGGGAACTTCGACCTGGGGGTGTGGCAGCTCCAGGAGCCGATCGGGTCCCCCGGCTCGCCCACGACGATCTCGTCGTCCCGGCTCCAGGGGGCCAACGGCTTCCAGGACTCGTACTTCTACACGGACACCCGCGACGGAGCGATGACCTTCTGGGCGCCGGAGAAGGGCGTCACCACCCCCAACTCGAACTACGCCCGCTCCGAACTGCGCGAGATGAACCGCAGCGGCAGCGCCGCCGACTGGTCGCTCAGCGGCACCCACACGATGAAGGCGACGCTCCGGGTCGTCTCCGTCACGTCGAACGTCTGCGTCGGCCAGATCCACCTCGGCACCGGCGGCACGTCCACCAAGCCGCTGCTGGAGCTGTACTACCGCTCCAGCGGCGACATCGTCCTCGGCACGGAGAACTCACCCTCCGGCGGCCAGACCCTGCACACCGTGGGCAACGTGTCCGTCGGCAAGACGTGGAGCTACACGATCGGCGTCTCGGGCGGGAACACCATCAACCTGACGGTCAACGGGAGCACCACGCACTACGCCATCCCGTCGTCCTTCAACGCCTACAAGCAGTACTTCAAGGCCGGTTCGTACAACCAGTCGTCCTCCGACAGCACCACCAAGGGCGCCCGCGTCGCCTTCTACGGCCTCACCGTCGCCCACAGCTGAGCACGCCCTAGCGAGCCTCGACAGCCGACCCGGCCTGCGGCGGGGCAGACTGATCCCATGTCGTCACGCCGCAGAAGCTGCCCCGAGTGCCGTCGTGAAATCGCCGTAGTGGCAGGCCGGTTCGCGCGCCACGACCCGCCCGGTGCGCGGGAGACCGGGGACCTCGTGTCGTGCCCCGGGTCCCGCCGCCAGGCGGAACTCGGGGCGGCACAGCCCGCGTTGGACGGGTACGTGGTCCCGGAGTTTCCCGGCCAGATGCCGCTCTTCTAGACGGCGGGAAACCCCAGCGCCTCGCCTCTACGGCCCCTCAGTTCCCGGCCACCGACTTCACCGCCACCGACACCGGCGCGGACCCACTGATCAGCTCCAGAGTCAGCCCGGCCGTCGCCGGTGTCTCCACCAACTCCGCGAGTACGGCGGCCACATCGTCCCGGGGAATCGCGCCGCGACCGGTGTGCGCCTCCAGCCGGACCAGCCCGGTGCCGGCGTCGTTCGTGAGCGAACCGGGGCGCAGGATCGTCCAGTCGAGGGCGTCCAGGCCGCGTACATACGCGTCGGCCTCGCCCTTGGCCCGCAGATACACGTCGAAGACACCGTCCCCGGAGTGCGTCGGATCCGCGCCCATCGAGGACACGACGACATGGCGCCGTACGCCCGCCAGGACCGCCGCGTCGGCGAACAGCACCGCCGAACCCCGGTCCACGGTGTCCTTGCGGGCCGTGCCGCTGCCCGGGCCCGCGCCCGCCGCGAAGACCGCCGCGTCCGCGCCCCGCAGCCGCTCCGCGACCTCCTCTACCGAGGCCGACTCCAGGTCCAGCAGCAGCGGTTCGGCGCCGGCCGCCCGTAGATCGTCGCTCTGTTCGGCGTTGCGGATGATGCCCGCGACCTCTTCACCGCGCGCGGCGAGCAGGTGCTCCAGCCGCAGCGCGATCTGACCATGACCTCCAGCGATGACAATGCGCATGCCTTCGACCGTACGCCCGGACGGCCGCACGCGCCGCATGACTTCAGCTGCGTCCCAGCGGCGCACACCCGCGCCGGACGCGCCTGGCGCGCGGAGCTGAGCCCGGGCGCCTCAGGCGTACGCCCCGGCGCGACGACGGCCGCTCACGACAACTCGCCCCGCCCCTGCCGGGGCAGCCCCAACTCCGAGCCCGCCGCCGTGTTGCAGTACTCCCGCACCGCGCTTGTCCGTGCCACCACGCGCCCCCGGTGCACCACGATCCGGCTGTACGCCAGCGACAGCGCGCCCGCGAGCCGGTCGCCGCGCACCGCGAGCAGTTCGGCCGGAAATCCGGCCTCGACGCGGACCTCGGGCAGGCCGAGTGCCGCGCGTGCCGACGAACTCACCGTGTCGTAGGCGTCCTCGGGCCGCATCCCGTGCCGGGAGGCCAGCAGATAGGCCGCCTCCAGGGGGTCCCCGCGGCCCACCGGGTTGGACACGTCCCGCAGGGCGCCGCTGCCCGCCGCCACCTGGACGCCGGCCGTGCGCAGCAGCCGTACGGGAGCCGTGCCCCGGCGGTCGACGCCGCCGCAGCCGCCCTGCGGCAGGCAGACCACCGTCACGCCGGCCGCGGCCAGTTGGTCCGCGATCCGCGTGACCGTGTCCGCAGGAAGCCGCCCCAGGCCGCCGCACGGGCCCAGTGTCACCCCGGGGCGCATCCCGCCTGCGACGGCCGCCAGCCGGGCCAGGCGGGTCGGGTCGGCGGCGTCCGTGTGCAGGTCGACCGGGCAGCCGTGCTCGGACGCGACCTCCAGGACCGCCTCCACGTACCCCGTCGGATCGGGGTCCAGATCTGGACAACCGCCCACTACGGAGGCACCCATTTTCAATGCGTCCCGCAGCATCGCGAGCCCGTCCGCCCCCGCCACCCCGGTCAGCAGCCGGGGCATCGCCACCGCCGTCAGCTCCGCCAGCCCCCGCAGCGCCCGCCGCGCCCGCAGGACGGCGGCCAGCGCGCTCAGCCCCTGAACGTCCCCCACGCGCACGTGTGCCCGCTGCGCCGTAGCCCCGTGGCCGAGTTGCAGCAGCGCGGCCTCCGTGGCGCGGCGCTGGACGTCCTCGGGGTCGTAGGAGACCGGTCCGCCGTTCTCGGCCGACAGGGCGGTGTCACTGTGCGTGTGCGGCTCGGCCGGGGCCGGGAGGAGGAGATAGCCGCTGAGATCCACGCGCGCGCCGCACGCGCGCGTGGCGTCCGTCGCCAGGCTGCCCGCCGTGCCGACCGCCTCGATGCGCCCGCCGCCCAGCCGTACGTCCACGGTCCTGCCGTCGGTCAGCCGGGCCCCGCACAGCAGGAGCGCGGCCGGGTCGGCCGGTCCCGACGAGCCTGAGGAACCCGACGGGCCGGACGAGGAGTGGGACGGCTGGGGCTGACTGTCGGGCATCGCGCTCCAGGGGCTCAGGGCTTCGTGGGCTCGGGGCTTCGGGGCTCAGGACTGGGGACTGCGCAAAGGGGCGCAAGATCACGCAGAGTGAGTCGAGCCTAGGGCGGTGATCCGCTCACGGCCGGGAGGAGCGCAATAGTCGTACCGGTGTGGTCCCCCATACGAGAGGGCCCCCTGAGGCCTCTGGGAGGGCCGTGGAAGCGGCTGGAGCGGGGCCGCGAAACGGATTTGGGCGAACGGTCGCCGAGCGTGTAATGTCTTCATCGCTCGCCCCAATAGCTCAGTCGGTAGAGCGTCTCCATGGTAAGGAGAAGGTCTGCGGTTCGATTCCGCATTGGGGCTCTGGTGTGAAAGGTTCCCGTCGCAAGATGGGAACTGATCGCATCACAGCGGTGTAGCTCAGTCGGTAGAGCAAGCGGCTCATAATCGCTGTGTCACCGGTTCAAGTCCGGTCACCGCTACTGACAGTAGCCGATTGCGGGGTCGGTCCTTCGATCGGCTACTCTGTTATGCGTTCATAGTCCCATCCGTTCGTCAAGGAGCACTCCTGTGGCTGCCACCGACGTCCGCCCGAAGATCACGCTGGCCTGCGTGGAGTGCAAGGAGCGGAACTACATCACCAAGAAGAACCGGCGTAACAACCCGGACCGACTGGAGATGAAGAAGCACTGCCCGCGTTGCAATGCGCACACCGCGCACCGCGAAACGCGATAAGAATCAGGCTCGTACACGAGGCCGTCCCCGAAGTCTGGGGGCGGCCTCGCGTCGTTCCCCGCACAGCAGCAGGAACATCAACAGCAGGAGGTACCGGGCCATGGCGCTCGACCAGTCCTTCGTGGGGCGGACCTACCCGCCCACCGACCCGTACGAGGTGGGCCGGGAGAAGATCCGTGAGTTCGCGGAGGCGGTGGGCGACGCCAACCCGGCGTACACGGACCCGGAGGCCGCCAAGGCGCTCGGTCACCCCGATGTGATCGCCCCGCCGACCTTCGTCTTCTCCATCACGTTCAAGGCCGCCGGACAGGTCGTCCAGGACCCGCAGCTCGGCCTCGACTACAGCCGCGTCGTGCACGGCGACCAGAAGTTCGTCTACGTCCGCCCCGTGCGCGTCGGCGACCGGCTCACGGTCACCTCCACGATCGAGGCGATCAAGTCGATGGCGGGCAACGACATCCTGGACATCCGCGGCGAGGTCCACGACGAGGCCGGCGAGCACGTCGTGACCGCCTGGACCAAGCTCGTGGCCCGCGCGGCGGAGGAGAACTGACATGACGGCGAAGATCGCGTACGACGACGTCGAGGTCGGCACCGAACTGCCGGCCCAGACCTTCCCCGTGACCCGCGCCGCCCTCGTCCAGTACGCGGGCGCCTCCGGGGACTTCAACCCGATCCACTGGAACGAGAAGTTCGCCAAGGAGGTCGGGCTCCCGGACGTCATCGCGCACGGCATGTTCACCATGGCCGAGGCGATCCGCGTGGTCACCGACTGGACCGGTGACCCGGGTGCGGTCGCCGAGTACGGCGTCCGCTTCACCAAGCCCGTCGTCGTCCCGAACGACGAGCAGGGCGCGACCGTCGAGGTCAGCGCCAAGGTCGCCGCCAAGCTCGACGACAACACGGTCCGCGTGGACCTGGTGGCGATGAGCGCCGGGCAGAAGGTGCTCGGGATGTCACGGGCGGTCGTACGACTGGCCTGATCGGCCGGCCGCGGGCTGGAGTGAGTCGAGGTAAGGGGTGTCTGCCATTGCGGGCGCCCCTTACGTGTCGGACACCCCGGTGACTGGCGGTGACATCGGCGGCCCAGGGGTGCCCCGCTCGTGTGCCGTGCCCCACACCCCTTGACTAAGTTAGTGATTGAATACTAACTTTCTCGCATGGTCAGGATGAGCGCAGAAGAGAGGCGCGAGAGCGTCGTCCGCGCGGCGATCGCCGAGTTCGCGCAGCGGGGGTACTACGGCACCTCCACGGAGGCGATCGCCAAGCGGGTCGGTGTCTCGCAGCCGTATCTCTTCCGGCTCTTCCCGGGCAAGAAGGCGATGTTCGCGGCGGCTGCCCTCAGGTGTGTCGAGGACGTGTGCCGGGTCATGGAGGAGTCGTCCAAGGGGCTGGAGGGCGAAGAGGCCCTGCATGCCATGGCCAACGGCTATGTGCAGCTCATCACGGAGCACCCGGAGAAGCTCCAGATGCAGATGCAGACGTACATCACGGTGGCCGCCGCCGAGGCGGAGGGTGACCACGAGTTCGGCGAGGCCGTACGGAAGGGCTGGATGCGGCTCTGGGACGTCGTGCATGTGCCCCTGGGGGCGGATGTCGACCAGACCACGACCTTCCTGGCGTACGGAATGCTGATCAACACCCTTGCGGCCATGGGTTTTCCACCCGAGCACCGGGTCTGGGAAGGGCTGTATCCGTCGGCGCGGATCACTGGCCGGCTGGAGAAGTAGCGCGGATCGGCAAGGGGCGGATTCTTCGCCTTTTCCTGCGCGGCAAAGTTAGTCATCAATAACTAATCATCGATACGAGCACCCTTTGGGGGAGCGATGTCACAGCCAACCGCACGGCGCGGGGGAATGGTCTGGGCCCTCGTCATCACCAGCGTCGCCGGATTCATGGCGGCCCTGGACAACCTCGTCGTCACCACCGCCCTGCCGTCCATCCGCAAGGACCTCGGCGGCGCGCTGGGCGACCTGGAATGGACCGTGAGCGCCTACACGCTCACCTTCGCCGTCCTGCTGATGTTCGGCGCGGCGCTCGGCGACCGGTTCGGCCGCCGCCGGCTCTTCCTCATCGGCATCACCATCTTCACCGGCGCCTCCGCCGCCGCGGCCATGGCACCCGGGATCAACTCCCTGATCGCGGCCCGCGCGGTCCAGGGCGTCGGCGCGGCGATCATGATGCCGCTGACACTGACCCTGCTGACGGCGGCCGTGCCCGTCGCCAAGCGCGGGATGGCGTACGGGATATGGGGCGCGGTGAACGGACTCGCCGTCGCCTCAGGACCCCTCATCGGGGGCAGCCTCACCGAGCACATCTCCTGGCACTGGATCTTCTGGCTGAACGTTCCGCTCGGCCTGGCCCTGATCCCGCTCGCCCGCCTGCGCCTCTCCGAGTCCCACGGCTCCGGCGCCCCGCTCGACTTCCCCGGCACCCTGCTCGCCAGCGGCGGCCTCTTCGGGATCGTCTACGGCCTGGTCCGCGGGCCCGCCGACGGCTGGACCAGCTCGCTCGTCCTCACCGGGCTGTTCGCCGGGGGCGCCCTGTTCGCCGGCTTCATCATCTACAGCGTCAACGCCAAGAACCCCATGCTCCCGATGCGGCTGTTCCGCTCCCGCGCCTTCTCCGGGATCAACGCGGCGAGCCTGCTGATGTTCCTCGGGATGTTCGGGTCGATCTTCCTGCTCAGCCAGTACATGCAGGGCGTCCTCGGCTACTCGCCCACCGAGGCGGGCCTGCGGATGCTCCCCTGGACCGGCATGCCGATGCTCGTCGCCCCCATCGCCGGCATCCTCTCCGACCGCATCGGCGGCCGCCCGGTCGTCGCAGCGGGCCTCTTCCTCCAGGCGGCCGGTCTCGGCTACATGTCCTACGTGGTCACCACCGACGTCTCCTACGGCGCCCAGCTGCCCGGCCTGATCCTCAGCGGCATCGGCATGGCCCTGTTCTTCGCACCGGCCTCCAACCTGGTCATGTCCAGCGTCCGCCCCCAGGAGCAGGGCATCGCCTCCGGCGCCAACAACGCGCTCCGCGAGGTGGGCGGCGCCCTCGGCATCGCGGTCATGGCGTCGATCTTCTCGGCCCAGGGCGGCTACCAGACCGCACAGACCTTCGTCGACGGCCTGAAGCCCGCGCTGGTCACCGGGGCGGCGGTGGTCGCCCTCGCGGGAGTCGCGACGCTGTTCATCCCGACGCGGCGCCGGGCGGCACAGCTCGCGGCGGTGGCGTCCTCGGAGTCCGATGAGTCGGCCGGGTCCGCGGACTTCGACTCGGTGCTGGAGAACGCCGGTCGCTGAGCCGGATGCCCTGGCACGCACGCGTGGAGCCCTGCCGACATCGGCGGGGCTCCACGCGTGCGTGCGCTTGGAGAAGGCTTGGCGGTACGGCAGTTGAGAGCCGGAGGCGTGGCCCGTGCCGGACGCCCGGCCCTCCGGTATCAGCCGCGCCGCACGCCGGAAACGAAGCCCGCCCCCCGCCACCCCGGTGTTGTCAGTCCCGTCTCGTACTCTTGGCCCCGTGCAGGAACTCCACGACGCCCCCCTCGCCCCCCTCACCACCTTCCGGTTGGGTGGTCCCGCGACGCGGTTGGTCACCGCGGCCACCGACGCCGAGGTGATCGACGTCGTGCGCGCGGCCGATGACGCCAGGACGCCGTTGCTGGTCGTCGGTGGCGGCTCGAACCTCGTCATCGGGGACAAGGGGTTCGAGGGCACCGCCCTGCGGATCGCCACCCGCGGCTTCGAACTCGACGGTACGCGGCTGGAGTTGGCGGCCGGTGAGGTGTGGACCGACGCCGTCGCCCGCACCGTGGAGGCCGGTCTCGCCGGTGTGGAGTGCCTCGCCGGGATTCCCGGGTCGGCCGGTGCGACCCCGATCCAGAACGTGGGGGCGTACGGCCAGGAGGTCTCCGCCACCATCACCGAGGTCGTCGCCTACGACCGCACCACCCGCGAGACGGTCACCCTCACGAACGAGGAGTGCGCCTTCTCCTACCGGCACAGCCGGTTCAAGGCCGAGCCCGACCGGTATGTCGTGCTGCGCGTCCGCTTCGAACTGGAGGACGCGGACGGGCTGTCGGCGCCCGTGAAGTACGCCGAGACGGCCCGCGTCCTCGGTGTCGAGCCCGGCGACCGGGTGCCGTTGGCGCAGGCCCGGGAGACCGTTCTCGCGTTGCGTGCCGGGAAGGGCATGGTTCTCGATCCCGAGGACCATGACACCTGGTCGGCCGGTTCCTTCTTCACCAACCCGATCCTCACCGACGCGCAGTTCACCGCGTTCCACGCGCGCGTGGAGGAGCGTCTCGGCGAGGGCGTGGAGCCGCCCGCGTACCCGGCGGGGGAGGGGCACACCAAGACCTCCGCCGCCTGGCTGATCGACAAGGCCGGCTTCACCAAGGGATACGGCACCGGGCCCGCCCGGATCTCCACCAAGCACACCCTCGCCCTCACCAACCGCGGTGAGGCGACCACGGCCGACCTGCTCGCCCTCGCGCGCGAGGTCGTCGCCGGCGTCCACGACGCCTTCGGGGTCACGCTCGTCAACGAACCGGTGACCGTCGGCGTCAGCCTCTGACACCGCCCCCGGAAGGCCTCAATAGGCCAGCCCCACCCCCTGCTTCACCGTCCGGGGATCGTCGGTCATCGCCAGCATCGCGTGGGCGACGTCGGCCCGGCCGATGAACCGGCCCTTGTCCGGAAAGCCGCCCACGACCGTGCGGTACGTGCCGGTCACCGGCTTGTTCTGGAGGCGTGGCGGGCGGACGGTCGTCCAGTCCGTGGCACTGGCGGCGAGGGCCGCCTCCATCTCCCGTAGATCGTCGTAGACGTCCTTCAGGAGGGCCGAGATCAGCCCGCGCGCGGTGCGGTCCAGGAGCCCCGCGCCCTCCGGGGCCGGGCCGATCGGGCCGGCGCTCACCACCAGCACCCGGCGCACCCCCTCCGCCTCCATGGCCGCCAGGACCGTCCGCGTGAGCCGGGTCGCGATCCCCGCGTCCTTGCGGCTGCGCGCACCGAGCCCGGACAGGACCGCGTCCCGGCCCGCGACCGCCGGGCGTACCGCCCCCGGGTCGGTGAGGTCCGCGCGGAACACCTCAAGTCCCGCGCCCCGCACGGTCAGCCGTGCCGGGTCCCGTACGACCGCCGTGACCTCTTGGCCCGAGTCCAGCGCCTGGCGGACGATCTCCTGGCCGATGCCTCCCGTGGCACCGAAAACGGTGAGCTTCATGGCGCACTCCTGCCCCAGAACGAGGTGGGTGAGTGTTTACTCACCCCTGCCTCCTCCTAGAGTGAGTAAGCACTCACCCACCCGTCAAGCCCGAACGGACCGGCCATGGAATCCTTGGGCCCCATGCAGCAGAAACAGGCCCCGGAGCCCGCCGCGCAGAAACCCGCCCGGGTCCGCATCCTCGACGCCGCCCACGCGTTGATGCTCACCGTCGGCCTGGCCAAGGCGACCACCAAGGAGATCGCCAAGGCCGCGGGCTGCTCCGAAGCCGCGCTCTACAAGTACTTCGCGAGCAAGGAGGAGCTCTTCATCCGCGTGCTCACGGAACGGCTGCCCCAGCTGACCCCGCTGCTGCGCAGCCTCGCCGCCGAGCCCGGACAGCACTCCCTGGAGGACAACCTCACCGAGATCGCCCGCCAGGCGGCCCTCTTCTACGAGCAGAGCTTCCCGATCGCGGCCTCCCTGTACGCCGAGACCCAGCTCAAGCGCCGCCACGACGAGGCGCTGCGGCAGCTCGGCTCGGGCCCCCACAAGCCGATCGAGGCCCTGGACGCCTATCTGCGCGCCGAACAGACCGTCGGCCGCGTCCGCCCCGACGCGGACACCTTCGCGGCCGCGTCCCTCCTCCTGGGCGCCTGCGCACAGCGCGCGTTCGCCTACGAGGCCGCGGGCACCGGCGTACGCCCGCCCGTGGACGAGTTCGCGCCACGCCTGGCCCGGACGCTGCTGGGCGGAATCTCCGTTGCCGTGGACCCCGCCTGACCGCGACCCTTGCCCTATGAGGCACCCCATATGGAGCTGAGACTCCGCGAGTTCAGACCCCGGATCGGCCCGCATGAACACCGGGTCGTCCAGCCCGGGCGACCCCTGCGCCACACGTCACTGCGCGACCCGAGCACCCTGGCGCCGTACGGGACGCTCGTAGGGGACCACGACGGGCTGAGCCGGCTCGCGGGGCTGTTCGCGTTCGCCGCCTTCTCGCGGCACACCATCGTGCACGTCCCGCTGCGGGACTGCGTGCCGTCCGTCCAGGGGTGCGGGGAACTGGTCGATCTCGTGCTGGCCCACCCGGAGGCGGGCCTGCGCCCCTCCAAGTGGCCCGAACTGCGCCGCGCGCTCCGGCGCGACACCCCGCTCACCGCGCGCACGGACGAGACCCGGACCGAGCGCCACGCGCGCGCGTGGCTTGAGCGGCCGTACGACCGTGGGCAGTTGCGGCACACCACGCACGCGCGGACGTACTTCCTCATCGGCGGCCGTGACGCCCTCGCGTCCGCCGCCACCTCCTTCGCCTACGCGGCCGACCAGGGGCCGCGGCAGAAGGGGGCCCTCAAGGGGCGGTTGATGTACATGGACTCCGTGGGCGGCGAACCGGCCCCCCACGGGGACGGCTCACATCACCCCGAGGTCCTGATCTGCTTCAAGGAGTATCCGACCGGCGCCCACCTCAAGCGACCGGGGCACTGAGCCAGTCGTCGATGCCCGACAGGAGCTTCGTCTTCATGTCCTCCGGGGCGGCCGATCCGCGGACCGACTGCCGGGCCAGTTCGGCCAGTTCGCGGTCCGAGAAGCCGTGGTACCGGCGGGCGATCTCGTACTGGGCGGCCAGCCGGGAGCCGAACAGGAGCGGGTCGTCGGCGCCGAGCGCGAGGGGGACGCCGGACTCGAAGAGGGTCCGTAGAGGCACGTCCTCGTGCTTCTCGTAGACGCCGAGGGCCACGTTCGACGCGGGGCAGACCTCGCAGGTGATGCCCCGGTCCGCGAGCCGCTTCAGCAGGCGCGGGTCCTCCGCCGCGCGGACGCCGTGGCCGATCCGGGTCGCGTGCAGGTCGTCCAGGCAGTCCCGCACCGAGGACGGGCCCGCCAGCTCGCCGCCGTGCGGCGCCGACAGCAGGCCGCCCTCCTGGGCGATCGCGAAGGCTCGGTCGAAGTCCCGTGCCATACCCCGGCGTTCGTCGTTCGAGAGGCCGAAACCGACCACACCCTGGTCCGCGTACCGCACGGCCAGCCGGGCCAGCGTGCGTGCGTCCAGGGGGTGCTTCATCCGGTTCGCGGCCACCAGCACCCGCATCCCGAGCCCGGTCTCGCGGGAGGTCGTCTCCACCGCGTCCAGGATGACCTCAAGGGCCGGGATCAGCCCGCCCAGGCGCGGTGCGTACGACGTCGGGTCCACCTGGATCTCCAGCCAGCCCGAGCCGTCCCTGACGTCCTCCTCGGCGGCCTCGCGGACCAGCCGCTGGATGTCCTCGGGCTCCCGCAGGCACGACCGCGCCGCGTCGTACAGCCGCTGGAAACGGAACCAGCCCCGCTCGTCCGTCGCCCGCAGCTTCGGCGGCTCCCCGCTGGTCAGCGCCTCGGTGAGGGCGTCGGGCAGGCGTACGCCGTACTTGTCGGCGAGCTCCAGCACGGTGGTCGGCCGCATCGACCCGGTGAAGTGCAGGTGCAGATGGGCTTTCGGCAGTTCAGAGACATCACGTACACGCTCCATCTGGGAATCCTGCCGTACGTTCCCGTCGTCCCGGTACCACTTTCCTCGATCGTGGTCTTGCTCGCACAAAGCAGCGGGCCGCCTCCCCGGAGGGAAACGGCCCGCACGCGCGCGTGGAGCACGAAAAACGTCAGTCCTTGGCCTCAGCCAGCAGCTTCTGGATACGGCTGACACCTTCGACGAGGTCCTCGTCACCCAGGGCGTACGACAGCCGCAGGTAACCGGGGGTCCCGAAGGCCTCGCCCGGGACGACCGCGACCTCGGCCTCCTCCAGGATCAGCGCGGCCAGCTCGACCGAGTCCTGCGGGCGCTTGCCGCGGATCTCCTTGCCGAGCAGCGCCTTGACCGTCGGGTAGACGTAGAACGCGCCCTCGGGCTCGGGGCAGAGCACGCCGTCGATCTCGTTGAGCATCCGCACGATGGTCTTGCGGCGGCGGTCGAAGGCCTCGCCCATCTTCGCGACGGCGTCCAGGTTGCCGGAGACGGCGGCCAGCGCGGCGACCTGCGCCACGTTCGAGACGTTCGACGTGGCGTGCGACTGGAGGTTGGTCGCGGCCTTGACGACGTCCTTCGGGCCGATGATCCAGCCCACCCGCCAGCCGGTCATGGCGTACGTCTTGGCGACGCCGTTGACCACGATGCACTTGTCGCGCAGCTCCGGGAGGATCGCGGGCAGCGAGGTGAACTTGGCGTCGCCGTAGACCAGGTGCTCGTAGATCTCGTCCGTCATGACCCACAGGCCGTGCTCGACGGCCCAGCGGCCGATCGCCTCGGCCTCGGCCTCGCTGTAGACGGCGCCGGTCGGGTTGGACGGCGAGACGAAGAGGACGACCTTGGTGTTCTCGGTGCGGGCCGCCTCCAGCTGCTCGACCGTGACGCGGTACCCGGTCGTCTCGTCGGCGACGACGTCCACGGGGACACCGCCCGCGAGACGGATCGACTCCGGGTACGTCGTCCAGTACGGCGCGGGGACGATGACCTCGTCGCCCGGGTCGAGGATCGCGGCGAAGGCCTCGTAGATGGCCTGCTTGCCGCCGTTCGTGACGAGGATCTGCGAGGCGTCCACCTCGTAGCCCGAGTCGCGCAGCGTCTTCGCGGCGATCGCGGCCTTCAGCTCCGGCAGACCGCCGGCCGGGGTGTAGCGGTGGTACTTGGGGTTCGAGCAGGCCTCGATGGCGGCCTGGACGACGTAGTCCGGGGTCGGGAAGTCCGGTTCACCCGCGCCGAAGCCGATCACCGGACGTCCGGCGGCCTTGAGGGCCTTTGCCTTGGCGTCCACGGCGAGGGTGGCGGACTCGGAGATCGCGCCGACTCGGGCGGAGACCCGGCGCTCGGTGGGAGGGGTTGAGGCGCTCATGGGGCCCATCGTTTCAGACCGGAAACCCGCCCGGCACACCGGTTTCACAGACTGAACAGGATCGGGCGAGCGTGGAACAACCGTCCGGATTCCCGCCCCGGCCTGGGCGATCTTCCTCCGGCAATCCCCGTACAGGCACTTTCTGTTCGACGACCGGCCCCGGAGCACGTACACTCCTAGCTCGTTGGCCTTCAACAGCCGCGCCCCACTGGGTGCACACCGAGCACTCGGGCGGATGCGGTACGTTGGGGACGTCACAAAGGGTCGTAGCTCAATTGGTAGAGCACCGGTCTCCAAAACCGGCGGTTGGGGGTTCAAGTCCCTCCGGCCCTGCTACACACACCTTCACCAGGATGTGTGCGCAGCGCATGTACGTACAGCAATGCACCGCCGTGCGGCTCAGACCGGGCGCGGCACGGCCACGACCCGGGAACAGGTGAGGATGAATGGCGGACGCCGTGGGCTCCATCGACATGCCTGATGCCCAGGACGAGGTGTCGGAGTCCAAGAAGAAGGCCCGCAAGGGTGGCAAGCGCGCCAAGAAGGGCCCGCTGAAGCGCCTCGGCATCTTCTACCGCCAGATCGTCGCGGAGCTCCGCAAGGTCGTCTGGCCGACCCGCAACCAGCTGACGACGTACACGACGGTTGTCATCGTCTTCGTCGTCATCATGATCGGTCTCGTGACCGTGATTGACTATGGACTCAATCACGCCGCGAAGTACGTCTTCGGCTGAGGCCAGAAGCGAAGGGCGCCCTGACCGGCGCCCCTTTCGCGTGTTCCACCCCCATGTATCCAGGAAGAAGCAGCCACGTGTCTGACCCGAACCTGAACGAGGCCGTCGAGCCGGACGAGTCCGTGGAAGACGAACTCGACATCGTCGAGGGCGCGGACGAGGAGCTGGACGAGGTCGAGGCTGCGGACGCCGACGCGGGCGAGCCGGCCGAGGAAGCCGCCGTACACGTCGAGGACGAGGACGCGGAAGCGACCGAGGACCTCGACGACGAGGCCACGGCCGAGGACGACGAGGAAGAGGCCGAGCCGGCCGAGCCCGTCGACCCCGTGGTCGCCCTGCGTGAGGAACTGCGTCTCCTGCCCGGCGAGTGGTACGTCATCCACACGTACGCCGGCTACGAGAACCGCGTGAAGACCAACCTGGAGCAGCGCGCCGTCTCGCTGAACGTCGAGGACTACATCTTCGCGGCCGAGGTGCCGCAGGAAGAGGTCGTCCAGATCAAGAACGGCGACCGCAAGACCATCAAGCAGAACAAGCTCCCGGGCTACGTCCTGGTCCGCATGGACCTGACGAACGAGTCCTGGGGCGTCGTGCGCAACACCCCTGGCGTCACCGGCTTCGTGGGCAACGCCTACGACCCGTACCCGCTGACCCTGGACGAGATCGTCAAGATGCTCGCCCCGGAGGCCGAGGAGAAGGCCGCGCGCGAGGCGGCCGAGGCCGAGGGCAAGCCGGTTCCGCAGCGCAAGGTCGAGGTCCAGGTGCTGGACTTCGAGGTCGGCGACTCGGTCACCGTCACCGACGGCCCGTTCGCGACGCTGCAGGCGACGATCAACGAGATCAACGCGGACTCGAAGAAGGTCAAGGGGCTCGTCGAGATCTTCGGCCGTGAGACGCCGGTGGAGCTCTCCTTCGACCAGATCCAGAAGAACTAGTTCTTCCTGGAGTTACGTCTTCCGCGCAGGTCAGACGGGCTGTCAAAAGCCTCTCTGACCTGCGCGGTTTTTAGCCGCACATGGATACCCGTTATCGTTGTGCGGTATGCCTCCATCCGGATTAACCGGACAGAGGCCGAACACTCTCACTAGGACCCGGAGAGAGCAATGCCTCCCAAGAAGAAGAAGGTCACGGGGCTCATCAAGCTCCAGATCAACGCCGGTGCGGCGAACCCGGCCCCGCCGGTCGGCCCCGCGCTCGGTCAGCACGGCGTCAACATCATGGAGTTCTGCAAGGCCTACAACGCGGCGACCGAGTCGCAGCGTGGCTGGGTGATCCCGGTGGAGATCACGGTCTACGAAGACCGCTCCTTCACCTTCGTCACCAAGACTCCGCCGGCCGCGAAGATGATCCTCAAGGCCGCTGGTGTCGAGAAGGGCTCCGGCGAGCCGCACAAGACCAAGGTCGCCAAGATCACCCAGGCGCAGGTCCGCGAGATCGCCACGACCAAGCTTCCCGACCTGAACGCCAACGACCTGGACGCCGCGTCGAAGATCATCGCCGGCACCGCCCGTTCCATGGGCATCACGGTCGAGGGCTGACCTTCACCTCGTAGGAAAGACCGTGGCAGGGCCTGCTCGGCCCACACCACGACTCCTCAGAACACACACAGGAGCAGTAGTGAGCAAGCGCAGCAAGTCTCTCCGCGCTGCGGACGAGAAGATCGACCGGGACAAGCTCTACGCCCCGCTCGAGGCCGTCCGTCTCGCCAAGGAGACCTCCACCTCCAAGTTCGACGGCACCGTCGAGGTCGCCTTCCGTCTGGGTGTCGACCCGCGCAAGGCGGACCAGATGGTCCGTGGCACCGTGAACCTCCCGCACGGCACCGGCAAGACCGCCCGGGTCCTGGTCTTCGCGACCGGTGACCGTGCCGAGGCCGCGACCGCCGCGGGCGCCGACATCGTCGGCTCCGACGAACTCATCGACGAGGTGGCGAAGGGCCGGCTGGACTTCGACGCCGTCGTCGCCACCCCGGACCTCATGGGCAAGGTCGGCCGCCTCGGCCGCGTGCTCGGTCCCCGTGGTCTCATGCCGAACCCCAAGACCGGCACCGTGACGCCGGACGTGGTCAAGGCCGTCAACGAGATCAAGGGCGGCAAGATCGAGTTCCGCGTCGACAAGCACTCGAACCTGCACTTCATCATCGGCAAGACGTCCTTCGACGACACCAAGCTGGTGGAGAACTACGGCGCCGCTCTGGACGAGATCCTTCGTCTGAAGCCGTCCGCCGCCAAGGGTCGCTACATCAAGAAGGCCGCGATCAGCACCACGATCGGCCCCGGCGTTCCGCTCGACCCGAACCGCACCCGCAACCTCCTCGTCGAGGAGGACCCGGCCGCCGTCTGAGCCCCACGCTCACTCCGGCAGCCGCGTCCAGCGCGCGTCTGAATCGGACGAGCCCCGCAACCTTCCGGTTGCGGGGCTCGTCCTCTTTTCGGACGGGGTGTCAGTGCGCTGCGCTAGCGTTTCTGGCAGGCACAGCAATCGCATAGGGGTGGGGACGGATGAAGAGCACGACCGTGCGCCGGGTGGGTCTCTCGATCGCGGTGGCGACCGCGCTGGCCTCGGTGGCCGCCTGCGGCTCCTCGGGGTCCTCCGGGGGCTCCGGCAAGGACGACAAGGCCGTGGGCAAGGGATCGACCCGGGTGAGCCCCATAGCGGCCCTGCGCAGCGCCGAGCAGTCCACCGACAAGGCGGACTCCGCGAAGGTCGAGTCCTCCACGGTGATGGGCTCCCTGATGTCGATGGAGGCCAAGGGCGACCTCGGCTGGAGCGACGGCATCACCGGCGTCCTCACGATGACGTACACCGGCGGCACGCTGGCCCAGACGATGCGCGCGGCCGGGAGCACGTCGATGGAGGCCCGCTATCTGCCGGACGCCTACTACGCGAAGATGGGCGAGAAGTTCGCCGAGCAGGCGGGCGGCAAGCACTGGCTGAAGTACGACTACGACGACCTGGCCAAGCTCGGCGGCAGCTCCGGCGCGTACCTCAAGGACCAGATGCAGAACTCCACGCCGAACCAGTCGGTGAAGCTCCTGCTCGCCTCCGGGGACGTCAAGAAGGTCGGTACGGAGTCGGTCCGCGGCCAGCAGGCCACGCACTACTCGGGCACGGTGGACGTCGCCGATCTCGCCGCGAAGAACTCCAACCTCACCGCGAGCCAGCTCGCCGGCCTCAAGAAGCAGCTCACCGCAGCCGGCGTCACCACGGAACAGGTCGACATCTGGGTCAACGCCCAGAACCTGCTGGTCAAGAAGGTCGAGAAGGGCCAGATGTCCTCGGGCCAGTACAGCCAGACCGCCTACTACAGCGACTACGGCGTGAAGGTCGACGCGACCGTGCCTCCGGCGAGTGACACCGAGGACTTCACGGCGCTGCTGAAGAAGCAGGGCGCGGGCGCGGGCAGCAGCGACACGTCGACCGGGTCCGGCACGAGTTCCTGAGCGGAGCGCGATCCTGGCCGGGCGCAGGTCTGGCTGGGTGCGCGTCCGGTTGGGGTCAACTCCGGCCAGGGGCAACTCCGGTCGGGGCCAACTCCGGACGGGCCAACTCCCTTCGGGGCTAGGGGACTTCGCGGTGGCCGGGGGAGCTAGCCGAGGCTCACCGGAGCTCGCCGGGGCTCACGGGAATTCGCCGGGTCCGGCGGCTGGGCCGGGCGGCCATGACCACCGAGCGCCGGGCCCCGGGCGCTGAGCCCAGGGCATGAGGATGGCTCGGCCGAGTCCCGTGACACCGTGGAACCGCGCGTCGCAGGCAAGGCGCTCTGCGTCAGCGGTGCCAAGGACGGGAAGAAGCGCGTGGTGAGGGTGACAAGGGTCTGCTCGGCATGACGATCACCTTCCTCGACCTGGACAAGCCGGTGCCGGTCACCGCCCCGCCGGCGAAGGGCACCAACGACCTCGCCGCGCTGATGAGGAACGCCCAGGGCTGAGCCGTACGGGCGGATTTGCTTCAGTCCGTGACGCTCGCGTACGGTGGTCCAGAAGCCAAAGACCGCTGGTCGTTGCCGTGCCTGTCACAGGGTGTGGTGACCGAAGGATCCGCTGAACAGTGGACGACCCGCGTAGGTGAACTGGATGTGCTCCCGAAGACGTTGCTTTCGGTCGAGCTACGCCCCGTGCGCCTGCGCCGGGGCGTTTTCTCTGTCCCAGCCCCTTCTGAGCGGTCCTCATCACCCGGAAGGAGGCCGACGCTCTATGGCAAGGCCCGACAAGGCTGCCGCGGTAGCCGAGCTCGCGGGACAGTTCCGCGACTCGAACGCCGCCGTGCTGACCGAGTACCGGGGTCTCACCGTGGCGCAGCTCAAGACGCTGCGTCGTTCGCTCGGTGAGAACGCCCAGTACGCCGTGGTGAAGAACACGCTGACCAAGATTGCGGCCAACGAGGCCGGGATCTCTACGCTCGACGACCTGTTCAACGGTCCGACGGCGGTCGCCTTCATCACCGGTGACCCGGTGGAGTCGGCGAAGGGTCTTCGTGACTTCGCCAAGGACAACCCGAACCTCGTCATCAAGGGCGGTGTCCTTGACGGCAAGGCGCTGTCCGCCGACGAGATCAAGAAGCTCGCGGACCTCGAGTCCCGCGAGGTTCTGCTCTCCAAGCTGGCGGGTGCCTTCAAGGGCAAGCAGACTCAGGCTGCACAGCTCTTCCAGGCGCTTCCGTCGAAGCTCGTCCGCACGGTGGACGCCCTTCGCGCCAAGCAAGAAGAGCAGGGCGGTGCCGAGTAATTCGGCTCGCAGCATGACCGCCGCCTGAGGCTCCGCGCCGCACGGCAACGGTCGTAGCGGGCCGAACGTACGCCCGCCAGACATGTACACACCGGCACCAGCCGAAATTAGTGGAAGGAAGCCATCGTGGCTCTCACCCAGGACGAACTGCTCGCCGAGTTCGAGACCATGACCCTCATCCAGCTTTCCGAGTTCGTGAAGGCGTTCGAGGAGAAGTTCGACGTCACCGCCGCCGCCGCGGTCGCCGTTGCGGGCCCCGCCGCCCCCGGCGCCCCGGCCGAGGCCGAGGCCGAGCAGGACGAGTTCGACGTCATCCTCACGGGTGCCGGCGAGAAGAAGATCCAGGTCATCAAGGTCGTGCGTGAGCTGACCTCCCTGGGCCTCAAGGAGGCCAAGGACCTCGTGGACGGCGCCCCGAAGCCCGTCGTCGAGAAGGTCGCCAAGGACGTCGCCGAGAAGGCCGCCGAGTCCCTCAAGGCCGCCGGCGCCTCCGTCGAGGTCAAGTAACACCTTCGAGGTCGTGAACGAGGTCCCAAGGACCTTGTAACGCCTCAGCACTGAAGAGCGATCATCCATCTGGGTGGTCGCTCTTCGGCGTTCCTGGGTCGGGTGAGCGGCAGCCTTGCGATCAGGGGTTCGCGGAGTATGGTGATCTTCTTCGTGCCTCCGAGCATCCCTGGTGGCATGTGGTGTGGGCCATGGAGGCCTTGACGAACCGCACGCAGCGCGCAATTCTCAGGACGCGTCGTCACAACGATCCGAATCCGAGGCATGGATCGGCGGCGAAGAGGGCAGTATCAACGCGTTGAGGACGTGAGCTTGCCGAGGGTGTTGAGCACGACGAGGGTCTCAAAAAAGCGGGGCTGGACATCAGTGCGCCAAGTGGCTACACTGACCCTTTGCGCTGCCTGTTAGCTGCTCCCTGCCCGTCACCAGGGGCATGCCCTCACTTGAGCATCGATGACCGGACCAACTCTGACCTGGCCTTTCCGGGCCGTCTCAGGAAGTCCATGTCTCTTTGCCCCTGAGAGGGGCCGGTACGCGCGTAGTGAGTCCGAGCCCTCGGAAGGACCCCCTCTTGGCCGCCTCGCGCACTGCCTCGACCGCGAATATGAACAACGGCGCCAGCACCGCCCCGCTGCGCATCTCCTTTGCAAAGATCAAGGAGCCCCTCGAGGTTCCCAACCTGCTCGCGTTGCAGACCGAGAGCTTCGACTGGCTGCTCGGCAACACCGCCTGGCAGAGTCGGGTCGAGGCGGCTCTGGAGTCGGGTCAGGACGTCCCCACCAAGTCCGGTCTGGAGGAGATCTTCGAGGAGATCTCTCCGATCGAGGACTTCTCCGGGTCGATGTCGCTGACCTTCCGCGACCACCGTTTCGAACCTCCCAAGAACAGCATCGACGAGTGCAAGGAGCGCGACTTCACGTACGCCGCCCCGCTCTTCGTAACCGCTGAGTTCACCAACAACGAGACCGGCGAGATCAAGTCCCAGACGGTCTTCATGGGCGACTTCCCGCTCATGACCAACAAGGGCACCTTCGTCATCAACGGCACCGAGCGTGTCGTCGTGTCGCAGCTGGTCCGCTCGCCGGGCGTCTACTTCGACTCCTCGATCGACAAGACGTCCGACAAGGACATCTTCTCCGCCAAGGTGATCCCCTCCCGGGGTGCCTGGCTGGAGATGGAGATCGACAAGCGCGACATGGTCGGTGTCCGCATCGACCGCAAGCGCAAGCAGTCCGTCACCGTCCTGCTCAAGGCTCTCGGTTGGACGACCGAGCAGATCCTGGAGGAGTTCGGCGAGTACGAGTCCATGCGCGCCACCCTGGAGAAGGACCACACCCAGGGCCAGGACGACGCGCTCCTCGACATCTACCGCAAGCTGCGTCCGGGCGAGCCCCCGACCCGCGAGGCCGCGCAGACGCTTCTTGAGAACCTGTACTTCAACCCGAAGCGCTACGACCTCGCCAAGGTCGGCCGCTACAAGGTCAACAAGAAGCTGGGCGGCGAAGCCCCGCTCGACGCCGGCGTCCTGACCGTCGAGGACATCATCTCGTCGATCAAGTACCTGGTGAAGCTGCACGCCGGCGAGACCGAGACCGTTGGCGACAACGGCACGACGATCGTCGTCGAGACCGACGACATCGACCACTTCGGCAACCGTCGTCTGCGCAACGTCGGCGAGCTCATCCAGAACCAGGTCCGTACGGGCCTGGCGCGTATGGAGCGCGTCGTCCGCGAGCGGATGACGACCCAGGACGTCGAGGCGATCACGCCGCAGACCCTGATCAACATCCGGCCGGTCGTCGCCTCCATCAAGGAGTTCTTCGGCACCAGCCAGCTGTCGCAGTTCATGGACCAGAACAACCCGCTGTCGGGTCTCACCCACAAGCGCCGCCTGTCGGCTCTTGGCCCGGGTGGTCTCTCCCGTGAGCGGGCCGGCTTCGAGGTCCGTGACGTGCACCCCTCGCACTACGGCCGCATGTGCCCGATCGAGACCCCGGAAGGCCCGAACATCGGCCTGATCGGCTCGCTCGCCTCCTACGGCCGGGTCAACGCGTTCGGTTTCGTCGAGACGCCGTACCGCCGGGTCACCGACGGTGTCGTCACCGACGAGGTCGACTACCTGACCGCCGACGAAGAGGACCGATTCGTCATCGCGCAGGCCAACGCGCCGCTGACGGACGAGTTCCGCTTCGAGGAGTCCCGCGTCCTGGTCCGCATCCGTGGCGGAGAGGTCGACTACGTCCCCGGTGACGAGGTCGACTACATGGACGTCTCGCCGCGCCAGATGGTGTCCGTCGCGACCGCGATGATCCCCTTCCTGGAGCACGACGACGCCAACCGTGCCCTCATGGGCGCGAACATGATGCGTCAGGCCGTGCCGCTCATCAAGTCCGAGGCGCCGCTGGTCGGCACCGGCATGGAGTACCGCTGTGCGGTCGACGCCGGTGACGTCCTGAAGTCGGAGAAGGACGGTGTGGTCCAGGAGGTCTCCGCGGACTACATCACCACCGCCAACGACGACGGCACGTACACCACGTACCGCCTCGCCAAGTTCTCCCGCTCCAACCAGGGCACCTCCGTCAACCAGAAGGTTGTCGTGGACGAGGGCGCCCGGGTCATCGCCGGCCAGGTGCTGGCCGACGGTCCGGCGACCGAGTTCGGCGAGATGGCGCTCGGCAAGAACCTGCTCGTGGCGTTCATGCCCTGGGAGGGTCACAACTACGAGGACGCGATCATCCTGTCGCAGCGCCTCGTGCAGGACGACGTCCTCTCCTCGATCCACATCGAGGAGCACGAGGTCGACGCCCGTGACACCAAGCTGGGCCCCGAGGAGATCACCCGGGACATCCCGAACGTCTCCGAGGAGGTCCTCGCCGACCTCGACGAGCGCGGCATCATCCGTATCGGTGCCGAGGTCGTCGCCGGTGACATCCTCGTCGGCAAGGTCACGCCCAAGGGTGAGACCGAGCTGACCCCCGAGGAGCGCCTGCTCCGCGCGATCTTCGGTGAGAAGGCGCGCGAGGTGCGCGACACCTCGCTGAAGGTGCCGCACGGCGAGATCGGCAAGGTCATCGGCGTCCGCGTCTTCGACCGCGAGGAGGGCGACGAACTGCCGCCCGGCGTCAACCAGTTGGTCCGGGTGTATGTTGCGCAGAAGCGCAAGATCACCGACGGCGACAAGCTGGCCGGCCGTCACGGCAACAAGGGTGTTATTTCGAAGATCCTGCCGATCGAGGACATGCCGTTCCTCGAGGACGGAACTCCGGTCGACATCATCCTGAACCCGCTGGGTGTCCCGTCCCGAATGAACCCGGGACAGGTCCTGGAGATCCACCTCGGCTGGCTCGCCAGCCGCGGCTGGGACGTCTCCGGTCTCAGCGAGGACTGGGCCCGCCGGCTCCAGGTCATCGGCGCCGACCAGGTCGCGCCGGGTACCAACGTCGCGACCCCGGTCTTCGACGGTGCCCGCGAGGACGAGATCTCCGGTCTCTTCGAGGCCACGATCCCGAACCGCGACGGCGACCGGCTGGTCCAGGCGTCCGGAAAGGCCAACCTGTTCGACGGCCGCTCCGGCGAGCCGTTCCCGGAGCCGATCTCGATCGGCTACATGTACATCCTGAAGCTGCACCACCTGGTCGACGACAAGCTGCACGCCCGTTCGACCGGTCCGTACTCGATGATCACCCAGCAGCCGCTGGGTGGTAAGGCGCAGTTCGGTGGTCAGCGCTTCGGCGAGATGGAGGTGTGGGCGCTTGAGGCTTATGGCGCCGCTTACGCCCTCCAGGAACTGCTGACGATCAAGTCCGACGACGTCACCGGCCGCGTGAAGGTCTACGAGGCCATCGTCAAGGGCGAGAACATCCCCGAGCCCGGCATCCCCGAGTCCTTCAAGGTGCTCATCAAGGAGATGCAGTCGCTCTGCCTGAACGTGGAGGTGCTGTCCAGTGACGGTATGTCCATCGAGATGCGTGACACCGACGAGGATGTCTTCCGCGCAGCGGAGGAGCTCGGCATCGACCTGTCCCGGCGCGAGCCGAGCAGCGTCGAAGAGGTCTGACGGGAGTCCGGAGACCTGCCGCGCGCAGGTCTCCGGCCCCAGGACCCCCGTATCAGACCCCAAGACTTACAACCCTGAGAGGGATTGACGCATAGTGCTCGACGTCAACTTCTTCGATGAGCTCCGGATCGGTCTGGCCACCGCTGACGACATCCGTCAGTGGAGCCACGGCGAGGTCAAGAAGCCTGAGACCATCAACTACCGCACGCTCAAGCCCGAAAAGGACGGACTCTTCTGCGAGAAGATCTTCGGTCCGACCCGGGACTGGGAGTGCTACTGCGGCAAGTACAAGCGCGTTCGCTTCAAGGGCATCATCTGTGAGCGCTGCGGCGTCGAGGTGACCCGCGCCAAGGTGCGCCGTGAGCGGATGGGCCACATCGAACTGGCCGCGCCCGTCACCCACATCTGGTACTTCAAGGGTGTCCCGTCGCGTCTGGGATACCTGCTCGACCTCGCCCCGAAGGACCTCGAGAAGGTCATCTACTTCGCGGCGTACATGATCACGTTCGTCGACGAAGAGCGCCGTACGCGTGACCTGCCCTCGCTGGAGGCGCACGTCTCCGTGGAGCGTCAGCAGGTCGAGAACCGGCGTGACTCCGACCTCGAGGCCCGCGCCAAGAAGCTCGAGACCGACCTGGCCGAGCTTGAGGCCGAGGGTGCCAAGGCCGACGTGCGCCGCAAGGTGCGCGAAGGTGCCGAGCGCGAGATGAAGCAGCTGCGCGACCGTGCGCAGCGCGAGATCGACCGCCTGGACGAGGTGTGGACCCGGTTCAAGAACCTCAAGGTCCAGGACCTCGAAGGTGACGAGCTCCTCTACCGCGAGCTGCGTGACCGCTTCGGCACGTACTTCGACGGTTCGATGGGTGCCGCGGCGCTGCAGAAGCGCCTGGAGTCCTTCGACCTCGACGAAGAGGCCGAGCGGCTTCGCGAGATCATCCGTACCGGCAAGGGCCAGAAGAAGACCCGTGCGCTGAAGCGGCTCAAGGTGGTGTCTGCGTTCCTGCAGACCTCCAACAGCCCCAAGGGCATGGTCCTCGACTGCGTCCCGGTCATCCCGCCGGACCTCCGCCCGATGGTGCAGCTGGACGGTGGCCGCTTCGCGACCTCCGACCTGAACGACCTGTACCGCCGTGTGATCAACCGCAACAACCGCCTGAAGCGCCTTCTCGACCTCGGTGCCCCCGAGATCATCGTCAACAACGAGAAGCGCATGCTTCAGGAGGCCGTCGACGCGCTGTTCGACAACGGTCGCCGTGGCCGTCCGGTCACCGGCCCGGGTAACCGCCCGCTGAAGTCCCTGAGCGACATGCTCAAGGGCAAGCAGGGTCGTTTCCGTCAGAACCTGCTCGGCAAGCGTGTGGACTACTCCGCGCGTTCCGTGATCGTCGTCGGCCCGCAGCTGAAGCTGCACCAGTGCGGTCTGCCGAAGGCCATGGCGCTGGAGCTCTTCAAGCCGTTCGTGATGAAGCGCCTGGTGGACCTGAACCACGCGCAGAACATCAAGTCGGCGAAGCGCATGGTCGAGCGCGGCCGCACGGTCGTCTACGACGTCCTCGAAGAGGTCATCGCGGAGCACCCGGTTCTGCTGAACCGTGCGCCCACGCTGCACCGCCTCGGCATCCAGGCCTTCGAGCCGCAGCTGGTCGAGGGCAAGGCCATCCAGATCCACCCGCTCGTCTGCACCGCGTTCAACGCGGACTTCGACGGTGACCAGATGGCCGTGCACCTGCCGCTCTCCGCGGAGGCGCAGGCCGAGGCCCGCATCCTGATGCTGTCCTCGAACAACATCCTGAAGCCGGCCGACGGTCGTCCCGTCACCATGCCGACCCAGGACATGGTGCTGGGTCTGTTCTTCCTCACCACCGACGGTGAACTCCGCGACGTCAAGGGCGAGGGCCGCGCGTTCGGCTCCACGGCCGAGGCGACGATGGCGTTCGACGGCGGCGAGCTGGCGCTCCAGTCGGCTGTGGACATCCGCTTCCCGGTGGGCACCATCCCGCCGCGTGGCTGGGTGCCGCCGGTCCGCGAGGAGGGCGAGCCCGAGTGGCAGCAGGGTGACACCTTCCGCCTGCGTACGACCCTGGGCCGCGCGCTCTTCAACGAGCTGCTGCCCGAGGACTACCCGTTCGTCGACTACTCGGTGGGCAAGAAGCAGCTCTCCGAGATCGTCAACGACCTGGCCGAGCGCTACCCCAAGGTCATCGTGGCGGCGACGCTCGACAACCTGAAGGCGGCCGGCTTCTTCTGGGCGACCCGTTCCGGTGTCACCGTGGCCATCTCCGACGTCGTCGTTCCCGAGGCGAAGAAGGAGATCGTCAAGGGCTACGAGGCGCAGGACGAGAAGGTCCAGAAGCAGTACGAGCGCGGTCTGATCACCAAGGAAGAGCGCACGCAGGAGCTCATCGCGATCTGGACCAAGGCGACCAACGAGGTCGCCGAGGCGATGAACGCGAACTTCCCGAAGACCAACCCCATCTTCATGATGGTCGACTCGGGTGCCCGAGGAAACATGATGCAGATGCGTCAGATCGCGGGTATGCGTGGTCTGGTGTCGAACGCCAAGAACGAGACGATTCCCCGTCCCATCAAGGCGTCCTTCCGTGAAGGCCTGTCCGTGCTGGAGTACTTCATCTCCACCCACGGTGCCCGTAAGGGTCTGGCCGACACGGCCCTCCGTACCGCCGACTCGGGTTACCTCACCCGTCGTCTGGTCGACGTCTCCCAGGACGTCATCATCCGCGAGGAGGACTGCGGCACCGACCGCGGCCTCAAGCTGCACATCGCGGAGCGCGGCGCGGACGGTGTCCTGCGCAAGGCCGACAACGTCGAGACCAGCGTGTACGCCCGTGCGCTGGCCGAGGACATCACCGTCGACGGCAAGGTGCTGGCCCCGGCCAACACCGACCTCGGCGACGTCCTCATCGACGAGCTGGTCAAGCACGGCATCGAGACGGTCAAGACCCGCTCGGTCCTGACCTGCGAGTCCGCCGTCGGCACCTGCGCCATGTGCTACGGCCGCTCGCTGGCCACCGGCAAGCTGGTCGACATCGGTGAGGCGGTCGGCATCATCGCCGCCCAGTCCATCGGTGAGCCCGGTACCCAGCTGACGATGCGTACCTTCCACACCGGTGGTGTGGCCGGTGACGACATCACCCAGGGTCTGCCCCGTGTCGTCGAGCTCTTCGAGGCTCGTACGCCCAAGGGTGTCGCCCCGATCTCCGAGGCCCAGGGCCGCGTGCGGATCGAGGAGACCGAGAAGACCAAGAAGCTCGTCGTCACCCCGGACGACGGCAGCGACGAGACGGCGTTCCCGATCTCGAAGCGCGCCCGTCTCCTGGTCAGCGAGGGCGAGCACGTCGAGGTGGGCCAGAAGCTCACCGTGGGTGCCACCAACCCGCACGACGTGCTGCGCATCCTGGGTCAGCGTGCCGTCCAGGTCCACCTGGTCGGCGAGGTCCAGAAGGTCTACAACTCGCAGGGTGTGTCGATCCACGACAAGCACATCGAGATCATCATCCGGCAGATGCTCCGCCGCGTGACGATCATCGAGTCCGGCGACGCCGAGCTGCTGCCCGGCGAGCTGGTCGAGCGTTCGCGCTTCGAGCAGGAGAACCGTCGTGTGGTCCAGGAGGGCGGTCACCCGGCCTCCGGTCGTCCGCAGCTCATGGGTATCACCAAGGCCTCGCTGGCCACGGAGTCCTGGCTGTCGGCGGCGTCCTTCCAGGAGACGACCAGGGTTCTGACGGACGCGGCGATCAACGCCAAGTCCGACTCCCTGATCGGCCTCAAGGAGAACGTCATCATCGGTAAGCTCATCCCGGCCGGTACGGGCCTGTCCCGCTACCGCAACATCCGGGTCGAGCCGACCGAGGAAGCCAAGGCCGCGATGTACTCGGCCGTCGGCTACGACGACATCGACTACTCGCCGTTCGGCACGGGCTCCGGCCAGGCCGTCCCGCTGGAGGACTACGACTACGGTCCGTACAACCAGTGAGTAGCTGAAACGCGTTGAAGGGCGGCACCCCGCACGGGGTGCCGCCCTTCGGCGTTTCCACATACTGCTCAGTGCGTTGTCAGCTCCCAGGCCGTGACGACGACGGTCGCTATGGCGGCCAGGGCGCCGATGCTGGCGAGCGGCCAGCGGGAGCGTTCCAGGGCGTCCAACCGCTGTTCGTGGTCGGCGAGTTGGCGGTCGGTCTGGTCGCTGCGCTGGACCAGCAGGGCGAGGGAGCCGTCGACCCGGGCGAAGCCGGCCTCCACGGTTCCGCGCAGCCGTTCCAGTTCCACGGCGACGGCGATCGGGTCGGACAGGGACGTGGGTTCGTTCACGCGTCCTCCCGTTCCGGCTCGGCCTTGACCAGCTTCAGCAGCGCGCCGTCCCCGGCCGCCGGCCCGTCGGTGCGCAGCCAGGACGGCAACAGCGCCTGTACGGCGGGCAGGGCCATGACCCTGGTGACGCCGGCGGCTGCGGCCAGCGCCGCGGCCACCCAGGGCAGGGTGTCCGGGACACCGGCGGCGTCGACGACCGCCGGCAGCAGGACACACAGGCCGACAGCGGTCTGGAGAACGGTACGGAGGGTGCGCTTGGCGGCCTCTGACATGGGTGGACCTTGCCTTTCCGAGGGGTTCAGGAGCTGTACGGGACCTTCAGCGCGATCCAGGACGTGGCTCCCGGCCAGCCGTCCGCCGCGGTGCCGGTGTAGCCGAGCTTGCGCTGCCACTTGGCGTAGGAGGCCTTGTCCACGGTGGTCCACTGGGGGCCGGGACCCGAGGTGTACGCCGAGCAGCCGACGGCGACTAGGCGCTTGCCCATCGCGGTGACGATCGCCGAATTGGGGTTCTTCTTGAACCAGTCGGCGCCGGGGAAGGGCTGGTGGGCGGGCTTGGCGGGCGGTGTCACCTTGGTGCCGAGGCGGGTGGTCACCCGGGTGCGGAAGTCGGCCATCGTGAAACCCCGCGGGTCGATCTTGGTGTTCGTCCACTCCTTGTGGCCGATGACCGAGTGGGCGTTCCAGCCGTGTGCTCGGCAGAGGGCGGCCGAGGCTCGGACCATCGCGTCCAGCTGGACTGCCGGCCAGGGGTCCTTGCCGTCGCCGAGGTTGACGCACTCGAAGCCGTAGAAGTGGACGTTGCCGTCCGTGTTGTTCTGGTTCGGGGCGGGGAGGGTCGCGCTTTGGGCGATGACTGCCTTCAGTACGTCTCCGTCGCCGCTGCCTGCGTGGTTGGCTCGGCCGTTGCCGACCAGGTGGACCGTGCCGTCCTTCGCGATTACCCCGTGGCAGAGGGGGCCGGGGAGTTCGGAGTGGCCGTTGTAGCAGAGGTTGACGGAGGTTGTGGTGCCGGTGGTGACGGTGTGGTGGATGACGACGCCGTTCACCGGGCCCCAACTGCCCTTGCTGTTGCGGTTGTTGGTGCGCCAGCCGGGGTGCTCGATGACGGTGATGCCCTCGGCTTTGAGGGCGGTGATGAGGGCGTCGGGGGAGAGGGGTGTGGCCATGGGGTGCCTTCCTGGTCGGCGGGGGTGGGCATGAAAAAACCCGGGCCGGGGTGGGTGGCTCGGGTCGTGTGCGGAGTGCGGGTGGGTGGGGGCTGGTCGCGCAGTTCCCCGCGCCCCTGGGGGGTTGGGGTGGGCGGGATGAGTGGGTTGGGTGCGTTCGCGCGGGGGTAGCCGCATGGTCGGTGCAGGCCCGCGGCCCTGAAGGCGTGAGGGTGCGGGGAGTTGGAGGGTTAGGCGGTCGCCGTGGGGTCCTCGGTGCCGTCGCCGTCGCCGTCGCCGTCGCCGTCTCCCTCGCCCGAACCGTCGGTCGGCGGGGTCCACTTGGCGGCCAAGGTCGTGTACGCGGCTGTGTTTTCAACGAAGTTGGCCAAGGCCGAGGCCACCACCGTCTGGATGGCGGTCTGGTCGGGGACGACCATCGCTGTGCCGATGGGCATGATTGTGGTGCGGGCGCTGCCGCGGATGGCGGAGCCGTTCGCGCCCCACTCTGTGAACTGGGCGGCCACCGTCACGGGGGCGTAGGTGCCGCTGACCGAGTCGGGGGCGATGATGCTGTTGTAGCTGGAGTCGGAGACGTTGACGTAGATCGTGTGGCCGGCCTCGGTGATGGTGGCTCGGCCCGCGAAGTCGATGGCCAGGCCCCAGGGTTGGGTGGTGTCGATGTCCATGGGTTGTCGTGTCCCTTCTCAGGTTTGGCGGCCGTACATCAGGATCGGGTTGGCGTAGACCGTGCCGGAGGCGCTGGTGACCTGGGCCTGGACCTCGACCTTGAGCTGGGTGCCGTAGACCGTGCCGAAGTCGGAGCTGATCAGGGCCTCGTAGATGAAGTCCGTGCCGGCGCTGACCGTGCTGCCCCACTGGGCGCCGTTGACGAGGACCTGGACGGAGCCGGTGGCGCCGGAGCTGGCGCGGGTGTTCATGACCAGGCGCATCTTCGGCTGCCAGGCGATGTTGTAGGACATCGCGATCGTCGTCATTGACGTTGAGGTTGTTTGTGGCCAGCGGGTCGTGCTCGTGTCCTGTGGGGGCAGCATGTTCAGCCAGGGGCGGGCCAGGCCGCCCGTGCTGATGTCGTCCGAGAGGATCTCGCGCTCTGCCTTGTCGTAGAGGCGGAGGGGCTGGAGTGAGGTGGCGGTGCCGTCGCCGTTGTACATGCTCATCGCCAACTGGCCTGTCTGGCGGCGGAGTTCCATGCGGTACTCGTCGGCGCCGGGCCACTTGCCGATCTTGAAGACCGGGGATCCGGTGGCCGGGCCCACCTCCAGCGTGCCGCCCGAGACCGTGTTGAGGGCCGGGCGGGTGTTGACCGCGGTGGAGAGCTGCTGGATGCGGCGTTCCATCTGGGTGAGCCGGTCGATGATGTCTTCGGGGAGCTGGGGCATCAGGCCTCCTCCAGGTAGAGGTCGGCGGTGTCGGGGCGGCCGCGCTGGGCGGGGCTGACCTTGACGCCGATGATCCGGTAACGGGTGTCGAGGCCCTCGGCGTACCACTCGTCGGTGATCCGGATGCGGACCGTGCGGCCGATCAGCGCCGACGGGACCAGGTCGTCCAGGCGCACGCTGATCTCGGGGATCACCACCGCGCCGGTGGCCGCGGCCAGTTCGGTGCGGGCGAGCGCGGTGAGGGTGGCCGCGTCGGTGATGTCGTTGTGGTCCGAGGTGAGGTCGATGCGGGGGTAACCCGCTTGTCCGATCAGGTTGTTGGCGACCGCGACCGTGGAGCACAGGGGGCGGGACTCGCTTGCCTGGTCCGTGTTGGTGGAGGCGCCTCGGGCCCGGTCCGTGGTGCCGCCGCGGGTGGCGTCCCGGGGGAAGGAGTACGCCAGGATCGTGCCGGGCCTGTCCATCACCAGGTCGGTCGCCCCGGTGAGGATCTTCGGGCTGCCGAGGCGGAGGCGGCGTACGCGGGTGCCGGTCGTCGGGTCCGTGTACACCGAGATGTAGTGCTCGAAGCCGTTCTCCAGCGCGGCCAGGGCGTCCAGCGCGTCGAGGTAGACCGTCTCGTCGCCGTCGCGGTAGCTCGCCGAGCGGGTCACCCCGGAGGTCTCGGTGCCGTGACTGACGCCGATGTCGCCGCCGGGGAGTGCGGTCTGGAGGTCCGTCCACAGGGCCCTGGCCATGTCCAACTGGTCGCCGGTGAGCGTTAGTTGGTAGCCGGGGTCGTACTCGGGTGTCGTCGCCCGGATCAGGCGTCGTCCCGCGTACGACTCGAAGGTCGCCGCCTGGACGCCGAGGGTGAGCACGCCCTGGTCGTCGCTCTGAAGCGTGCTCGTCCAGACGATGCCGCCCCACCACAGATCGTTGCCGCGCTGGAGGTAGACCGAGGTGCGGCCCTCCTCGATACGGCGGACCCGGGCGGCCATCGCCGCGTCCGGGACCGGGATCGTGCCCGACAGGGAGCCGGCCTTGCCGATGTAGTCGTCGACCGTGACGTCCCGCAGGGGGAGGATGTCGATGGTGCTGTCGGTGAGCAGGTCGCAGAAGATCGCCCGGTAGGGCGTGTTGACGGTCGTCATGCGGCGGCCTCGTAGGTCGCGGTGCCGAAGATCGTGTAGCCGCTCGCCCAGGTCCACGGGGTGATGGAGTCGACTCCGCCGGTGTTGGCGAGGGCGACGGCGGTCGGCTGGCCCGAGGCGGTGACGAGCTCGAAGCCCCCGGTGGTGCTGGGGTAGATGCGGGCCATGACGCGGTTGTTCGCGGTGTTGGCCGACATCTCGGCGAAGCCGATCGACATACGGGTCGCGGCGGCGGCGACCGGCAGCGAGAAGCGCCAGCCGTCGCTGATGGTGGGGCTGGTGCCGAAGGAGGTGGTGCTGCCGAAGACGATCTGGAAGTTCAGGTGCACGGTCGTCCCGAACTTCACGTACCGGCAGCTCAGGGCCGCGTTGCCGAAGGACGGGGTCGCCAGTCCGCTGGTGGTGGTCCAGGTCGGGGTCCAGCTCTGCCAGGTCGGCAGGACCGGGTAGTCGGTCCAGGCGGTGCCGTTCCAGCGCTGCAACTGGCCGTTCAGGTCGCGGTATTGGCCGGGGTAGGAGCCGTTGGTGGAGTCGGTGGTGACCGGGAGGATGCCGCCGATCGCGACCGTCGCGGTACGGACGCCGGTGAGGGCGGTGGTCCAGGCGATGCCGCCGGTGCCCGCGCTCGTGTTCTTGGGTACGGCGACCTGGTACAGCGGGACGGCGAGGTCGGGGGTGGCCGGGATCGCCGGGGTGGCCGCGGGGGTGCCCTGGACGATCTCGACGACGGCCTCGGTGCGGCCCGAGCCGTCGTAGACGTCGTCGTAGATCCGCAGGACGAGGAGGTCGATACGGCCGTAGAGGGCGTCGCCGTCCGCGAACGTCACGTTCTCGAACTCGGTCAGCGCGATCGGGTAGGCGCCGCGGGTGTCGGTGGACTGGACGATCGCTCGGCCGGGGCTGACGGTGCCGCTCATGGTGCCGGTGGCGCCGGTCAGGGTGAAGCCATTGATGCGGTACAGGCCGGTGGACGATCCAGGGAGGATGCCGGAGCGGACCTGGACGGCGGAGGTCGGGGTGAGGGCGCCGAGCGAGATGAGCCGGGTGTCCTCGCGGGACTGGCTGTCCGGGGACAGCCAGCCGGAGCGGGTGGGCATGGGTGAACTCCGTTCTGGGGGTGGGGAGTTGGGGGAGAGGCGAGTTGTGGAGGGTGGGGAGTCGCAGCGTCAGGCGATGGGGTCTGTGCGGAGGTGGATCGTGTCGAACCAGGCGGGGACGGTCGAGGACGTCGATCTGTGCATGGCCGTGATCGTGTAAGTGGCGCCCGGGGTGAGGGAGTTGAGCCGTAGTTGGGTCGAGACCGACTTGCCGACCGCGCCTGAGCCGGACGCGGCTCGTTCGTCGTCCGCCGCCCAGATCACCGTGGTGCCGAGGGTGACCTGCGGGGACATGTGCGCGGTCGTCGTCTCGCTGCTCGTCGTGTAGACGCGGGCGCCCAGGGCGATGATCACCGAACCGGACGGTGGCGCCGTGAAGTTGAGTGTGAGCGTGGTGAGCGCGGTGTCCGTGAGCGTTGCCGTGTACGTCGTCGACGTGGTGTAACCCGCGTCCAGCGACTGCGCGAACGCCGGGCCCGGTAGGGCGGGTTGCCAGGCGGTGCCGTTCCAGCGCTGGAGCTGGCCGGCTGCGGTGTCGCGGTACTGGCCCGTGTAGCCGCCGGTCGTCAGTGCGCCCGCCGGGGCGATACCGCCGAGTCCCTTCGGATACGGCACCCAGGCCGTGCCGCTCCAGCGCTGGAGCGTGTCGGTGATGTCGCGGTAGTGGCCGGGGTAGCCGCCCGCTGCGGTGTCGTCGGAGCGGGTCGGCAGGATGCCGCCCAGCGGAACGGTCGTCGGGCGGAGGTCGGTGCTCGCGGTGGTCCAGGGGATACCGCCGCCGCCCGAACTGGTGTTGGCGGCCACCGCCACCGTGAACAGCGGCAGCGAGACGTCCGGTACGGCGGGGGCGACCGGGACGGCGGCCGGGGTGCCCCGCACGATCTCGACCGCGGCCTCGCTGCGGCCCGAGCCGTCGTACTCGTCGTCGTGGATCCGCAGCACGACCAGGTCGATACGGCCGTACAGGGCGTCGCCGTCCGTGAAGGTCAGCGGGACCGGTTCGGTGACCGCGACCGGGTAGGCGCCGCGGGCGATCGACGACTGGACCACGGCCCGGCCCACGCCGACGGTGCCGCTCATGGTGCCGGTCGTGCCGGCCAGCCAGAGGCCGGTGACGCGGTAGACCCCGCCGTCGGAGCCCGGCAGGACGCCCGAGCGGCCCTTGATGTCGGTGACCGGGGTGAGCGCGCCGATCTGGGCGGTGCGGGTGTCGGCGCGGGTCTGGCTGTCCGGGGACAGCCATGCGGAGGTCACGGTCACGGCGCACACTCGTAGGTGCCGTGGATGGACAGGACGTCACCGGTGCCCCAGGTGACGGGCGCCGACTTGTCCCAGATGACGTCGTTGTTCGCGAGGGTGTCGCGCACCGAGCGGACGAAGCCGAGGGCGCCGCTCACCGCGAGCAGGCCGCTGCCCTGGTACAGCAGCCCGCTGGAGGAGTCGAAGTACTCCGCGTTCAGCACCCGTCCGTCGAGCTTCCACGTGGGGGTGGCGACCGGCAGGACCGGAAGCCGGAACGTCCAGTTGGCGTTGACGTCCTGGGCGGTCAGGTTGGTCGTGGAGCCGATCTTCAGGTAGATCCGGACGTGTACGACCGTCCCCAGCCTCACGTACGACCCCGCCAGCGTGCCGTTGCCGATCGCGGGCGTGGTGCCGGTCTCGGCGCCCCATACCGGGGTGTAGTCGGTCCAGGTCGGGGAGGGGAGGTAGTTGATCCAGCTCGTGCCGTTCCAGCGTTGCAGTACCCCGGCGGAGGTGTCCCTGTACTGGCCGGTGTAGCTCGCCGTGGCGACCGCGCCGGCCGGGGCGATGCCGCCGAGCGCGCTGGCGTACGACACCCAGGCCGAGCCGTCCCAGCGCTGGAGCGCGCCGCCGGAGTCGCGGAACTGGCCCGGGTAGGCGCCGGTGCCGGTCTCGCCGTACGCGGGGAGGATGCCGCCGACCGCGACCACGGGGGTGCGGAGGTCGGTGACGTCGGTGCTCCAGGTGATGCCGCCCTTGCCGGCGCTGATGCCTGCGGCGACCTTGACCTGGTAGAGGGCGAGTCCGATGCCGGGGATCAGCGGGGGTGTTGGGGTTGCGGCCGGGGTGCCCTTGACTATTTCCAGGGTCGCCTTCGTCTGGCCGGAGTTGTCGTAGAGGGAGTCGTAGATCCTGAGGACCACGAGGTCGATGCGGGGGTTGGTCGCGTCGCCGTCGGTGAAGGTGAGGGCGGTCGGTTCGGGGAGGGTGACCGGGTAGGCGCCCTGGGTGGCGCCCGCCGCGACTACGGCGCGGCCCTCGTGGACGGTTGCCGACATCGCCCCTGCCGCGCCCTCCAGCCAGAAGCCGGACATGCGGTTGAGGCCGTCGTAGCTCCCGGGGAGGATGCCGGAGCGGACTTCCAGGGGGTTGGCGGGGGTGGTCGCGCCCAGCTGGGTCAGGCGGGTGTCCTCGCGGGTCTGGCCGGTCTCGGCCACCCATGCGCTGCGGAGGTTCATGTATGGGTCTCCTGGGGTGGGGTGGGGTGGTTTGGTTTGGGGTGGGGTGGGTGCGCCCGCGGGTGTGCTGTGGGGTCGGGGTCGTGGCGGTACGGCGAGCCCGCCGCACTCGGGCCCCTGGGTTTGTCACCACGGTTGAGGGGGTTGGTGCCGGCTACGCGGCGGGCTGCGCCGTACCGCCACGACCCGCTCCCGTCTCGTCGGCGGCTGCGGGCTCGTGGGCGTTACCAATCCGCCGAGCGCCAGCGGACCGACAGTTGGGCGCCGGTGTCGTAGGTGTCGGGGCGGAAGGCCAGGTCGGCTCGGCCCGGTTCGAAGGCGAAGAGTTCCTCGGGGCTGCTGTCCGCTGCCGCGGTGTGGCGGCGGGAGGCTGTGGAGTTGAGGGTGACTGTGCCGGCCGCTGTGTCTACGACCAGTTCGTCGCCGGTCGCCAGTCCGATCTCGTAGCGCAGCCGGCGGCCCGAAGTCCGGTCTGTGACCGTGGGGTTGGTGCAGGGGCCGGTGAAGGTGAGGATCGGGTGGGTGGGCGCCGAGCCGGAGTTGTCGGCGCCCACGTCGCCGGTGGATGACGCCTGGCCCCAGTTCAGCGGCCAGGTCAGGGGCCAGGTGAGGCCGCTTTCTGGTTGCGGGGCGCCGGTGACCGCCGTTTGTTCGTCGACCGTGTAGCGGCGGGGGTCGGTGGCGTACCACTGGACGGACGCCTTGGAGACGCCCTGTGTGGTGTACGTCCGGTCGGCGGCGAGGACGCGCTGGCTGACCCGGGCTCGGATGGCCAGGGTCTCGCCGTGCAGCCGTACCGCCAGCCAGCGTTCGGAGTCGCCCAGCAGGAGTGCCTGGCGCAGGGCTCGCATCGCGGAGAGGGAGGAGGCCGTGTCGTCCTGCGGGGGTACGGTCCAGATCGAGCCGCCTACCTTGCGGGGCTTGGCGTAGCGTGCGCCCGGCCAGGCGCCGTGCGCGGTGGGGTGGTCGGCGTCTGTGGTGTCGTAGTCCGGCAGGTCCTCCCAGCCGGTCAGGCCGTCACTGCCGATCTCGTACGGCGTACCGGGGCCGAGCAGCAGTCCGGCCCACTGCATCTGCCCGTCGCGGGTGATGAGTGAGCCGGGGGGTACGTCGTCGGTCGATGTGGTGAGTGTGGTGGATGTGGGCGTCGTCTGATCGGCCATGGGGCCGTCACCTCGCTGTCAGGGGTGCGTGCCGTTTCACGCGCGGGCGTGGGCGGAGGCCAGGAAGAGGAGGTCGGTCGCGGTGCCGTGGGCTCCGGTGCCGTTGCTCTCGTGGAACTCCCTGATGTGGGGGGTGCGTTGGGCGTGCCTGGGCGTTCGGCCGCGGGCGGCGAGGGCGCGTTGTCGTTCCAGGGCGGTGAGGGACAGGACCCTGCCGGTGCGGGCGCCGGGGATCGCGATGCCGCCCTCCGCGAGCATCGGGATCTTGCTGAGGTGTACGCCGAACTTCTTGCCGAGGATGCTGAAGCTGAGCTTGTTCAGGCCGTCGATCACCCAGTTCGCGAAGGCGACCAGGCCTTCGACAGGGCCCTTGACGACCCCGGCGACGGTCTGGGCGCCCGTGGTGACGAACTGGCCCATTGCGCGCAGGGTGTTGGAGGTGGCGTTCTTGACCCGGGTGAAGGCGGCCGGGATTTCCTTGGTGATCCAGTTCAGGGCCGGTTTGACGGCGTTCTTGAAGCCGCTCCAGATCGTGGAGACCTTGCTGGTGAGGGCGCGGGTGTCGCCGGTGGTGAGTGCTTTGAGGGCGGCGAAGCCTGTGCTGATGATCGTGTGGAGGACGGAGAGGGTGGTGGTGATCAGGGTGAGGTAGCCGGTGACGTAGGTGTTCACCGCGCCGGCGATCAGTTTGAGGATCGGGCCGAGGATCGTGAGGTAGCTCTGGACGTACTTCAGGATCAGCGTGGCCAGTTGGTCCATCAGGCGTTGGCCGGTCTCGGAGTTCAGCGCGATGTCCAGCAGCCAGCCCGCCAGGGGGAGGAGGATGCCGGCGACGAAGCCGAGGGGGTTGGCGCGGGTGAGGGCGTTGATGATGATCATTACGCCGGAGCCGATGGTCATGGCTGTGCCGAAGGTGTCGAGGAGGCCGCCGAGGACACCCGAGGCTGCGATGAGGGTGCCGACGATGGCGAAGACACCGCCGAGGTTGGTGGTGAGTCCCCCGAGGGATTTTCCGGCGGATCTGACCTTGGTGGCGGTGGACTTGATGCCGGAGGCGCCGGTGGTGGCGGCTGTCTGGCCGGTTCTGGTGACGGAACGGGCGGCGGTGTCTGCGCTCGTCTTGATCTGCTGTACGGCGGTGGCAGTTTGGGTGGCGGGGGTGGTGACGCGGTCGATGTCGGCGGCGGCGCCTGTGACGCGCTGGGCGAAGGACCGTACGCCGGACTGGACCTGGTCGACCCTGGTCCGGAAGGTGCGCAGGGCGGGGGCGGCGCCGGCGAGGGGATTGCGGAGTGCGGCCGCGCTGCTCATCCGCGTGCCTTCGCCAGGAACATGAGGGCGTCGGCGGTGCGTTGGGGGGTGCTCTTGTCGGCGGCGTAGTAGTTCTCTATGTGGAGTGCGCTGCCGTCGGTGCCCGAGACGCCCGCGTACGCCCGGCCCCGTGAGGCCGCTGCCTTGAGGAGACGGTCGAGCTTGCTGAGAGGGAGGACGGCTTCCGCCTCGCCGGCCTCGGCCAGGAGGGCGGGGACGCCGCCGGAGCGGGGCATGACGACACCGCCGGTGGCCAGCGCGGGGATCCTCGGCAGGCTGACGCCGAAGGTCTTGCCGCCGACCCCCGGGACCCAGCCGGGGATGGAGACGTGGATGCCGTTGAGGGCGCCGATCGCGCGGTTGATGAGCCCGATGACGGCGTTGATCGGGCCGCGGACCGCGCCCTGGATGCCGTTGAAGGCCCGGCCGGCGATGCCCTTCAGGCCGCCCCAGATGCTGGACAGGCGGTCCTTCACGGCCCGGAAGGCGTCCGGGATCGCGGACTTGACCCAGCTGACGACCGGCGAGATGACGGCCTTGATGCCCTTCCAGACGGTGGAGACGACCGTGCTGATCGCCTTCAGGACGCCGGTGATGATCGACTTCCATACGGTGACGTAGGTCCTGATGGCCGTGGCTATGGCCTTGACGATGTTCGTGATCGCCGTCTTGATGCCGCTCCAGACCGACTTGATCAGCTTGCCGGCGTTCTTCATGATCGGCTCGATGGCCTTCATGACGCTGCTGATCACGGCCTTGATGACCTCGAAGGCCTGCTTCAGGACCTTCTGCATGGTCTTCGAGTTGGTCACCATGTCGATGACCTTGTCGATGAGCGGTTGGAGCAGGCTCATGAGCAGGCCGAAGAAGTTGCCCTTCATCGACTTGTTCATCTTGTCCTGGCCCTTGGCCGCCTTGCCTGCCCCGGTCTCGTACTTGCCGAGGTTGGTGCCGGCGCTGGAACCGGTCTTTCCGGCCTTGGCGAGAGACTTCTCGGCCTGGTCGGAGGACGTTTTGAGGTCCTTCAACTCCTTTCCGGAACCGTCGGCGGCGGTCTTGAGCGCCTTGAGTTGATCGGCGCCCTTCTGACTGTTGCTGCCGATCCCCTTGGCCGCGGTACCGGCACCGGACGCCTTGGACTTGAAGTCGTCCAGGGAGCCGGAGGCTTTCTTGAGGGAACTAACGAGACTCATTGCACACCTCCTTCGGAGAGAGCGGGGTCATCAGGCGATGCGGTTGGCGGTGTCGGTGAATGTGACGCCCAGGTCCCGGAACATCTGCTTGACGTTTTCGGCGTTCCGGTTGAGTTCCTTGGCGGCGTCGGAAATCCCCCGCAGTGTCGCGGCCTTGGGGAGCTTCTCGTGGTCGAAGCCTTCGAGCTTCGTGTGGAGATTCCCGATCTCCCTGCCGACGTCCTTGAGGGTCTGCGTGGGGTCCGGGTCAAGCTTCTCGGCCAGTTTCCCGATGGCCTTTGTGACCTTGTTGATTGTCCCTGCGGACTTCATTTCCGCCATCTTCGTGTTGAAGGCGTGGACTTTTGCGGGCAGCCCGGTGAGTGCGGTCTTGAGGTCGTTGAGGAGCTCAGGAGTGATGCCGTGCGCGTTGATGGTGACGGCATTGTTGGACTCGGTCTGGGCGCGAGTCTGCTGGGTGGGAAGGCCCCTTTCGCCGACGGACCAGATCTTGCCTGTGATCTTCTCCCAGAGCGCGTTGGCGATGGCGCCGTAGTTGAGGAATCTGTCCTTGAGGAAGGCGATGCCGGCCGCGATGGCGAGCACGGTCACGCTCCAGCCGCTCAACTGCTTGAAGGCGTCGATCATGTCCGTGAGGCCGATGGACTCGAAGAAGGCCTGCCAGCCCGACTTCTGCTCGTCGTCCGGGCCGCCCTTGATGGCGTTGAGGATATCCTCCTTGTCTTTTTTGTTGAGATTGTCGCCATTTTTTACATGTGTGCTCAGTGTGGTGTTTACCGTACTGATGTCATTCTTCAGTTCGGCGATTTTCTTCAGGACTTCAGTGTTTGAGTCGCCAGCCATTTCTGCCTCGTTTCGAATGATGCCGGACGGTTGACTTATCCGATTGGCGGCTGTTTAATTTTCTGCAGCTGTGCTCACCGGTTCTTTGCGTAGGGGGATTATCATGAGACCAGGCGGTCCGGTTGACCTTTTGGGAATTTTCTTCATATTCCTGGGCACGTGTGGTCTGCTCATTCAGCTGAACAGTTTCTGGGTCTATCGACGCCTGCGGAGGTTGGAGCGGGCCGGCGTGGAGGGAGAGGCGACCGTCGCTCGCTGGGAACCCGTGGGCGGACAGATGCGCCTCCACCTACAGGTCTCCTTGCCCGAGGGTGAGTCTGCGGGCGAGTTCGAAGAAGTGATGCTGGAGCCGGTCGGCTCGCCGGGTGACGTAGTGCCCGTCATCTATGACCCGGAACAGCCGTCGCGCGCGAAAACCGGCGGCCGGAAGGACATCGACTATCGCGGCGAACGCCTGGCGGTGTTCCTTATGGGGTACGGCGGGTTGGCGTTGTTCGTCGCCGGGATCGTGATGGTGGCCCTGTCTCGTTCATTCTTCTGACACCGCCGGCGTTGATCAGGGAACGGCAGGTGAAGGGGCCGTCGGTGTGCGCCAGTTGGGTGCCGGGGTGTTGTAGTGCCTCATCCAGGGTGTCCACGGCGAAGTGGCCTGGCCCGTGGTGGGTGATGGCGAGGATGCCGGGCTCTGTGCCGGTGGTCAGTTGTGCGACTTGGCGGCTGGGGTGGGCCGCTGGTCTTGAAGACTCCGGTGATCGGTACGGCAGCCGTTGGGACGGATTGTGGTGCCGTGTCCGTGCGCTTGAGTCACTTCACGGCTGCTACTGCGGTGACCCGCGCAGCCGACCTGCCCGCAGGGCACCGGTGAACTCCGTCCAGGCCCCTCGCCCCACCGTTGCCCACGGGAGTTCCGGGTGCTTGGAGTCGCGGATCGTGATGTGCTGTCCGGCCTCGGCCATCTCGACGCAGGCGTTGGCGGATGCCTCGGAGTATGAGGACTTGCGCCACTTCGGCTCGGACACGAGGGCACCTCTTACAGATCGGCGGCGATCGAGAGGATGAGGTCTCTCGACTTGTTCGGATTCAACGCGACCTGTTCGACCAAGTCCAGCCGTCGTCGGAAGTTGGCCAGTTGGGTCGGTGAGTCGAAGAACACCGCGCCGATGGGGGAGTCCACCTCGACCGTGTCCAGGTGGTGGCTGGCGGCGGAGACGTAGATCATCGTGTCGCCGGCCATGGGGAAGCCTTCGGCGGTGAACGGGATCACGAGCAGCCGGACGTTGGGGCGTTCGCTCTCCTCCAGCAGCCGGCCGAGTTGGGCCTTGGCGACCCGGCGGCCTCCGGTGTGCATGCGCAGCGCCGTTTCGTGGACCAGGCCGACGTACGGAATACCCGGGGCGTCCGCGATCACGGTGTGACGCGCCAGGCGCTGGGCGATCCTCAACTCGACCTCCAGGCGCGGCAGTGCCGGGACGAAGAGGTCGAACAGGGCCCGTGCGTGCTCCTCGGTCTGGAAGTGGCCGGGGATGTGGGCGGTCTGCAGCGTGCGCAGCCCGGTGGCGTGATGTTCGAGTTCCGCCAGGTCCACGAAGTCCGGCGGGATCTTGCCCCGGTACTCGTCCCACCAGCCCTTCGACCGTCCGCCGGTCATCGAGGCGAGGGCGTCGATCAGTTCGGTGTCGTCGCACTCGTAGATGCTCGCGAGACGGCGGAGGCGCTCCTCGCTGATGCCGAAACGGCCGGCCTCGATGTTGGAGATCATCGTCCGGTCGGAGCCGAGCCGTTCGCCCGCGACCGGGGCGGACATGCCGACGCCCTCACGCAGTCTGCGCAGCTCGGCCCCGAAGCGCCGTTGGCGAATGGTGGGGGTCTGTCGGGGTGCCATGGATCAACTCCTCGCTCGCGCGCACAGTTTGCCGACCCGCGAGCCGGGCGTCCACCTCGTTCGAGGATAGTACTCGTTTTAGTGAATCGGGTAGCACGCGTTTTAGTTCTGCTAGTAGCTTGTGATGCAAGCTGCTCATCGACATCCCCGCGAGGTGAACGATGGATCTCCCGCCCTTCAACACCACCCCCACCCGCGTCGGTTGGGACACCTCCGCCCTCGACCCCCTCCGCCCCGTCGCCGAGGCCCGGCACCGCACCCGCGTCTGGCTTCAAGACCACTGGAAACTGGGCGAGTTGGCCGACTCCGTCGAGCTCGCCGTGGGGGAGCTGTGCACCAATGCCGTACGGCACGGCGGTGGGCTCGCGGGGCTGGAGCTGACGCTCGGGGTCGGGCGGCAGTTCGCTCCGCCGTTTCTGCGGGTGATGGTGACCGACCATGCTCCTACGCTGGCGCCCGAACTGCCCGCGTGCGCCGACCTGTTGGACGAGGGCGGGCGGGGGCTGCGGCTCGTCGAGGCGTTGGCGCGGCGGTGGGGATGGCATCGCACCGGGTTCGACGAGAAGCAGGTCTGGTGCACGTTCACCGTGTGAGTGGTGATCGGTGCTTACGGCCGGCCGCCGCGCCCCCGCCCCGCCTCCGTCAGCGCGTCCGTCCAGCCCGCCGCGTACGCCCGCGACTCGCGCGTGAGCAACTCCTCGTACAGCCGGTCGAGCAGGGTCGTGCGGTCGGGGGCGGGGGAGTGCAGGAGGTGGGCGAGGCGGGTGTAGGTGTCGATCGGCTGCTGCGGGGAGTGACTCGTGCCAGTCGCCATGTCGTCGTCCTGCTTTCCTGTCTGTCCGCTCGGCTGGTGGTACAGGTGGCGCTCCTGGTGCGCTCGAAGCGTCGGTTCGAACTAGTGTACGAGTAATCCTGTGGTGGTGTTTCGTGTTTGCCGAAGACAGTTGCCCGCTGTGCGGTCCGGACCTGCGGTGATGCGGGGTGCGGTGGCAGTTGTGCCAGGTTGGTGAAGTAGGATCCGGCCGTTCTCCCGTCGGTGAATGAAAGGTGAATTACCAGGCCCGGTGAGGCATTTGGGGCCTGGCTACGACGGTGGGCGGCGACGGGGCGGCCGTCCTCGTGCTGGGGGGCGCGGTGGGGCAGGGACGAGAGCAAGGCCTACGGGGTGGATGGGAACGCGAGCGACGCGCGGCAGACGCATGTGATCGACTGGCTCGAACAGGCCCCCGACCTACCGCATCTCATCGCCCGGCTGTCCGAACTCGTCCTACGGCTCGGCCACGCCCCCGACGACCTGGTGATCCTGCCCCGCGCCGAACTCGACCGGCGTGAACTCGCCGCCTACAGCGCGGGTTGGGCCGATGTGGTCGAGGAGCAACTCCCCGCTGTGCGGCGGGCTTACGAGCAACGGATCACCGCTGCCTACCTCCAGGGCCAGGAGGACGCGCGCACCGGGCGCCGGCCGCGCCGGGTGCGGGATCGCGATCATGTCGGCGGTGACGTCATCCAGCTTCCGTATGTCCAACTGCTGAGCGCTCCGCCCGAGTTGACGCGAGTAGAGGAGCGCGGGGAACAGGAGCGGGCCGTGGCCGACGGCCCCCGGGGCCAGGTGGACCCCGATACCGACTCCGACCCCGACATCCTCCTCACCGCCCGTGACGTGCGCGAGAAGCGTGCCGCGCCCGCCGAACGGCGTTCGGTCGTACGGCGCAACGGGCGGCCCAGCGTGCCCCCGCTGACCGCCGGAACCGGGCGCGACAAGGGACGTAGGACGGAACCGCCCGAACCCTCGCCGGCCCAGCCCGGCACCCGGAGTGAGGAACGCCCCCGGCTCTCCGCCAAGGCCCGTGCCCTCGCCGACGAGTTGGAGGGCCGGGCCTCCAACGGGCGCCGGGACGAGGAGAACGGCACGGTGGACTGACAATCAGCCGAAGAACCGGGCCAGTTGGACCGTAGAGGGAGCCGGCTCCTCGGCCTCGGGCTCGCTCCCCTGTGCTGGTGTCTCCTTGTCCGTCTCCTCGCCGTACGACGGACGCGGTACCGGTGCCGGGGGGTCCGGCTGGTCGCCCTCCTCCGAGTTGACGGAGGCGAACATCCAGTTGGCGGCGGCGAGATGGTCCACGGCGGCGGCCAGCAGATGGTCGGTCACCGACCAGTCGGCGGCCTCGCCGTGCAGCTCCCGGTTGAGGGCGCTGTCGTGCGGCAACTGCCGTACGAGCACGGTGAGTCGGCGCGCGGAGAGCCGGTCACGGTGCCAGTCGAGCAGATCGATGCCGTAATAGCGGAGCAGGTCCGCTTCGAGGGCCTCGGCGTGTTCGTCGACGAACCCGACGAGGCTCAGCCTTCCCCCAGGCCGAGCCCGGTCTCCTTGCCGTAGGCCTCCAGGATGGCGGCGATGTCCTGCATCGTGACCTCGTGCTGCTCGAAGCGGGTGAACTGCTTCTCGCCCAGGAGGAGTCGGAGCAGCCCGTCCACGTCGTTGTCGTCGAGCTTGCGCAGCGCCTTGGCGGTGGCGCGGGTCAGCTCGGTGGGCAGGGTGTAGCTCTCGGTGTCGAGTTCGAACGACCAGGTACGGCCGAGGGCTTCGAGCCGCTGGGCGCGGGCCGCGTTGACGTCGAAACGGGTCATGGGGATGAGTGCTCCTTAGCAGGCCTAACAGGCCTCGGTGGTAAGGGGAGTTGGGGCCCGGGGTGGGACGGGCGGACATGTCCCGTCCCACCCCGGTGGGTCAGGACGCGGCGTACGCGGCGTCCTTCATCACGAAGCTGGCCAGCGGCGAACCGTCGGCCGCGGACATCGCGCTGAACGTGATGCCGAGCTGCGCCGCCGACTTGCGGGCCAGCTTGATGTCGTCCGACGCGGTGACCTGGCCGCGCGGGATGCCGAAGCGGTACGTCACCGTCGAGCCGTCGCTCGCCCGGACGTCGGTGAACTCCAGCCCGAGAGCGCGCACATCGGCGAACGGCCGGTCGGCGATGTCGTACTGGTAGACGCCCGTCGAACCGGTCACCGCGCTGACCCCGCCGCCGCCCATGAAGAACGGCAGCGTGTCCTCGTTGAACTGCATCAGCGAGAACTTGAGGGTCAGGTCGCGGTCCGAGTACACGAAGTGCACCGGGCTGACCGCCTGCCACACGTCGACCGGCTCCAGCTTGTCCTTCTTGCTGAAGGTGACACCGTCACCGGAGGTGAACCCGAGGTTCTTCCAGGTCGCCCAGTCGGTGGCGGGGTCGGTGGAGAAGGTCGACGGGACGTCGGTGTCGGCCGGGGCGACGTAGAGGCGGCCTACGCCGGCGATGCGGATCTCGGAGGAGTTGGTTCCTGCCATGGTGAATCTCCTTGTTTTCCAGGTGAGTTGGGATGGGGTGCCGTCGTACCCGGGAGGTCCGGGTACGAAGAAGGCCCCGCCGGGGGGTGGCGGGGCCTTCGGTCTGTGGGGCGGCGCGGAGCGTCCGGGGAGGGGATCGGTGGAGGTGGCTCAGTAGACGTCCACGTACACCTTCATCACCGTGACGTAGCGGTTGGCCGCGGAGTAGAGGTAGTCGGGCAGCCAGCGCGGGCCGTCCTGCTCCTCGACCTCGGTGACGAGGTTCGTGCCGTACTTGTTGTTCGCCATCGCCAGTACGGCCTGACGGGCGTCGTTGGCCAGGACGTGCGCGGCCTGCTTGGTCGGGCCGTACACCTCCAGCTCGATCAGCGGCTGGTCGACGTGGCGTTCACCGACCCAGGCGCCGCCGCGCCGGTTGACGAACACGGCGGCGGCCGTGCCGTCGAAGCCGGTCGGTGCCTGTACGGCGACGATCGCGCCGGAGAGCCGGGAGTCGTCCTCCAGGATGTCGACGATCATCGCCTCGACGTCCGGGAAGGCGCTCGGTGGAGTGGGTGTGGTCATGCCGGGTCACCTCGGGGCAGCTTCGGGAGGGCGTGCGGGACGCGGCGGTACACCTGCACACCGCGACGAGGCACTGAGCGGCCGGCCTGCGGGCGCAGCTCCGCCGCTGCACCAACTGTGACAGACGAGCGTGCGCGCACGCAACTAAAAACCGAGAACCGGGTGGGGCGGGGGAGGCTGAGGGGGTGGGGGAGAGGGGGTGGGGGGAGTGGGGGAGAAGTCTGGGAGCGGCGAGGGAGGGACCAGTTCCCTCATACCGCGAACCGGCGAACCGGTGACCGGAGGGTGGCCGGTCAGTCGGTCATCAGCAGCCGTGCGTCCTCATGCCGCACGTGTTCCACGGTTTCCGCGGCCGGCGCGTCGTTCGGCAGGAACTGCTCGACCACGCGCACGAACATCTCCCTCCGGTCGGCCGGCACCCCCAGCAGATCGGCGACCTCCTCCAGCGTGGGGCGACGGGTGAACTCGGCGCCGGGTGCGGGGGAGGCCAAGTAGTCGTGCGGGTCGGCGAGTTCCTCCGCGGTGAGCCGGCCGGAGCGGATGAGCATGTCGCGGACCGGCACCCCCAGCACGCGGGCGAGCCTGCGTGTGGTCTCCAAGTCCGGCATGCTCTGGCGCTGCAGCAGGCGGGTGACGGCGGCCCGGTGGACCCCCGCCTCGTCCGCGATCCGGGACTTGCCGCCGCCGCGCGGGCTGTCGATGTCGTAGCCGCGGTCGCGCATCAGGTCCTCGACCCACGCGGCGAACGCGTCCAGATCCTGGCTGGTCATCTGTGTGCTCGCTTCCTTTGGATGGCAGCGAGTTTAGCTTGCTTGCGCGCACGGAATTACGTGCTCGCGTGCAAGCACTAAGGAAAATCGCCTCAATTGGGGGGAGGTTCCGTGGAGATGGGGGCGTGAGGGCCGGTTTCGTGACGGGTTGTCGTCGCGGATGTGAGGTGAGTGACCAAAGTTTCCGTTGCGAGCGCGCGCGCAATCTGTAAACCTGGACGACCGGACGGCACTTGCCACCTGCCTGTGCCACACCCGTCCTCCAGGGAGGCCCCATGCCCACGATGTCCGCGACATCCAGCGACACCTGCCCACCACCGCGCCGCTACGGCTGCGACGGAGCCGTCGGCTGGCAGAGCGCCGCCGCCTGCGCCGGGCTCCCGCCCAAGGCCGTCTTCTCGAAGAAGGTCAAGGAGGCCGCCCCTGTTCTGCGGGCCTGCGCCCGTTGCCCGGTGCGGCGGGACTGCGAGCGGATCGTCGCGCCGGCCGACAACTGGTTCGACGGCGTGTGCGGCGGCCGTCTCTACCGCTCGGGGCGCCCGGTCGAGATCCCCGCGCATCTCCTCCCGGTCGTGTCGGCGCTGCCGGCCAAGCGCGCTCCGCGGGGAGGCTCCCTTGCCTGACCCGCGTCCGGCGTCCGCCCCGGCGGACCCGACCACGCATGCCGCCCTCTGGATCGGCACGCTGCTCCAGCAGTTCCCCGAACTCGCCGTCGAACTCGCCCCCGGCCGCACCTCGCCGGCCCACCGCGCACCCGCCCCGCCGCCCCCGCCCGACCTCGCCGACCGGCTCCGCGAGGAACGCGCCGAGGCCCTTCTCCTGGAACAGCGGCACGGACTCGTCGCCCCCGGCCACAGCGCGGCCCCGCTGCGGCTGCACATCTCCGACACGATCCGGGACATCACCGACGGCGTCGTAGAACTGGAGGAGGCCGTGCGGGAGCGGCTCGGGCTGCCGCGGGCGCGGCGGGCGGCCGTGCCCGAGCGGTTGCGGCGGATCGCCGGGCTGCTCGACGAGGTGGCCGCCGATGCCGTACTCGCCGCGCACGTACGGGACGAGACGCGGCGGATGGCTCGGCGCTGTGCGCGTGCGCTGGGGGACACCGAGACGGTCGTACGGGTGTCGGGGCGCTGTCCCTGGTGCGACTCGGTGTCGTTGCGGGCGTTCCCGGACCGGGGGGCGGTGCTCTGTGTGAACCCGGCGTGCCGTTGCTCGGTGCCGGACTGCGGCTGCCACGACGATCCGGCCTACCGGCACACCTGGGACGAGGGGGAGTGGGAGCGATGACGACGTTCGGCAGGGGCGGGCTGCCCACGCTGATTCCCGGGCCGCTCGCCGCGCAGGAGGCCGGGGTCGCGCCCGCCACCATCCGCAAGTGGGTCCAGCTCGGGTATCTGGCGCCGGTCGGCAGGGCGGGGCGGGCGCAGCTGTTCCGGCTGGAGGACGTGTTCGCGGCGGAGCGTGCGGCGGGTGGCCTCCGGCGTGTCCGGTGAGGGATGGCTGCTGTCGTTTGCCTGTGGGGGAGTTGGGGGTTGCTGCGGTCGCCATCCGGGTGGGCGTCTGGCGGGGGTCGGCTGGGCGGGGCGTGCGCAGCTGTTCCGGCTGGAGGGCGAGTTCGCCGTAGAAGCAGAGCGCGCCCTCGGCGGCGCCGGCGCACCCGCCGAAGGTCGGCCACCCCCGTTCCTTTCTGTACCGCCGCCCCGTTCCTCTCTGTACCGCCGCCCCCGGTCCCCCTGTACGAGGGGCACCGGGGGCAGCCCCTTTTATACCCCCGGAGGGAACCGGTGCCGTTTTCGGTGCGTTGGAGCATCATGGAGGCATTCGGTCTCCGGCGCCGGGGGAGGTGTTCCGTGTCGTACCCGACACCGTGGCAGGGGCAGTGGCCAGGACCGCACCAGCCGCCGCAGGGGCCGAGCGGGGCGTCGATGCTGGCCGCGACGGCGGACCGGGAGCGGACGGTGGACGTGCTCCGGGCCGGTTTCGCCGAGGGGCGCCTGCGCGAGGACGAGCTGGAGAAGCGGGTCGCCCGGGCCTACGGCGCCCGCACGGTGGGCGAGTTGATGCTCCTGGTCGCCGATCTGCCCCAAGGCCCGCAGATGCTGCCCGCCGTCCAGGCACCGCCGCCGGGATTCCGCCCGGTGCCGCCGACGTTCCTGCCGCCCCCGGTGCCGCCGACCAACGGCAAGGCGGTCGGCTCGCTGGTCTGCGGCCTGCTCATCGTGCCGACCCTGGGCCTCACCGGCATCCCCGCGGTGATCCTCGGCCACACCGCCCGCGCGGAAATACAGCGAACCGACCAGGGCGGCGACGGCCTCGCCCTCACCGGCCTGATCTTCGGCTGGCTCGCGGTCACGGGCTGGGCACTGATGCTGCTCCTGATGATCGCGGCCACGGCGAGCTCCACCTGAGGGTTCCCGTACCGTAGATCTGCGAGCTCCGAGCCGTAGATTCGAAGATCGCGGACGAGGCTCGGCTTCGGCATGAGCCCTGTCGAGCCGTGGGTGCCACCCATTTGTTTTGACCGCAGCGAATGAGGTAGGTACGCTCAGACCTTGTGCCTGGGGTGTGCCCTGGCTCTCGTGCGTGCCTTGAACCGCACTAAGGGAGCCGACACTGGCCACCGCAATCTGCGCCCCTTTTGCTCACCGGCGAAAGTCTGCGGGATTCGACACACCCGACCGCGTGGGTCGGCGACGTTCCAGGTTAGCTTCACCATCGGCACACAGAAACCGGAGAAGTAGTGCCTACGATCCAGCAGCTGGTCCGGAAGGGCCGGCAGGACAAGGTCGAGAAGAACAAGACGCCCGCACTCGAGGGTTCCCCTCAGCGTCGTGGCGTCTGCACGCGTGTGTTCACGACCACCCCGAAGAAGCCGAACTCGGCCCTGCGTAAGGTCGCGCGTGTGCGTCTGACCAGCGGGATCGAAGTCACCGCTTACATTCCGGGTGAGGGACACAACCTGCAGGAGCACTCCATCGTGCTCGTGCGTGGCGGTCGTGTGAAGGACCTGCCCGGTGTTCGCTACAAGATCATCCGCGGTTCGCTTGACACCCAGGGTGTCAAGAACCGCAAGCAGGCCCGCAGCCGCTACGGCGCCAAGAAGGAGAAGTAGAAAATGCCTCGTAAGGGCCCCGCCCCGAAGCGCCCGGTCATCATCGACCCGGTCTACGGTTCTCCTCTTGTCACCTCCCTGATCAACAAGGTGCTGCTGAACGGCAAGCGCTCCACCGCCGAGCGCATCGTGTACGGCGCCATGGAGGGCCTGCGCGAGAAGACCAGCAACGACCCGGTCATCACGCTGAAGCGCGCGCTGGAGAACATCAAGCCCACGCTCGAGGTCAAGTCCCGCCGCGTCGGCGGTGCGACGTACCAGGTTCCGATCGAGGTCAAGCCCGGTCGCGCCAACACGCTCGCGCTGCGCTGGCTGGTCGGTTACTCCCGCGCCCGTCGCGAGAAGACCATGACCGAGCGTCTGCTCAACGAGCTTCTCGACGCTTCGAACGGCCTCGGTGCGGCCGTCAAGAAGCGCGAGGACACCCACAAGATGGCCGAGTCCAACAAGGCCTTCGCGCACTACCGCTGGTAGTCGCAGACCCCATCGAGACCGAGAGAAGACCGAAGCCTTATGGCTACCACTTCACTTGACCTGGCCAAGGTCCGCAACATCGGGATCATGGCCCACATCGACGCGGGCAAGACGACCACCACTGAGCGGATCCTCTTCTACACCGGCGTCAGCTACAAGATCGGTGAAGTCCACGACGGCGCCGCCACCATGGACTGGATGGAGCAGGAGCAGGAGCGTGGCATCACGATCACCTCTGCTGCCACCACCTGTCACTGGCCGCTCGAGGACAACGACTACACCATCAACATCATCGACACCCCGGGGCACGTCGACTTCACGGTCGAGGTGGAGCGTTCGCTGCGCGTCCTCGACGGTGCCGTCACGGTGTTCGACGGTGTCGCCGGCGTTGAGCCGCAGTCCGAGACGGTGTGGCGTCAGGCCGACCGTTACGGCGTGCCGCGCATCTGCTTCGTGAACAAGCTCGACCGGACCGGCGCGGAGTTCCACCGCTGCGTCGACATGATCAAGGACCGCCTCGGTGCGGTTCCGCTGATCATGCAGCTGCCGATCGGTGCCGAGATGGACTTCAAGGGCGTTGTGGACCTGGTCCGCATGAAGGCGCTCGTGTGGTCCGCCGAGGCGGCGAAGGGCGAGATGTACGACGTCGTCGACATCCCGGCCACGCACGCCGAGGCCGCCGAGGAGTACCGCGGCAAGCTGGTCGAGGCCGTCGCCGAGAACGACGACGAGATCATGGAGCTGTTCCTGGAGGGCGTCGAGCCCACCGAGGAGCAGCTGTACGCCGCGATCCGTCGTGTCACCATCGCGTCCGGCAAGTCCGACGGCGTCACCGTCACCCCGGTGTTCTGTGGCACCGCGTTCAAGAACAAGGGCGTCCAGCCCCTGCTCGACGCGGTCGTGCGCTACCTCCCGACTCCGCTTGACGTCGAGGCCATCGAAGGCCACGACGTGAAGGACCCGGAGCTCGTGATCAAGCGCAAGCCGTCCGTGGACGAGCCGCTGTCCGCGCTCGCGTTCAAGATCATGAGCGACCCGCACCTGGGCAAGCTCACCTTCGTCCGGGTTTACTCGGGCCGCCTGGAGACCGGCACCGCGGTGCTGAACTCCGTCAAGGGCAAGAAGGAGCGCATCGGCAAGATCTACCGCATGCACGCGAACAAGCGTGAGGAGATCGAGGCGGTGGGCGCCGGCGACATCGTCGCCGTGATGGGTCTGAAGCAGACCACGACCGGTGAGACGCTCTGTGACGACAAGAGCCCGGTGATCCTGGAGTCCATGGACTTCCCGGCGCCGGTCATCCAGGTCGCCATCGAGCCCAAGTCCAAGGGTGACCAGGAGAAGCTGGGTGTAGCCATCCAGCGTCTCGCGGAGGAGGACCCCTCCTTCCACGTTCACTCGGACGAGGAGACCGGCCAGACCATCCTCGGCGGTATGGGCGAGCTGCACCTCGAGGTGCTGGTCGACCGTATGAAGCGCGAGTTCCGGGTCGAGGCCAACGTCGGTAAGCCGCAGGTCGCGTACCGTGAGACGATCCGTAAGGCCGTCGAGCGCGTGGACTACACCCACAAGAAGCAGACCGGTGGTACCGGTCAGTTCGCCAAGGTGCAGATCGCGATCGAGCCCATCACCGAGTCCGACGGCCCGGCGTACGAGTTCGTGAACAAGGTCACCGGTGGCCGTATCCCGCGGGAGTACATCCCGTCGGTGGACGCCGGTGCGCAGGAGGCCATGCAGTTCGGCATCCTCGCCGGGTACGAGATGACGGGCGTCCGCGTCACGCTTCTCGACGGTGCCTACCACGAGGTCGACTCCTCCGAGCTGGCCTTCAAGATCGCCGGATCGCAGGCCTTCAAGGAGGCCGCGCGCAAGGCGTCCCCCGTGCTCCTCGAACCGATGATGGCCGTAGAGGTCACCACGCCCGAGGACTACATGGGTGAGGTCATCGGCGACATCAACTCCCGCCGTGGCCAGATCCAGGCCATGGAGGAGCGTGCCGGTGCGCGCGTCGTGAAGGGCCTCGTGCCCCTCTCGGAGATGTTCGGCTACGTCGGCGACCTCCGCAGCAAGACCTCGGGTCGCGCAAGCTACTCGATGCAGTTCGACTCCTACGCCGAGGTTCCCCGGAACGTCGCCGAGGAGATCATCGCGAAGGCCAAGGGCGAGTAACACACACCGTTTGCACGCTTTAGGCTTGACACCGACCGCCGGGGTCCGAAGACCGGCAGCGGGACGAGAGATCGTCCCCGGAAACCGGGAGCAGAACCCCGGCGGGCGGCATCCCAGCAAAGATCACCTGGCGCCGATGAGTAAGGCGTACCAGAACCACTCCACAGGAGGACCCAGTGGCGAAGGCGAAGTTCGAGCGGACTAAGCCGCACGTCAACATCGGCACCATCGGTCACATCGACCACGGTAAGACGACCCTCACGGCCGCCATTACCAAGGTGCTGCACGACGCGTACCCGGACCTGAACGAGGCCTCGGCCTTCGACCAGATCGACAAGGCTCCTGAGGAGCGCCAGCGCGGTATCACGATCTCGATCGCGCACGTCGAGTACCAGACCGAGACGCGTCACTACGCCCACGTCGACTGCCCCGGTCACGCGGACTACATCAAGAACATGATCACGGGTGCCGCGCAGATGGACGGCGCGATCCTCGTTGTCGCCGCCACCGACGGCCCGATGCCGCAGACCAAGGAGCACGTGCTCCTGGCCCGCCAGGTCGGCGTTCCGTACATCGTCGTCGCCCTGAACAAGGCCGACATGGTGGACGACGAGGAGATCCTGGAGCTCGTCGAGCTCGAGGTCCGTGAGCTCCTCTCCGAGTACGAGTTCCCGGGCGACGACCTGCCGGTCGTCAAGGTCTCGGCGCTCAAGGCGCTCGAGGGCGACAAGGAGTGGGGCCAGACGGTCCTCGACCTGATGGCCGCCGTCGACGAGTCGATCCCGACCCCCGAGCGTGACGTCGACAAGCCGTTCCTCATGCCCGTCGAGGACGTCTTCACGATCACCGGTCGCGGTACGGTCGTCACCGGCCGTATCGAGCGTGGTGTCCTGAAGGTCAACGAGACCGTTGACATCATCGGCATCAAGCAGGAGAAGACCACCACCACGGTCACCGGCATCGAGATGTTCCGCAAGCTGCTCGACGAGGGCCAGGCGGGCGAGAACGTCGGCCTGCTCCTCCGTGGCATCAAGCGCGAGGACGTCGAGCGCGGCCAGGTCATCATCAAGCCCGGCTCGGTCACCCCGCACACGGAGTTCGAGGCCCAGGCGTACATCCTGTCCAAGGACGAGGGTGGCCGTCACACGCCGTTCTTCAACAACTACCGTCCCCAGTTCTACTTCCGCACCACGGACGTGACCGGCGTCGTGACCCTCCCCGAGGGCACCGAGATGGTCATGCCGGGCGACAACACTGAGATGACGGTTTCGCTCATCCAGCCCGTCGCCATGGAAGAGGGCCTGAAGTTCGCCATCCGTGAGGGTGGCCGCACGGTGGGCGCCGGCCAGGTCACCAAGATCAACAAGTAGTTCTGATCTGACCCGGTTGTAGTTTCCGGGGAGGCCCGTACGACTTCGGTCGTACGGGCCTCTTCGTCGTTGCGGGGGCCGCTGTTACGAAAATATTCGGCGCGTACGACCCGTTGTTCCCTCCCTCCACTCGTCCCACCATTTGTCATGCCGCTGAGCAAATTCGCTTCGGAGGGATGAGTCATGGGCGAGCGCGTGAGCCGAAGAGCCGTTCTGGGGGCGGGAGTTGCCGCGGTGCCGGTGTTGTCGGGGGTGACCTTGCCGACATCGGGGTCCGTGGACGCGGGTGCGTACATCTCCTTCTCGCGTACTGCGGGTGCGTTCCCCCTCGTCGGCGCCCCGGTCGTGGTGGACCCTGACGATCACCCCGGAGTCGTACGGGTGGCAGGGGATCTACGGGACGACATCGAACGCGTCACCGGTGTACGGCCGGGGGGTGTTCTCGCGCGTGAGGTGGTGCTGGTCGGCACGATCGGCCGCAGCGCGCTGATCGACGGTCTGGTGGTCGCCGGGAAGCTGGACGTGTCCGGGGTGCGGGGCCGCTGGGAGACCTCGCTGCAGACGGTGGTCGAGCGGCCGATGCCGGGGGTGGAGCGGGCGTTCGTCGTCGCGGGGAGCGACCCGCGCGGCACGATCTTCGGTGCGTACGACGTCTCGTACGGCATCGGGGTCTCGCCCTGGCACTGGTGGGACGACGTGCCGCCGACGCGGCGGGGTGAGGTGTGGGTGCGGCCGGGGCGGTACTCGCAGGGGACGCCGGTGGTGAAGTACCGGGGGTTCTTCATCAACGACGAGAATCCGGCGCTCGGGACGTGGGCGCCGGCGTACTTCGGGCCGGGGAAGGCGGCGGGGTATCCGGGTGGCTTCACCGCGGACTTCTACGGCAAGGTCTTCGAGGTGCTGCTGCGGCTGAAGGGGAACTACCTCTGGCCGGCGGTGTGGGGGCGGGCCTTCGCGGAGGACGACCCGGAGAACCATCGGCGGGCCGCGGAGTACGGGATTGTCATGGGCACGTCGCACGAGGCGCCGATGATGCGGGGGATCGAGGAGTGGAACCGGCACGCGGTCGCCGCCGTCCGGGACTCCTCGGGCGCGATCGTGACGCCGGGGCATGATCCGTACGGCGGGACGGGGGAGTGGTCGTACCGGCTCAACTCCCCGGCGATACGGGCCTATTGGCGGGCCGGTGTGCAGCGGATGGTCGACCAGGGTTTCGAGGGTGTCGTCACGCTCGGCATGCGAGGGAACGGTGACACCAGCCTCCCCGACGGCGACGGCATAGAGCTGATGCGGGAGATCATCGCGGCGCAGCGGCAGATCATCGAGGAGGTGACGGGGCGGCCGGCGGCGGAGACCCCGCAGGTGTGGACGTTGTACAAGGAGGTGCAGCGGTACTGGGACCGGGGGTTGAGGGCGCCGGAGGACGTGACGGTCGTACTGACGGACGACAACTGGGGGAACATCCGTAAGCATCCGGATGTAGGGGTCGGAGTCGGGGACGGGGCCGAGGTTGGGGGCTCGGGCGGGGCGGGAGACGGCGGGCGGGCCGGGGGTTATGGCCTGTACTACCACTTCGACTACGTGGGCGCCGGGCGGAACTACAAGTGGGTGGACACGGCGAACCTGCGGAACGTGTGGGAGCAGTTGCACGCGGCGTACGCGTACGGGAACCGTGGGCTGTGGGTCGCGAACGTGGGCGACCTGAAGGGGAACGAGCTGCCGACCGAGTTCTTCCTCAACTACGCGTGGAATCCGGAGGATTGGGATCTCTCGCGGCTGGGTGAGTGGGAACTGCGGTACGCGCGGCAGAACTTCGGCGCGGGGCAGGCCGATGAGATCGCCTCGGTGCTGGCGGCTTATGGGCAGTTGCAGGCGCGCCGCAAGCCGGAGTTGCTGAACCGGCGGATCAGTCTCGTCGACGGCCGGGTGGTCTACGACGATCAGCGGACTCCCTTCGCCTTCGGGCACCGGGAGTTGGAGCGGGTCACGGAGGAGTGGCGGGAACTGGGGCGACGGGCCGAGCGGATCGGGCGGCGGTTGCCGGGCGGCGGGGTGCGGGACGCGTGGTTCGAACTCGTCGGGTACGAGGTGCAGGCCACCGCCAACCTGTACGGGCTGCGGTCGGCCGAGTTCACGAACCTGCTCTACGCGGCGCAGGGCCGGGCCGCGACGAACGACCTCGCGGCTGCGGCGGAGGCGGGGCTGGAGACGGACTTCGCGTTGGCCGAGCGCTTCAACTCCGTTGTCGCGGGCGGGAAATGGCGGGGTTTCCAGACCCAGCCGCACATCGACTACGGGGATGTGGAGCGGTACGGGCCCAATGCCGGGTGGCAGCAGCCGGAGAGGGACAACGTGGCGTTGCCGGATGTGCTGTTTCCGGCGGTGCGGCGGATCGGGGTGCCGGGGGCGGCGGGGTTGGGTGTGGCGGTGGACGGCGCTTCGGGGTCGGAGGCGGGGGCGTGGTGGCCGGGGGGTTCGGCGGGGGTGGCGGCCGTACTTCCCGCGTTCAGTCCGTATCAGACGCGGCCGCAGCAGTTCGTCGAGGTGTTCAACCGGGGTCGTACGGCCTTCGATTACCGGATCGAGGTGTCGGTGCCGTGGTTGGTGGTGGAACGGCCGCGGGGGCGGGTTGATCGGCAGGTCCGGGTGGAGGTGGGGGTGGACTGGGCGAAGGTGCCGGTCGGGCGGGCCGAGGGGGAGTTGACGGTGACCGGGGCGGGGGGATCGGTGACGGTCGGGTGTGTTGCCGAGCGGCCGTCGGGGCGGGGGTTGCGGGGGTTCGTGGAGGCGGGCGGGTACGTGGCGATCGACGGGGAGCACTATGACCGGGCGGTCGGTGGGTGGCGTCGGATCGAGGGGATTGGGCGTGCGGGGAGTGCGGGTCGTACGGGGAGTGCGGGGAGTGTGGGTCGTACGGGTAGTGCGGGGAGTGCGGGGAGTGTGGGTCGTACGGGTAGTGCGGGGAGTGTGGGTCGTACGGGTTGGACTGGTGCGGGGATGACGCCGTGGCCGGTGACGTTGCCCAGGCAGACGCCGGGTGGGGTGGACTCGCCGCGGCTGGAGTACGAGGTGAGTCTGGTGTCGGTGCCTTCCGGGGGTGAGGTGACGGTGTGGGCGTACCTGTCTCCTCGTAACCCTGCGTTGCCGACGGGCGGTCTGCGCTACGGCGTCTCCCTCGACGACGGGCCGATCGAGACCGTCGACATCAACATCGGTGCAGATGACGGGCTGTTGAACGACGTGTGGGCCCGTAACACCTCCGACAACGTCAACGCGACGGCGACGAAACACTCCGTGACGAAGGCCGGGGTCCACCGGTTGAGGTTCTGGATGGTGGACCCGACGGTGGTGCTGCAGCGGCTCGTGATCGACACGGGGGGTCTGCCGGCGCTGTACCTGGGGCCGTTGGAGAGCCGGCGGGTGTAGCCCGTGGTTGAACGCGGAGGGTGACGGGTGGGCGTTTCGGGTGGTGTGCCGGGTGTGCTGGACGTTTCGGGGGTGCCGAGTGTGCCGGGGGTCTCGGCGCGGGGGCCGGGTCTGGCTTCGTCGCCGGGGGAGAAACGGGCGGCGGCGCGGGCGATCGAGGACCACATCGAGCCCGGTACGCGTACGGCGGGGCGGTGGGCTGACGACGAAAACGGCGCCGCCGTACGGGAGTTCGCCGCGAAGGACGGGGACGGGTGGGTCACCTCGGCGGCCCTGAAGAAGGCGCACGGGGCGTGGGCGGACCAGGTGAAGAACCTGATGGACCGGCTGAGCGCGGAGAAGGGCGCGTTGCGGAGTGGGAACGCGGTGCTGACGAGTACGGACCTGGCGGTGGGGTCGGCGGTGCGGGAGCGGTCGGCTTTGGACGCGCTCTGAGGGCAGGGGGCGGCTGGCCATCGGGTCATTGGGCCAAGGGGCCGTTGGGGAAGCGGAGTTGCTGGGCCAGTGGAGTTGCTGGGCCAGCTGAACTATTGGGGCAACGGGGCGCATGCCGACGTATCACGAGATCATGACCACCGACCTCGCCGCGCTGACCACCGCGGCCGAGCGCTGGGACGGCATGGCGGGCGAGTTCGAGAAGCAGGAGTCGGCGTACCGGCGGGATGTGCACGGCATCTCCGTGGGCACGTCGTGGACGGGGCTCAGCGCCGACGCGGCGAACGCCCGCTTCGACGTCACGCTCAAGGAGTTCCAGTACGCGCAGACGGAGGCCAAGGGGATCGCGGCGCTGCTGCGGGACGCGCACGAACGGTTCGTGGAGCTGCGGGGCCGGGTGGTCGCGGCGCGGTGGGACGCGGTCCGGGCCGGCATGCGGGTCTCGGATTCGGGGGTGGTGAGCCCGAGTTCGGACCAGCCGGACACCCCCGCCGCACCCCAGGCCGCACAGCCGTGGCAGGACCGGATCAACAAGGCGGTCCGCGATGTGACGGACGCGGACACGGGTGTCCGGGTCGCGCTGGCGGCGGTCGTCATCGACTCCGAACTGCTGGCCGGCGGGCGGGGGTTCAACGGCAGGGCGATGGGCGACATCGAGGCGTACGAGGCCGAGGAGACGGAGCGGTACCTGCGGAAGCTGAGCAGGGGCGGCGATTTGACGGACGCTCAACTCACCGAACTGCAACGGTCGTTCCGGGACAACAGCGAGGACGAGGGGTTCTCGCGGATGGTCCTGGACGACCTGGGCCCCACCGGCACGCTCAAGCTCACGAACGAACTGAACGACCGCGTCCACGTCCAGGGCGGCGCGGGCGTGGGTGCGTACTCGGCGATCGAGACGGGCCTCGCGAACACCCTGGCCACGGCGACGAAGGACACGAAGTCGCACTGGTACGGGAAGTGGCGCACCGAGATGCGACGAGTGGGCTTGGCGCACTACGCCACGGACGCCCAGGGCCTTCACCTGGACAAGGCCGTTGGCTACCAGTCCCTCGTCACGCTGATGCAGAAGGGCCACGGGTACTCGTCGGGGATGGTCGAGGACCTCACCGACGACATGATCGCGGCGGAGAAGAAGCACCCAGGGATCTGGCGGGTGAAGGGCACGTACGCCGGGGCGAGCGGGGGTTGGTTCGCCAACGATCCCGTCGACGGCATGCTCGGCATCATGAGCCGTGACCCTGCGGAGTCCGCGCGTTATCTGCATTCCGACGCCCACATGAAATACCTCATGAAGGACCGGGACTGGAATGTCACCCTGAACGACGAGGGGGTTTCGAAGGGCGGGCGTTATGTGCCCCGGTTGGACGGGGACGACCGGGCTGGATTCGGGGCGGCGTTGCAGGCGGGGGCCACGGGGATCGATCCTGCGGATCCGGGTGGGGCGCGTCATGGGGATCAGGCCACGAATGACGCGGTTTTCAAGTCGGCGCTCACGTATTTGGCGGACAAGGGGGATGATTTCCCACCGTCCTTGCGGAAGCCGATGGCCAACGTGCTGGTCAATCATGGGGGGACTGTGCATGCGGCGATGAGCGAGGTGGATGTCGGCCATTCGCCCTTGGATCAGCATCAGCTTTTCGAGGTTGCCAAGCAGGTGTCCAAGGATGAGGGGGCGTATGGGGTGTTGAACGGTGGGATGAACCAGTCATTGGTCTCGGATATTCATCACGACCGCTCGAACTCGCCCGGTTCCCTGACCCGGGCTGGTCGGACCGTCGGTTTTCTGGAGGAGGCGCGGGTGCAGGCTGCGGGGGACCCGAAGGTCGCCGAGTTCGAGACCAAGCCGTTCTTCGACAAGGCGATCAGTTATATCCCTGTGGTGAGTGGCGATGTGCAGACGGGGTTCGACTATGTGACAGACGAGTGGCTGGCTGATGAGCAGCGGAGGTTGGACGAAAAGCAGGCGAACGCCAATGTCCAGGCGTACAGCAAGAGGAACGGCCAACTGATGGCCCTCGCGGAAGAGTGGAAGAAGAGCCATCATACGGATGATGATTCCTACTTCGACCCCAAGGTTGAGGTCAACAAGTCGGCCCGAGAAGGAATTGCGCAGGCAACTGGCATGTCCGGAGAGCAGCTGAAGTGAATGTCCGCCAGTTCCTGACCGTGTTGACGATTTCCGTTCTCGCGATGTCCTGTAGCTCCTCCAGTAGTCACGAACTCCCGGGAGCTATTTGCGGGACGCCCATCAATCCTGCGGTCACTCGTCCGCTGTTGACGTCCACGGAAGATTTTAGTGAGTTCACCCGAGTTGATCGGTCCGAGGCGATCACCGCACCCTGCGTGCTGCTCTCTGGGCGCGATCCTGTTCTCGATTTCCGGTTCTCCTGGGATGACAGGGCAAGCGATCTCATGTACCTGGCGAAGGACACTGGTTCGATCTCGGGGATCAGGGAACCACGGGAGATCGACTTCACCTACAAGACAATCGTCGGCACCGACGGAGCCATCTCCACCACCCCCTGCAAAACCAAGGGCGGCGACTACTTCACCCTCACCCTCCAAGTCCCCCAAATCAGCCTGATGGACCAGACCCACCGCAAGGACATCGAGAGGTTCATGCGGGCCTACTTCCCGGCGACACTCAAGACCCTGGGGTGCAAGTGACGATGCCGGAATGAGTACGAGCGCTCATGTGCCGCCCCGCGCCCTGCAGTTGGCTGAGGGCATGTCGATCACACAGGGCACTTCGGAACGCGGTACATGGGTCGGACCGCTGATCGCGTCGGTCGTCACCGTCCCCGCCGCCCTCTTCGCGTACATCATCGGCAGCCTCACCCCCATGGCCTGCGACTCCTGCAACGGCGCGGAAGCCGCGCACTTCGACCGGAGCTTCGACACCGCCTTCACGCTTCTCCAGATAGGGCTTCTCACCTCCCTCGTACTGCTGCTCGTCAGCTGGAGCCTGCCGCAGACCGAGGAGAACGTCGCCCGGCGCGCAGTGTCCGCCGTCCTCGCACCCAGCATCGTCGCGTTCTCGTTTCTCCTGTTCATCGGGATGGTCCCGTCCCCCAACTGACCGACCGATTCCGATCGTTCACACTACGGGGAGAGTTCACGCTGTCACAGGGTGTAGCTAAAGTGGGCGGTGGTACCGGGGTGTCGAGGAACGCACGGGGGAGGACAGTGTGCTGCCGAGCGACGGTGGACCGTGGGCGTCCGGTGCGTCCGGTGCGTTCAACACGGTGAAGGGCGCCGCCGATGTCGCCACCGAACTGTCGTCCTTCACGGCGTTCCGGAAACGCGTCGACCAACTGATCCGCGACCTCAAGGGCTCGGACGCCGGCCCGGGCAAGGTCGGCCAGGAGAAGCTCGTACGGCATCAGTTCGGTGGCGGTGGTGCCCAATGGGCGGAGGCGGCGGGGCTGTTCACCGCGTACGAGACGGTGGTCGGTGAACTGGAGACGCTCTCGAAGCTGCTCTCCGACTCGATGGAGGGCATGAACATCGCGGTGCTCGCCTCGCACAAGGGCTACCGGAACATCGACCTCGACCTGCGCGACCGTATGACCGCGATCAGCGCGGAGACGACGACGCACTACGGCGGCGCCTACGACCCCCGGCTCCCGAAGAAGCCTCACACCGCCGCACCCGGAGGCGACGCGGGAGGCACGATCTGATGTCCGCCGCAGCACCCGGAACCGGCAGCACGTCCTTCGAGGAGATGAGCCACGAGCAGATGCTCGCGTGGCTCGACCAGGCGAACTCGGGCACGGTACGGCTCGCCGCCGACCGCCTCACCGCCGCCGCCGAGGAGATCCGCAGGATCGGCGAGGAACTCAAGGTCCGCCCGCAGTACGTGGAGTGGAAGGGCGAGGGAGCCGACGCATTCCGCACCTGGGCCGGCGACCTGGCCAACTCCACCCTGCGCCTGGGCGACTTCAGCGACGACGCCGCGAAGTGGCTGGGCCAGACCTCCGACGCGATCGCCCACGTACAGGCCTCGATCCCGCGCGACACGAAGAACGCCCAGGCGAACCCGAACGCGGCGTCCCGGGCCCACAACACCGCGGACACCACGGCCGTCACCCCCAACTCCGCGACCGAACTCGCCGCCATCGCCGCAGCCAAGGAGAAGACCCGCCAGGAGGCCGCGTCCCAGATGCTCAAGCTGGGCCAGTCTTACCGACTGTCGGCCACACAGCTGGACGGGTTGGAGCGGCCTGTGTTTCCGCCGCCGCCGGATGCGATCCGACCGCCGGAGAGGTATGGGTCGTCGGAAGATCTGGCTCGCTCCGAAGGCGTGAGTTCCCACAGGGTGAGTGGGGGCGCCACGGCGTCCGGTCCGGTTGGGGCCGGCGGTGTCGCACATTCGCCTGCCGTTCCTCCGGACCAGTCCGGGGTGAAGACGATCATCGGCGGGCAGACGTCGGCCGATCGCCCGGTCCTGGAGGGAAGGGAACGCTCCGCGCAGGTCGGGATCGACTCGGTGGCCTCTCTGCCTCATGCACCTCACACCGCCACGAGTACGACGGGCGGGGTGCCGTCGCCGGTCCGTCCGGAGACGGGTGCGTTCTCGCCAGCGGGCGGAATCGCCGCACCGATCGCGGGAGTTGCCTCGCGCGGGCGCATCGGCTCCGGTGGGCCGGGCAGATCCGCTGTCGGCGGACGTATGTCCGGTCCGCTCGGGCAGGGCACCGGTTCGGTCATCGGCCGGGGCGCGGGCGAGGCGGGTCCGGTCGCCAACCGCGACCCGCGCGGTTCCGGCGCGGCATCCGGTCGTAGCGCTCCCGGCGGGGGCATGCCCGCCGGCCGTGGCGTTCCGGCCGGCTCGGGAATCGTCGGTGGGCGTCCGACCGGAACGCCCGCCACCGGCGGATCGACCGGACGGCCGCCAGGCAGCACGGTCGTCGGTGGAGAGCGGGCGGGAAGCCGGGGTCCGGCAGGCCGGATGCCGGTCGCGGAGCCTGGGAGGCAAGCGACGGCCGCTCCGGTGGCCGGGCGTTCCTTCCCCGCACCGTCGAACGGTGTCGTCGGCCGCACTCCGCAGCGGACAGCCCGTGCTCCGGCTCGCCCTGACGCACCGGTACCGTCCGCCCCGACGCGAGGAGGCATCTCCGGCGGTACGCCCACCGAGCGCGGTCCCCGGGGTGGAGTGCCCGGCGGGGCCGCCCGGCCGAGCGGTCGTACGGGACAGGGGAAACAGGAACAGCGGGCTCGCCGCCGTGGCGAACCACCGCCCTCCGGCTGAGGCCAGGGCCACGAGAGGAAGCACATGTCCACGAGGAACACCTGGCGCACGGCGTCCGGCGCCGTGGCCTCAGCCGTGACGGGCCTTCTGCTCCTCGGCGCTACGGCCACTCCGGTCCACGCCGCCTCCACCCGCTCCCGACAGTGGCACCTGGACGCCATGCACGCGGAGGAGATGTGGCGAACGAGTACGGGCAAGGGCATCACGGTCGCCGTGATCGACACCGGAGTCGACCCGGACAACCCGGACTTGAAGGGGCGGGTGCTCGACGGCAAGGACCTCGCGCCGCCGAGCCGCTCCGGTGACGAGCACACGGACTACGACGGCCATGGCACGGGGATGGCCGGACTCATCGCGGGAACCGGCGCCTACGACGGGGGTAACGGCGCGTTCGGTCTCGCTCCAGGGGCCAAGATCCTTCCCGTCCGCATGCCCGCGGACAGCGATACCAATGGCTTCGCCGGGCCCTCCTACTTCAGCGAGGCGATCCGTTACGCGGCGGACGCCGGAGCCGAGGTCATCAACATTTCCATGGGCGGGCGTCTCGACAGCCCGCAGCTGACGGCCGCGGTGAGATACGCCCTGGACCACGGCTCGCTCGTCTTCGCGGCCGTAGGAAATGACGGGGACAAGGGCGACCCGGTCGAGTATCCGGCGGCAACGCCCGGCGTGGTCGGAGTGGCGGCGGTGGGCAGGGACCTCCGTGGGACCGCCGAATCCGCATCCGGCCCGCAGGTCGACATGGCGGCCCCGGGCGAGGACATGGTCCATGCCTGCGGCGGCGCGACGGGCCTCTGCAAGAGCCATGGCACCAGTGACGCCACCGCCCTGGCCTCCGCCTCCGCCGCCCTGATCTGGTCCAAGCACCCCACCTGGACCAACAACCAGGTCCTCCGCGTCCTGCTCGACACGATCGGCGCCCCGACGGACGGCGCGAAGCGCAACGACTCGATCGGGTACGGCATCGTCCGGCCGCGGGTCGCGCTTCAGGATGCCGGTGATCCGGGGGCAGCCGGCACCTACCCGCTCCCGGACCTCCAGGCCTCGGCGCCGCGGTCTCCCGGCGCTACGGCCCCCAAGGGTTCCGCCGTTGAGGCCAAGGAGGCGAACGGGGCGACGGAAGTCTCCTCCCACGAGGACGGGGGCACTGCCCTCTGGACCGGCCTGGGCACAGGTGTTGTCGTGGTCCTTGGTGCCGTGATCGCGGTGGCCGCCGTCCGCAGGCGTCGGACATCCACCGCGCGGCCTCCGGTTCCGCGCCGGCCCGTCTGACCAGGGCACTGGTTCCGGCTGAGTACGGATACTCATACGCCGTGGTGGCCGATACGGATGAGGCGAGTGGTGCGGGGTGGCTACGGTACGTTTCCGAACGTCGAGTGACGCGAGCGCGTGTTCGTATCCGCTCGGTGGCAGGCCAAGTGACACGGGGAGGGACCACGCATGGCGTGGGAGGAGTGGGAGCAGCTCAAAACCGCGGCGGCTGAACGGAGTTCCGCCCGGATGCAGCTGAACCACGTACCGATGGACCCGGGTGGTTCCGGCGGCCAGTTGGTGTCGAACCGACGCGACTGGGCCAAGGCGGGGGAGGACGTCGGTTCGCTCCGTGAGGACATCGGCAAGGCGGTCGGGAAGCTGACGGACGGGCAGAAAGGTCTCGGCGACGACTCCGGCTGTGTGACCGCGGCGGCTCAGAAGGAGGTCCACGGCTCGTGGGAGGCCTACGTCAAGAGCGTCGGCGCGCGGTGCGGGAAGCTCTCGGGGCTGCTGGAGAAGGCGGGCAACGAGCAGCTGAAGACCGATGAGGCGGTCGAGGTCGAGCTGGGCAACCTGGCGGTCGAGTACGCGGACACCCAGGCTGTCGGCGGCCAGGACAAGGGGCGGTAACGAGTCGTCATGGATCTCGCGACACTCAAGGCCCTGAAGCCGACCGAGTACGCGGAGGCGGCCGGCGGATACCGCAGCACCTCCGACATGGCGAGCGCGGCCAAGGACCGTATCGAGAACCAGATCGCCGTGGCCATGCGGAACTCGCTGAAGGGCGAGGCCGCGACCGCGGCGGTCGGACAGCTGATGGAGCTGGGCAAGAACTTCCACTACATCCAGGTCGAGTGCGGTCTTGTCGGTACGGCGCTCGATGCGTTCTCGTACGAGGTGGGAGCGGCCAAGAGCAAGCTCGACGCGGCGCTCGAAGGCGCGCGGGCGGCGAAGCTCACCGTGAACGCCGACGGTTCGATCACCTATCCGCCGGCGGGGGAGAAGGACCAGGACGGCAAGATCCCCGATGGCGGCACGGTGAGCGGCCTCACGGACGGCACGGCCTCCGCGATCGGTCGCCAGGCGGCCGACTTCGACCCCAATCCCCAGCACCGTCTCGCGCAGGACTACGCGGACCAGATCGCCGGTGCCCTCAAGGAAGCCACGGAGGCGGACGACAAGTGGGCCCCGAAACTGAGGGCGTTGAAGGCCGACGACGATCTGACCGTGTCCGACAAGGACTGGGCCGACGCGTCCTCGGACACGAAGGGCGTGACCGAGGCCGGCAAGAAGTACCTCGACTCGCTGCCCCAGCCGCCCGGGAACGGCAGTACGAAGGACAACGCGGAGTGGTGGAAGGGGCTCACCGCGGAGGAGCAGTCCGCGTGGATCTCCATGCGCCCCGACAGCGTGGGCGCGATCGACGGGCTGCCCGCCACGGTCCGGGACGAGGCGAACCGGATCGTGCTCGCCGAGGCGCACGGTGTCGCGCAGGGCGAGTACGACACCTGGCTGAAGCAGCACCCCGAACCCTCGCCGCGCTATCAGCCCTACATCGATCCCTACACCGGGACCATCATGAAGAGCATCAGCGTGGAGACTCAGGAGTGGAAGGACTGGGAAGAGTCCAGAAAGTCCGCCAGTAAATCCCTCGACGGCATGGATGCGATCCAGAAGCGTTTCGACGCGACCGGCACGAACGGACTTCCCGACGCGTACCTCCTGGGATTCAGCACCGAAGGAGACGGCCGCGCGATCGTCGCCAACGGAAACCCGGACACCGCGGATCACACGGCGGTTTATGTTCCGGGTACGACGGCGGAGCTGGGAAATATCGAAGGCAACATGAACCGAATGGCCAATGTCTGGCACGCGGCCAATGACGAGGCCGATGGGAAAGCTGTCTCCACGATCACCTGGCTCGGCTACGACGCACCGGACAGCGTGGTGAAGGACGCACCGTTCGAGCACTATGCGTACGACGGCGCTCCGGCTTTTCGTAATTTCATGGACGGTCTTGACACGTCACATTCCGGAGATTCGCCGGCGCACACCACCGTGATCGCGCACTCGTACGGAACGACCCTGGTCGGCGCGGCGGCCGAGACGGGGCATCTCAACGCCGATGACGTCGTCTTCGCCGGTAGCCCCGGCGTCAAGGTGTCCGGCGCCGATGAGATGGACGTGCCCAAGGGGCATGTGTGGAACGAGGAGGCCGACGGAGACGTGGTGCCGGATCTCGGCCGTTGGGGCCACGGCGGGCACCGCTTCGTCATCCCCAGCGATCCGGAATTCGGCGCCAACCAGATGACTACCGACACCGAGGGCCACAGCGGTTATTGGGATGAGAACTCGAAGAGTCTGAGGAACCAGGCCCTTGTCGTCGTCGGGAAGAGCGATGACGTGGCGCTGAAGCCGCCGCCCGATCCGTGGTCCCACATGAGGTAGGAACCCCCCCGACTCAGCCCGACGAAGTAAGGCTCCCTGACGTGAAGACCAAACCGAGCGCGCTGGTGCTCGCCGTACCCCTCGCACTCACTACCCTCACGGGATGCAGCATGACTGACAAAGAATCCGCCGACAAAACTCCGTCCGCTGGTACGAGCACGTCACGTGACGCCTCCGACGCGATGGAAAAGGTGTCCAGCGGTATCTACGATCTGATCGGCGTCAAGGGGAAGGCGTCCAACAGTCGCCCGGGAGTCAAGGACTGCTCGGGGAAGGACACGAAGACGTACTTCACGATCTTCCACCCGTGGAGCTTCTACCCCACTTCGGCGAGTGACCTCGACGAAGCGATGGAGCGGCTGAAGAAAGAGCTGCCCAAGCACGGGTGGAAGATCGTTGAATACGGTCCGGACACCAGCAAGAACAAGAACATCAACCTGACGGCTGACAATGACGAGAAGAAGGTCGGCGTAAACATCGTTCAAATGTCGAAGAACGACCCGCCGAAGCTGAGCCTGACCCTCGTGTCCGGCTGCTACAAGGTCCCGGACGGTGAAGAGGTCGAACGCTTCTGAGGGCTCACCTGCGTCGCCCGTCCACCCAACACCCCCACCGCCCCCGCGAACCCGGAATCCCGCCCCTCCGCGAACTCCTCCTCCGTGAACACCGGCACCCGTACCTGCGGCGGAATCCCCGTCCCGTCGAACGTGTGGCCCGAGTGGGTCAGGAACTCCTCGTTCGGGAGCCAGGCCGCCATGCCGTTCGGCAGGTGGCGGGTCAGGGTGTCCGAGAAGACGCCCTGGGTGGGCTGGCCGATGCGGATCGTCCTGCCGGGGCGGTTCATCAGGGCCTGGGTGAAGGTCTCGCCCGCGCTCACCGTCGAACCGCCGGTCAGGATCGCGATCGGGCCGGTGTAGCGGCGGGAGTGGGCCGGGAGCACCGGGATCGGTTCGGGGTGGGTGTGGTGGGCCGGGTTCCCCGGGTCGTTGCGGGCTCGCTTCGCGTAGGCGGTGTACGGGGTGTCCGTCAGGCGGGACGCGATGTGGAGGCCCATCGCGTCGGAGCCGCCGCCGTTGATCCGGAGGTCGATGATCAGGCCGTGCAGCGACCCCACCCGTTTCGACGTGAGGATGGTGTCCAACGCCCGGTCCAGCTCGGCCAGTTGGGACGCGTACGAGGCGTTCTCCTGCGGCAGGTAGCCGCCGAAGCCCGAGATGCGCAGGTAGCCCAGCTGGCTGTCACCCCGTAGATCCGCGTACGTGATGCGGCCGTTGGCGAAGTCCCGGTGGTACGTCGCGCCCGTCAGGTCGTGCTGTTCGATGAACTTCTTTGCCCTGGCGTCCAGTTCGGGGCTCGGCGGTTCCGTGCCGGGGCGGCCCGTGGCGAACGTGTGGCCGCCGTCCTGGACCACGACATGCGCGTCGTGCAGCGGGCGCACCATCGCGCTGAAGATGTCGAACAGTTCCGCCCTGCTCGTGTTCGCGTGGACCCGCGGACGGTACTCGGCCCGCACCGCCCGCCAGTCGACGCCCTTCGCCGCGAAGAAGGGGTAGTTCTCCTCGAAGGACTGCCAGAAGACGTCGAAGGAGGTGACGGGGTCCGTCGGTAGATGCTTCGTGCAGGTCGGCGGCAGGGACCCGATGCGGTGGAGTTGCTTGTGGCCCGCCGAACTCGCCGTCGCCACCGACGCGTGGTTCTTGTCCTTGCCCAGGCGGACCGTCAGGACGTCGCCGTTCACCGTGTACGTCCCCGGGCCCGTCCGCCGGGCCGTATCGCCCTTGAGGCAGCTCACGGCGGTGGTCTGGTACTCCTGGTACGTGCCGTGGGTGAGGGCGACGACCGTGCCGTAGCCGTCCATGCGCCACAGGCCGGCGGCGGTGTGATCGGTGCCGGCGGCGGACGCGGCCGGGGCGGCGATGCCCGCGGCGAGGGTCAGGGCGATGACGGTGGCGGTAGCGGTGGCGGTACGCACGTTCTGTTCTCCCCGTGGTGCGGCGGTCCGGCCTGCGTGACCTGCATGACCTGCATGACCTGCATGTCTTACAACCCTGACCGACCGACCGCCGCCCCTGCCATCCGGCACACCCGAGCATCGGGGTGAGGGAAACCCCCCGGGCCTCCGTTCAGTCACCGCCACTCCTCGTACGCATCAGGAAGCTCCTTGAGCCGAGCGCTCCTCCTCGATCTCTGCCGCCTGTTCCGCCAGGTACGCCCGTGCCGCCGCCTCCTGGTTCGCGCGTTCGCCGGGGGAGAGGCGGTCGTACTCGCGGAAGCCCTGAACCATGCGGTCACCCAGTGCCTCCGCGTACGCGGAGACCCGGGCGGCCTCGCGCAGGCCCGTCCGGCCGCTGAGGACCTCGCGGGCCATCTCGCGCAGCGGATCGTCGGGGGCACGGTCGGCGGCGAGTTTCTGAAGGGCCTTGCGAAGTGACCGGGCGCGGGCCTGGTCGCCGCCGGTGATGTTCATCAAGTCCGCGTCGCCGATGCGTAGTTCGTCGGGCATGCGCGTCCTCCTCGTAGCGTGGGGCCAGTTGTCGGGTGCTGGGTGCTGGGCGCGGTGTCAGATCGCCGGGCTCGGGTGGTCGTACTCGCCGATCTTCGTGAACTCGGAGATCGTTCCGTAGAGGGCCGCGCCGATGGTCTCCACCGCACCCACGGCGCCGTTCACGATGCCCTGGACGTTGCCGATGGCCTCGGTTGCCTGGCCCCAGAGGCGGAGCATGTTGGCGATCTCCAGTGCCGCGAGGCCGTAGCCCACCGCCGCGCCGGCGCCGGTCCACGACAGCGCGGTCCCGGCCGCCATCTCGACGGCTGTGATCAACAGGCCGTCGATGATGCCGCTCAGAAATCCGTTGATGGCCTCGGCCGTGGAATAGGCCGAGTGGGCCAGGTGGTCGTACTCGGTCCTCAGCTTGCCGAACTCGTCCCTGATCTCTTCGAGTTTCGCCGCGCAGGTGTGGAAATAGGTGTACGCCGCGTCGGCGGCACGCCCGTTCCACGTGGAGTCGAGGGTCTTGTTGCCGGACCTGACGTTGCCGGAGACCGCCTCGACGGCTCTGCCCAACTGGTCCCAGACATCACCGCACTTGGCGAACGACTCCCAGTCGCCGGCGAACCACTGGATCACTTCGTCCAGCGGATTGAAGCCGAAGACCGCGTCGCACGCCTCCATGACCCAGTACGTCGGGCCCGCCAGGTCGCCACAGTTGTTGAAGATGTCGAGGATCGGTCCCTGGGAGTACTCACTCGGTGTGGCCGGAGCCCTGAGCAGACTCGTTGGTTCTGTGACGTCGATGAAGTCGGACACGGACCTATTCGACCGGGCGCTTCACGAGGGGGTAGGCCGCGTCGACGCGCGCTGCTACAGCCAGGTCTGTGTGCATGTAGTACTTCTTGTTGCGTTCCAGTTCCGAGCTCGCCGCTCTCAGGACCTCTTGCAGTCTGTCCATTGCCCGGTTGACCGTCTCGACCGTCGACGTGTGCGTGGTCAGGAAGAGGTTCAGCACGCCCTGGCCCGAGACGCTGATACCGGTGTACCGGGTGCAGTGGCTTTTGAAGTCCGCCGCGTCGTGCGCCGCGCGGCTGATCTGCCTCGCGTATCCGCTGAGGTCCCAGGGACTGACTCGGAGATTCACTTCGTGCCTTCCGTGCTCGCGGCCGGGTTGCCTGCACTGCCAACTCCCGCGTGGGTGCGTACGTTTCGCGATTCGCCGGAAGTAATGAGCAAACAGGGCTGTCAATCCCGGTAGGGTGCACGCCGTGATGAACCGTGAGAACCGGGCAAACCCCGACGAAGGAGTCCACCTCGGCGACGGCACGGATACGTTGGCTGCGGTCGACGACCGAGGTCGGAGCCTGTTCACCGGTCTCACCTGCATCTTCGTGACACTGCTCGCCGTGGGCCTGCTGGCGGTCCTCCGTCGGGCCGTGACAGGCCAGGGGGAGGCGCCCGGCGGTCCTCAGGTGATCGCGGCCGTCATGGGGCTCGCGGTGGTTGCGGTCGGGGTGTGGTTGGTCGTCCGGGCCCGGCGCGCCCAGAGGTGGCTGCCGCTGCTCGTCGCGTGCGGGATCTGCATGGGCTGGATGGGTGTCATGGCTCTCGCGGGGAGGATCTAGGACCGGTCGGCGGGCCATGTCGCAGGCGCGAGGTGCGGTACGCGGATGTGTCGCGTTGTCGTCGTTCCCGCGCGCCCTGATCCGCCTGACAGGCCTTGGCCGCGGAGTGCCCGGCAGGCGTACGTCGGACTCGTGGCGGTGCCGAGGGGCATGACCTGCGCGGAATGATCCTGCCCGGCCTCGCGGACGCCTTGCTCCTGCCGGGGGGCTTTCGTGGCTGTGTTTGACCTGCGTCACTCCAGGGGTAATCTCTACGCCCCGATTGGCCAGCCCCCTGCCCCATATGGCAGACTGTCCGAGTTGCTCGGTCGAGTGTTGATGCTGCGCGCCTCCCGTCGGGAGGACCGGAAGCGAGTCCCACGGTACTCGTCGTCCCAACTGCCTCACGGCAGCGCTGGGACGGACGTACGGGAATCTTTCGGGAAGTGTCAGTGCGGCGCCGGCCAGGCACCCGGTGGGCTTCTTCGCCCTCGGCCTGCGGTTCCGGAAGGGCCGTGCTTTCCCAGTAGGGAAGTTCCGTATATGGGACTTCTGTGTCGGTGAGAGCGCGACACACCCGACCGCGTGGGTCGGAGGAATCGAAGAGTGAAGCGAGCAGAAGGGCTTGCCGGGGTGCAGAGCGTTACTAGAGACAGGACTACTGAGTAGCCATGGCGGGACAGAAGATCCGCATCCGGCTCAAGGCCTACGACCACGAGGTCATCGACTCCTCGGCGAAGAAGATCGTCGAGACGGTGACGCGCACTGGTGCGTCGGTCGCGGGCCCGGTGCCGCTGCCCACTGAGAAGAACGTGTACTGCGTCATCAAGTCGCCGCACAAGTACAAGGACTCGCGCGAGCACTTCGAGATGCGCACGCACAAGCGCCTGATCGACATCCTCGACCCCACCCCCAAGACCGTTGACTCTCTGATGCGACTCGACCTCCCGGCCGGTGTCGACATCGAGATCAAGCTCTAGGGGCCGGTGAGCTGAAGATGGCTAAGCAGATCAAGGGCATCCTGGGCGAGAAGCTCGGCATGACGCAGGTGTGGGACGAGAACAACCGTGTTGTTCCGGTCACCGTCGTCAAGGCCGGCCCGAACGTCGTGACCCAGGTCCGTACGAACGACAGTGACGGCTACGAGTCGGTCCAGATCGCCTTCGGCGAGATCGACCCGCGCAAGGTGAACAAGCCCCTCAAGGGCCACTTCGCCAAGGCCGATGTCACGCCGCGTCGCCACCTCGTCGAGATCCGCACCGCGGGCGCCTCCGAGTACACGCTCGGCCAGGAGATCACCGCTGAGGTGTTCGAGGCCGGCGTCAAGGTCGACGTGACCGGCAAGAGCAAGGGCAAGGGCTTCGCCGGTGTCATGAAGCGCCACAACTTCCGTGGCCTCGGCGCCGGTCACGGTGTCCAGCGCAAGCACCGCTCGCCCGGCTCCATCGGTGGCTGTGCCACCCCGGGTCGTGTGTTCAAGGGCGTCCGCATGGCGGGCCGCATGGGCAACGAGCGGGTCACCACCCAGAACCTGACCGTTCACGCTGTTGACGCGGAGAAGGGACTGCTCCTCATCAAGGGAGCCATCCCTGGTCCGAACGGCGGCCTCGTCCTGGTCCGTACCGCCGCCAAGGGGGCCTGAGGACACTATGAGCACCATTGACATTCTGTCGCCCTCCGGCGACACCGCCGGGACCGTTGAGCTCCCGGCCGAGATCTTCGACGTAGAGAAGATCAGCATTCCGCTGCTTCACCAGGTCGTCGTCGCACAGCTGGCCGCCGCCCGTCAGGGCACGCACAAGGTCAAGCGTCGTGGCGAGGTCCGCGGTGGTGGTAAGAAGCCGTACCGCCAGAAGGGCACCGGCCGCGCCCGTCAGGGTTCGACCCGCGCCCCGCAGTTCGCCGGCGGTGGCGTCGTGCACGGCCCGACGCCGCGCGACTACTCGCAGCGGACCCCGAAGAAGATGAAGGCCGCGGCCCTGCGCCACGCCCTCACCGACCGGGGCCCGCAACGCTCGCATCCACGTCATCACCGGCGTGATCGAGGGCGAGACCCCCTCCACCAAGGCCGCCAAGAGCTTCCTCGGCAAGGTCAGCGAGCGCAAGAACGTGCTCCTGGTCATCGAGCGCTCCGACGAGGCCGCGCTGCTTTCCGCGCGCAACCTGCCCCAGGTCCACATCCTGGAGCCGGGCCAGCTGAACACGTACGACGTTCTCGTCTCGGACGACGTGGTCTTCACCCAGGCCGCTTTCGAGTCCTTCGTGTCTGGCCCCCAGGCCGCTGACACCGAAGGGAGCGAAGCCTGATGGCTACGCGTCACCCGAGCATCGCCTCGAAGGCCGCCAAGGCCAAGAAGGTCGCCCGCATCGCCAAGGCGAAGCGGCACGAGACCGAGGGCAAGAACACCGTCGAGACGCCGATCAGCAAGTCGTTCACGGACCCCCGTGACGTGCTGCTGAAGCCGGTTGTCTCGGAGAAGAGCTACGCGCTCCTCGACGAGGGCAAGTACACCTTCATCGTGGCCCCGGGCGCCAACAAGACCCAGATCAAGCAGGCCGTCCAGGCGGTCTTCTCGGTCAAGGTCACCGGGGTCAACACGATCAACCGCCAGGGCAAGCGCAAGCGCACCAAGACCGGTTTCGGTCAGCGCGCGGGCTCCAAGCGCGCGATCGTGACCCTCGCTGAGGGCGACCGTATCGACATCTTCGGCGGTCCGGCCGCGTAAGCGGGTCGGAGCGTCCAGATAATCGGGAAAGTTCCGAGGACTGAGAGACAATGGGAATCCGCAAGTACAAGCCGACTACGCCGGGCCGCCGTGGCTCCAGCGTCGCCGACTTCGTCGAGGTCACGCGGTCCACGCCGGAGAAGTCGCTGGTTCGCCCGCTGCACAGCAAGGGCGGCCGTAACAATTCCGGTCGTGTGACCGTTCGCCACCAGGGTGGCGGACACAAGCGCGCCTACCGCGTCATCGACTTCCGTCGCCATGACAAGGACGGCGTGCCGGCGAAGGTCGCGCACATCGAGTACGACCCCAACCGCACCGCGCGCATCGCGCTGCTGCACTACGCGGACGGCGAGAAGCGCTACATCCTCGCCCCGCGCAACCTGCAGCAGGGTGACCGCGTCGAGAACGGTCCCGGGGCCGACATCAAGCCGGGCAACAACCTGGCGCTCCGCAACATCCCGGTCGGTACCACGATCCACGCGATCGAGCTCCGTCCCGGTGGCGGCGCCAAGTTCGCCCGCTCCGCCGGTGCCTCGGTGCAGCTGCTCGCGAAGGAGGGCACGATGGCCCACCTTCGTATGCCCTCCGGCGAGATCCGCCTGGTCGACCAGCGCTGCCGCGCCACGGTCGGCGAGGTCGGCAACGCCGAGCAGAGCAACATCAACTGGGGCAAGGCAGGCCGCAAGCGGTGGCTGGGCGTCCGCCCGTCCGTCCGCGGTGTTGCGATGAACCCGGTCGACCACCCGCACGGTGGTGGTGAGGGCAAGACCTCCGGTGGTCGCCACCCGGTCAGCCCGTGGGGTCAGAAGGAGGGTCGTACTCGCTCGCCGAAGAAGGCATCGAGCAAGTACATCGTCCGCCGCCGCAAGACGAACAAGAAGCGCTAGGAGCGGGTTTAGATGCCGCGCAGTCTCAAGAAGGGGCCCTTCGTCGACGGCCACCTCATCAAGAAGGTGGACGTACAGAACGAGGCCGGCTCCAAGAACGTCATCAAGACCTGGTCCCGCCGCTCGATGATCGTCCCGGCCATGCTCGGCCACACGATCGCGGTGCACAACGGCAAGACCCACATCCCGGTGTTTGTCACCGAGTCGATGGTCGGCCACAAGCTCGGCGAGTTCTCGCCGACGCGCACCTTCCGGGGTCACGTCAAGGACGACCGGAAGTCGAAGCGCCGCTAGCGCGGGGCGACCGACCATGACAAACACTGAAGGGACAACCATGGAAGCCAGGGCCCAGGCGCGGTACATCCGCGTCACGCCCATGAAGGCCCGCCGCGTGGTGGACCTCATCCGTGGCATGGACGCCACGGAGGCTCAGGCGGTCCTGCGTTTCGCCCCGCAGGCCGCGAGCGTGCCGGTCGGCAAGGTGCTGGACAGCGCCATTGCCAACGCCGCACACAACTACGACCACACCGACGCCGGCAGCCTCGTCATTTCCGAGGCGTACGTCGACGAGGGTCCGACCCTGAAGCGGTTCCGGCCGCGTGCCCAGGGCCGCGCCTACCGGATCCGCAAGCGGACCAGCCACATCACCGTGGTCGTCAGCAGCAAGGAAGGAACCCGGTAATGGGCCAGAAGGTTAACCCGCACGGGTTCCGGCTCGGCATCACCACGGACTTCAAGTCCCGGTGGTACGCCGACAAGCTGTACAAGGACTACGTCAAGGAAGACGTCGCCATCCGTCGGATGATGACGTCCGGCATGGAGCGCGCCGGCATCTCGAAGGTGGAGATCGAGCGCACCCGTGACCGCGTGCGTGTGGACATCCACACCGCTCGTCCGGGCATCGTCATCGGCCGCCGTGGCGCCGAGGCCGACCGCATCCGCGGCGACCTCGAGAAGCTCACGGGCAAGCAGGTCCAGCTGAACATCCTCGAGGTCAAGAACCCCGAGACGGACGCTCAGCTGGTTGCCCAGGCCGTCGCCGAGCAGCTCTCCTCCCGCGTCTCCTTCCGCCGCGCCATGCGTAAGAGCATGCAGTCGGCGATGAAGGCCGGCGCCAAGGGCATCAAGATCCAGTGCGGTGGCCGCCTCGGCGGCGCCGAGATGTCCCGCTCGGAGTTCTACCGCGAGGGCCGCGTGCCCCTGCACACGCTCCGCGCGAACGTCGACTACGGCTTCTTCGAGGCCAAGACGACCTTCGGCCGTATCGGTGTGAAGGTCTGGATCTACAAGGGCGACGTCAAGAACATCGCCGAGGTCCGCGCCGAGAACGCCGCTGCCCGTGCGGGTAACCGCCCGGCTCGCGGTGGCGGCCCGGGCGGCGACCGCCCGGCCCGCGGCGGTGGCCGCGGTGGCGAGCGTGGTGGCCGCGGCCGCAAGCCGCAGCAGGCCGCTTCCGCTGCCGAGGCCCCCAAGGCCGAGGCTCCGGCGGCTGCCGCTCCGGTCGAGGCCGCGCCCTCTTCTACCGGTGGAACGGAGGCCTGACCGACATGCTGATCCCCCGTAGGGTCAAGCACCGCAAGCAGCACCACCCCAAGCGTCGTGGTCAGGCCAAGGGCGGTACGCAGGTTTCGTTCGGCGAGTACGGCATTCAGGCCCTCACGCCGGCGTACGTGACGAACCGCCAGATCGAGGCCGCCCGTATCGCCATGACCCGCCACATCAAGCGTGGCGGCAAGGTCTGGATCAACATCTACCCGGACCGCCCGCTCACGAAGAAGCCTGCCGAGACCCGCATGGGTTCCGGTAAGGGTTCTCCCGAGTGGTGGATCGCGAACGTGCACCCGGGCCGGGTCATGTTCGAGCTGTCCTACCCCAACGAGAAGATCGCCCGTGAGGCCCTCACTCGCGCAGCGCACAAGCTGCCGATGAAGTGCCGGATCGTCAAGCGCGAGGCAGGTGAAGCGTGATGTCGGCCGGTACCAAGGCGTCCGAGCTGCGCGAACTGGGTGACGAGGAGCTTCTCGCGAAGCTCCGCGAAGCCAAGGAAGAGCTGTTCAACCTCCGCTTCCAGGCGGCGACCGGTCAGCTCGAGAACCACGGTCGGCTCAAGGCCGTCCGGAAGGACATCGCGCGGATCTACACCCTGATGCGTGAGCGCGAGCTGGGCATCGAGACGGTGGAGAGCGCCTGATGAGCGAGAGCAACGTGACTGAAGAGCAGACCGCGAGCCGCGGCTTCCGCAAGACCCGTGAGGGTCTCGTCGTCAGCGACAAGATGGACAAGACCGTCGTCGTCGCCGTCGAGGACCGCGTGAAGCACGCGCTGTACGGCAAGGTCATCCGCCGTACGAACAAGCTCAAGGCCCACGACGAGCAGAACGCCGCAGGCGTCGGCGACCGCGTCCTCCTCATGGAGACGCGTCCGCTGTCCGCGACGAAGCGCTGGCGCATCGTCGAGATCCTCGAGAAGGCCAAGTAATTCCTGCGAGCAACCTCGCAGGACAGTTCCGCCAGGCTCCAAGGGCCGTTCACTGAACGGCCCTTGGGGAACCGGCAGACGATCAGGAGATAGACGTGATCCAGCAGGAGTCGCGACTGCGTGTCGCCGACAACACTGGTGCGAAGGAAATCCTTTGCATCCGTGTGCTCGGTGGCTCCGGTCGCCGCTACGCGGGCATCGGTGACGTCATCGTCGCCACCGTCAAGGACGCGATCCCCGGTGGCAACGTGAAGAAGGGTGACGTCGTCAAGGCCGTCATCGTTCGCACCGTCAAGGAGCGCCGCCGTCCGGACGGCTCGTACATCCGCTTCGACGAGAACGCCGCCGTCATTCTGAAGAACGACGGCGACCCTCGTGGTACCCGCATCTTCGGCCCGGTCGGGCGCGAGCTGCGCGAGAAGAAGTTCATGAAGATCATCTCGCTGGCTCCGGAGGTGCTGTAAGCATGAAGATCAAGAAGGGTGACACGGTTCAGGTCATCACCGGCAAGGACAAGGGCAAGCAGGGCAAGGTCATTGCCGCTTACCCGCGCGACGAGCGCGTCCTGGTCGAGGGTGTCAACCGGGTCAAGAAGCACACCAAGGCCGGCCCCACCGCCAAGGGTTCGCAGGCCGGTGGCATCGTCACGACCGAGGCGCCGATCCACGTCTCCAACGTCCAGCTGGTCGTTGAGAAGGACGGCAACAAGGTCGTCACGCGTGTCGGCTACCGCTTCGACGACGAGGGCAACAAGGTTCGCGTTGCCAAGCGGACGGGTGAGGACATCTGATGACTACCACCACCACTCCGCGTCTCAAGACGAAGTACCGCGAGGAGATCGCGGGCAAGCTGCGTGAGGAGTTCTCCTACGAGAACGTCATGCAGATCCCCGGCCTCGTCAAGATCGTGGTGAACATGGGTGTCGGCGACGCCGCCCGTGACTCCAAGCTCATGGACGGTGCCGTCCGTGACCTGACCACGATCACCGGTCAGAAGCCGGCCATCACCAAGGCCCGCAAGTCCATCGCGCAGTTCAAGCTGCGCGAGGGTCAGCCGATCGGTGCCCACGTCACGCTCCGTGGCGACCGCATGTGGGAGTTCCTGGACCGCACCCTGTCGCTCGCGCTGCCGCGCATCCGCGACTTCCGTGGTCTGTCTCCCAAGCAGTTCGACGGTCGTGGCAACTACACCTTCGGTCTCACCGAGCAGGTCATGTTCCACGAGATCGACCAGGACAAGATCGACCGCGTCCGGGGTATGGACATCACCGTGGTGACCACGGCGACCAACGACGCCGAAGGCCGTAGCCTTCTCCGTCACCTCGGCTTCCCCTTCAAGGAGGCGTAAGCGAGATGGCGAAGAAGGCTCTGATTGCCAAGGCTGCTCGTAAGCCCAAGTTCGGTGTGCGTGGCTACACCCGCTGCCAGCGCTGCGGCCGCCCGCACTCCGTGTACCGCAAGTTCGGCCTCTGCCGCGTGTGCCTTCGTGAGATGGCTCACCGTGGCGAGCTGCCGGGCGTGACCAAGAGCTCCTGGTAGTCCGGTAATTCCGGACTCCCGAAGCTCTCGGTAAGCAGAGGGCACGGTCAGGTGCCCACCCCTCCATGGCTTAGGCTAGGAGGGTTGGGCGCCTGATTGCCGCCCATACGACTTACTACGCCGTAGGTCCACCGCACCGCACCCGCCTCGTCTCGGATCGAGGAGAGGGATGGGCACCTGGAAACCCCGGCGAGAGAGGCCGAAGGCCAATTCATGACCATGACTGATCCGATCGCAGACATGCTTACGCGTCTGCGGAACGCGAACTCGGCATACCACGACTCCGTGACGATGCCGGCATCGAAGATCAAGTCGCACATCGCGGAGATCCTCCAGCAGGAGGGCTTCATCACGGGCTGGAAGGTCGAGGACGCCGAGGTCGGCAAGAACCTCGTTCTCGAGCTGAAGTTCGGCCCGAACCGTGAGCGCTCCATCGCGGGCATCAAGCGGATCTCCAAGCCCGGTCTCCGGGTGTACGCGAAGTCCACCTCCCTGCCCAAGGTGCTCGGTGGCCTCGGCGTGGCGATCATCTCCACGTCGCACGGTCTCCTCACCGACAAGCAGGCCGGCAAGAAGGGCGTAGGCGGAGAAGTTCTCGCCTACGTCTGGTAGCGGAAAGGAATCGGAAGAAGCTATGTCGCGTATTGGCAAGCTCCCCATCACGGTTCCCGCCGGCGTGGACGTCACCATCGACGGCCGTACGGTCTCGGTCAAGGGCCCCAAGGGCACCCTGACCCACACCGTCGCAGCGCCGATCGACATCGCCAAGGGTGAGGACGGCGTGCTCAGCGTCACCCGCCCCAACGACGAGCGTCAGAACAAGGCCCTGCACGGCCTGTCCCGCACGCTGGTGGCGAACATGATCACCGGCGTGACCGAGGGTTACGTGAAGAAGCTCGAGATCAGCGGTGTCGGTTACCGCGTTGCGGCCAAGGGATCGAACCTCGAGTTCGCGCTCGGCTACAGCCACTCGATCACCGTCGAGGCGCCCGAGGGCATCTCGTTCAAGGTCGAGAACCCGACGCACTTCTCGGTCGAGGGCATCGACAAGCAGAAGGTCGGCGAGGTTGCGGCCAACATCCGCAAGCTGCGCAAGCCCGACCCGTACAAGGCCAAGGGCGTCAAGTACGAGGGCGAAGTCATCCGGCGCAAGGTCGGAAAGGCGGGTAAGTAAGCCATGGCATACGGTACGAAGATCGCTAAGGGCGACGCTTACAAGCGTGCTGCCATCAAGCGTCGTCACATCCGCATCCGGAAGCACATTTCCGGTACGGCTGAGCGTCCGCGCCTGGTCGTGACCCGCTCCAACCGCCACATCGTGGCCCAGGTCATCGACGACATCAAGGGTCACACCCTGGCGTCGGCGTCGACCCTGGACACCTCGATCCGCGGCGGCGAGAGCGACAAGTCCGCGCAGGCCAAGTCGGTCGGCGCCCTGGTCGCCGAGCGCGCCAAGGCCGCCGGTGTCGAGGCTGTCGTATTCGACCGCGGTGGCAATCAGTACGCGGGGCGCATCGCCGCCCTGGCGGACGCCGCCCGCGAAGCCGGACTGAAGTTCTAGTCGCTTCCGTAGCTAGCGGAAAGAGAGAGGTAATCCAATGGCTGGACCCCAGCGCCGTGGAAGCGGTGCCGGTGGCGGCGAGCGGCGGGACCGGAAGGGCCGTGACGGCGGCGCTGCTGCCGCCGAGAAGACCGCGTACGTTGAGCGCGTAGTCGCGATCAACCGCGTCGCCAAGGTTGTCAAGGGTGGTCGTCGCTTCAGCTTCACCGCGCTCGTCGTGGTGGGCGACGGTGACGGCACCGTCGGTGTCGGTTACGGCAAGGCCAAGGAGGTGCCGGCCGCGATCGCCAAGGGTGTTGAAGAGGCCAAGAAGCACTTCTTCAAGGTCCCCCGTATCCAGGGCACCATCCCGCACCCGATCACGGGCGAGAAGGCCGCGGGCGTTGTCCTGCTCAAGCCTGCTTCCCCCGGTACCGGCGTTATCGCCGGTGGCCCGGTGCGTGCCGTCCTGGAGTGCGCCGGCGTTCACGACATCCTGTCGAAGTCGCTCGGCTCGTCCAACGCGATCAACATCGTGCACGCGACCGTGGCGGCCCTCAAGGGCCTGCAGCGTCCCGAGGAGATCGCGGCCCGCCGCGGTCTGCCCCTCGAGGACGTCGCTCCCGCGGCCCTGCTTCGTGCACGTGCCGGGGCGGGTGCGTAATGGCTCGCCTCAAGGTCACGCAGACGAAGTCGTACATCGGCAGCAAGCAGAACCACCGTGACACGCTGCGGTCGCTTGGTCTCAAGGGGATCAACACCGTGGTCGTCAAGGAGGACCGCCCCGAGTTCCGCGGAATGGTGCACACCGTCCGCCACCTCGTGACGGTTGAGGAGGTCGACTGATCATGGCGGAGAACAACCCGCTCAAGATCCACAACCTCCGTCCCGCCCCGGGCGCCAAGACCGCCAAGACCCGTGTGGGTCGTGGTGAGGCGTCGAAGGGTAAGACGGCCGGTCGTGGTACCAAGGGCACGAAGGCCCGTTACCAGGTTCCGGAGCGCTTCGAGGGTGGCCAGATGCCCCTCCACATGCGTCTCCCGAAGCTGAAGGGTTTCCGTAACCCGTTCAAGACCGAGTTCCAGGTCGTGAACCTCGACAAGCTGGGCGCGCTGTACCCCGAGGGTGGCGAGGTCACCGTAGAGGGTCTCGTCGCCAAGGGTGCCGTTCGCAAGAACAGCCTCGTCAAGGTGCTCGGCCAGGGCGAGATCTCCGTGGCGCTGCAGGTTTCGGTTGACGCCGTCTCCGGCTCCGCCAAGGAGAAGATCACTGCCGCCGGCGGTACGGTCACCGAGCTCGTCTGAGTTGTTTTCGGACCGAGCCTGACCAACGTCAGCACTAGCGGCCGGGGTTGGCCCTCTCTGGAGGGTCAACCCCGGCTGTTTTTTCAGCAGTCGTGACTCATGGGACGTTCGATCGGTATCCCCTAGGGGCGTTGATGTAGGTAGGCTGTGCGGCTGGTACCCAGCGTCGTCTTGGCATGCCGTAATCTCGTTCCACAGGCCATCAACCACACTTAGTCGTCACCTCACGCGCACACGCGCGGGGGTCGCAGGAGGCACCGTGCTCACCGCGTTCGCCCGGGCGTTCAGGACACCCGACCTGCGCAAGAAGCTGCTCTTCACGCTCGGGATCATCGTGGTGTACCGGGTCGGTACGCACGTCCCGATCCCGGGCGTCGATTACAAGAGCGTCCAGACCTGTATCGACGTCTCGAACGGCAACCAGGGTCTGTTCGGTCTGGTCAACATGTTCAGCGGTGGCGCGCTGCTCCAGATCACGATCTTCGCGCTCGGCATCATGCCGTACATCACCGCGAGCATCATTCTGCAGCTGCTGACCGTGGTGATCCCGCGTCTGGAAGCCCTCAAGAAGGAGGGCCAGGCCGGTACGGCGAAGATCACGCAGTACACGCGTTATCTGACCGTGGCGCTCGCCATCCTCCAGGGCACCGGTCTGGTGGCCACCGCCCGCAGCGGCGCTCTCTTCTCCGGCTGCCCGACGGCGAACCAGATCGTCCCGGACCAGTCGATCTTCACCACCATCACCATGGTCGTCTGCATGACCGCCGGCACCTGCGTCGTGATGTGGCTCGGCGAGCTCATCACCGACCGCGGCATCGGCAACGGCATGTCGATCCTCATGTTCATCTCGATCGCCGCGACCTTCCCGTCCGCGCTGTGGGCCATCAAGAAGCAGGGCACGCTGGCCGGCGGCTGGATCGAGTTCGGCACCGTCATCCTCGTCGGCCTGGTGATGGTCGGCCTCGTGGTCTTCGTCGAGCAGGCCCAGCGCAGGATCCCGGTCCAGTACGCGAAGCGCATGATCGGCCGCCGTTCCTACGGTGGTACCTCGACCTACATCCCGCTGAAGGTCAATCAGGCCGGTGTGATTCCGGTCATCTTCGCGTCGTCGCTGCTCTACATCCCGGCTCTGGTCGCTCAGTTCTCCGGCGGCACGTCCACCTGGAAGACCTGGATCCAGACCAACCTGACCAAGGGTGACCACCCGATCTACCTGGTCAGCTACTTCCTGCTGATCGTTTTCTTCGCGTTCTTCTACGTGGCGATCTCGTTCAACCCCGAGGAAGTCGCCGACAACATGAAGAAGTATGGTGGCTTCATCCCGGGCATCCGGGCTGGCCGGCCCACCGCTGAGTACCTGAGTTACGTACTCAACCGGATCACCTGGCCGGGTTCGCTGTATCTGGGTCTGATCGCTCTCGTACCGACGATGGCGTTGGTCGGTTTCAACGCAAGCGGCAACTTCCCGTTCGGCGGGACCAGCATCCTGATCATCGTGGGTGTCGGTCTCGAGACGGTGAAGCAGATCGAGAGCCAGCTCCAGCAGCGCAATTACGAAGGGTTCCTCCGCTGATGCGAATCGTCCTCGTCGGGCCGCCGGGTGCCGGTAAGGGAACGCAGGCTGTGCGCCTCGCCAAGACGCTGCACATCCCGCACATCTCCACGGGCGACCTCTTCCGTGCCAACATCAGTCAGGCCACGGAACTCGGCAAACTGGCGAAGTCCTACATGGACGCGGGCAACCTGGTCCCGGACGAGGTCACCATCGCGATGGCCAAGGACCGCATGGAGCAGCCGGACGCGGTGGGCGGCTTTCTGCTGGACGGCTTTCCGCGCAATGTGTCGCAGGCCGAGGCGCTGGACGAGCTGCTGAAGACCGAGGGCATCAAGCTGGACGCGGTCCTCGACCTGGAGGTCTCCGAGGACGAGGTGGTCAAGCGCATCGCCGGCCGCCGCATCTGCCGCAAGGACTCCAGCCACGTCTTCCACGTGACGTACAGCCCGCCGAAGCAGGACGGCGTCTGTGACGTGTGCGGCGGCGAGCTGTACCAGCGCGACGACGACTCCGAGGACACGGTCCGCACCCGCCTGGAGGTCTACCACACGCAGACCGAGCCGATCATCGACTACTACAAGGCCCAGGGCCTGGTGGTCACGATCTCCTCGCTCGGCCCGGTGGAAGAGATCACGCAGCGGGCGCTGGACGCGCTGCAGCACGAGGACGAGAGCGCGAAGTAGTCAGCTGACAGATCCGGCCGCGGTGCCCACATGGGTGCCGCGGTCGTACTGTTGTGTACGGCCATTTTGTGGCCGGCCGTTTTGTACAGCCATTCTTTGTGTCGCGGAAGACGGAGAGCGCAGGCCCCCATGGTGCAGATCAAGACCCCCGAGCAGATCGCCAAGATGCGCGAGGCGGGGCTGGTCGTCGCCGCGATCCACGCGGCCACGCGTGAGGCCGCGGTGCCCGGCGCCAGCACGAAGGATCTGGACGAGGTCGCCCGCAAGGTCCTCGCGGACCACAACGCGAAGCCGAACTTCCTCGGCTACGGCGGCTTCCCCGCGACGATCTGCACCTCGGTGAACGAGGTCGTCGTCCACGGCATCCCTTCCGAGGACGTGGTGCTGAAGGACGGCGACATCATCTCCATCGACTGCGGCGCGATCATCGACGGCTGGCACGGGGACGCGGCGTACACGGCGTTCGTGGGGTCGGGGCACTCCCCGGAGCTTCTTGAGCTGTCCCGGGTGACCGAGGGGTCGATGTGGGCCGGGATCGCCGCGATGAAGCTCGGGAATCGGCTCGTGGACATCTCCCGGGCCATCGAGACGTACATCCGTCGGCAGCCGAAGCCGGGTGGGGGGAAGTACGGGATCGTCGAGGACTACGGCGGTCACGGCATCGGTACCGAGATGCACATGGACCCGCACCTGTTGAACTACGTCGAGAAGCGGCGGGGTAAGGGGCCGAAGCTGGTCCCTGGGTTCTGCCTGGCCATCGAGCCCATGGTGTCTCTGGGTACGCCTAAGACCGAGGTGCTCTCGGATGACTGGACTGTCATCACCACGGACGGGACCTGGTCGTCGCACTGGGAGCACTCGGTTGCCTTGACGGAGGAGGGGCCGCTTGTGCTGACGGCTCCTGATGGTGGCAAGGCGAAGCTGGCCGAGTATGGGATCACGGCTGCGCCGGATCCGCTCGCGTAGTTCTTCGGCTGCGCGCCGGTGGGGGCTGGTCGCGCAGTTCCCCGCGCCCCTAAATACGCCCTCCGCATGCTTAGTGATCTCCGCTGCGGGGCATTCTTCCTCGATTCGTCTTTCCGAGTGGCCTGACGTAGACTGACTCGTCGGCTCTCGTGCAGCCGCATGTCCGCATGCACCCCGTAAGGGGACGCACTGAGTCGATCAAGGTAGTCGATTCGAAGGGCGAAGCGTGGCCAAGAAGCAAGGTGCCATCGAGATCGAAGGCACTGTCGTCGAGTCTCTCCCGAACGCCATGTTCAAGGTGGAGCTCCAGAACGGCCACCAGGTCCTGGCACACATCAGCGGCAAGATGCGTATGCACTACATCCGCATCCTCCCTGACGACCGGGTCGTGGTGGAGCTGTCTCCGTACGACCTGACGCGTGGCCGGATCGTCTACCGCTACAAGTAGATCTTGCCCAGGTTCCGCGCAAGCGGCGCCGAAGGCAACTGACCCGGAGAACCTCACCAATGAAGGTCAAGCCGAGCGTCAAGAAGATCTGCGACAAGTGCAGGGTGATCCGCCGTCACGGTCGGGTCATGGTCATCTGCGAGAACCCGCGCCACAAGCAGCGCCAGGGCTGACGCACGACCTTCCCTCTGCATCTTTCGCAGAGTTTCGCGCGACGCGAGCAATACATGTTCATACGCAGGACCCGGGCGTAGTAGGCGCCCGACACCCCCGGCTCGGAGGCTGGGGACCCACGCCGTACCAAGTCTTCTACGGAAGAGGCCGGCGGCTGGGATCCGGTTCTGCGGAAGACCTCCGAAGATCAACTGGAGCCATTGAATGGCACGCGTTTCCGGTGTCGACATCCCGCGCGAAAAGCGCGTGGAGGTCGCCCTCACCTACGTGTTCGGCATTGGTCGGACCCTTTCCCAGCTGACGCTGGCCGAGACCGGCATCGACCCCAACACCCGCGTTCGCGACCTCTCGGAAGAGCAGCTCGTCGCGATTCGTGAGTACGTCGACGCCAACATCAAGACCGAGGGTGACCTCCGTCGCGAGATCCAGGCCGACATCCGCCGCAAGGTGGAGATCGGCTGCTACCAGGGTCTCCGTCACCGTCGTGGTCTGCCCGTTCGCGGTCAGCGCACCAGCACGAACGCTCGTACCCGCAAGGGTCCGCGTCGCGCCATCGCCGGCAAGAAGAAGCCGGGCAAGAAGTAGTCCGCAGCGGACAACGCTTCACCAGCGGTCTTCGCTGTAGGACCGACCACCTCCCCGTAGGAGTAATAGATGCCCCCCAAGGGTCGTCAGGGCGCTGCCAAGAAGGTGCGCCGCAAGGAAAAGAAGAACGTCGCTCACGGCCACGCGCACATCAAGAGCACGTTCAACAACACGATCGTCTCGATCACGGACCCCTCGGGCAACGTGATCTCCTGGGCCTCCGCCGGCCACGTCGGCTTCAAGGGCTCGCGCAAGTCCACCCCCTTCGCCGCGCAGATGGCCGCCGAGTCGGCCGCCCGTCGCGCGCAGGAGCACGGCATGCGCAAGGTTGACGTCTTCGTGAAGGGCCCGGGCTCCGGTCGCGAGACCGCGATCCGCTCCCTCCAGGCCACTGGCCTGGAGGTCGGCTCCATCCAGGACGTCACCCCCACCCCGCACAACGGCTGCCGTCCGCCGAAGCGCCGCCGCGTCTGACGCACGGTTCGCCTGAGGTTTCGGGCGGTACGGCTCGTAAGGGTCGTGCCGCCCGTACCCTTGTAGTACTCAAGGACATCAAATAGTGGGTGTCCATGACTGAAGGACTCACTTCATGCTGATCGCTCAGCGCCCCTCGTTGACCGAAGAGGTCGTCGACGAATTCCGCTCCCGGTTCGTGATCGAGCCGCTGGAGCCGGGCTTCGGCTACACCCTCGGCAACTCCCTGCGTCGTACGCTCCTCTCCTCGATCCCCGGTGCGGCGGTCACGTCGATCCGGATCGACGGTGTCCTGCACGAGTTCACCACCGTGCCGGGCGTCAAGGAGGACGTCACCGACCTGATCCTCAACATCAAGCAGCTGGTCGTCTCCTCGGAGCACGACGAGCCGGTCGTGATGTACCTGCGCAAGCAGGGTCCGGGTCTGGTCACCGCCGCCGACATCGCGCCCCCGGCCGGTGTCGAGGTGCACAACCCCGATCTCGTCCTCGCCACGCTCAACGGCAAGGGCAAGCTGGAGATGGAGCTCACGGTCGAGCGTGGCCGCGGTTACGTCTCCGCCGTGCAGAACAAGCAGGTGGGCCAGGAGATCGGCCGTATTCCGGTCGACTCCATCTACAGCCCGGTGCTGAAGGTCACGTACAAGGTCGAGGCCACGCGTGTCGAGCAGCGGACCGACTTCGACAAGCTCATCGTCGACGTCGAGACGAAGCAGGCCATGCGGCCGCGCGACGCCATGGCGTCCGCCGGTAAGACCCTGGTCGAGCTGTTCGGTCTCGCCCGCGAGCTGAACATCGACGCCGAGGGCATCGACATGGGCCCGTCCCCCACGGACGCCGCCCTTGCCGCTGATCTCGCCCTGCCGATCGAGGAGCTCGAGCTCACCGTTCGGTCGTACAACTGCCTCAAGCGCGAGGGCATCCACTCCGTGGGTGAGCTCGTGGCTCGTTCCGAGGCCGACCTCCTGGACATCCGCAACTTCGGTGCGAAGTCCATCGACGAGGTCAAGGCGAAGCTGGCCGGCATGGGCCTGGCCCTGAAGGACAGCCCGCCCGGATTTGACCCGACGGCCGCGGCGGACGCGTTTGGCGCGGACGATGATGTGGACGCCGGTTTTGTGGAGACCGAGCAGTACTGATCGGTTTTCGGGTGCGGGAGCGCTGTGGCTGGTCGCGCAGTTCCCCGCGCCCCTTCCGGGAGCACCCCTTCGGGGCTGCTCCCGGATCTCCGACGGGCGGCCGCCCGCTCGGATACTGACCCTGGTACCTGGTACGGCCGGGGCAGACACTGAGGAGAAAGACCATGCCGAAGCCCTCCAAGGGTGCCCGTCTGGGCGGCAGTGCCGCGCACGAGAAGCTGCTGCTCGCGAACCTCGCGAAGTCGCTCTTCGAGCACGGCCGTATCACCACCACCGAGGCGAAGGCCCGCAAGCTGCGGCCGTACGCCGAGCGTCTGATCACCAAGGGCAAGAAGGGCGACCTTCACAACCGCCGTCAGGTGCTTCAGGTGATCACGGACAAGAGCATCGTCCACACGCTCTTCACCGAGATCGGCCCGCGCTACGAGAACCGTCCCGGTGGCTACACCCGTATCACCAAGATCGGTAACCGTCGTGGCGACAACGCGCCCATGGCTGTCATCGAGCTGGTCGAGGCGCTGACTGTTGCACAGGCTGCGACGGGTGAGGCCGAGGCGGCGACGAAGCGTGCGGCGAAGGACACCGAGGCTGCGGCTCCGGTTGAGGTCGTCGAGGACGCGAAGCCGGTCGAGGCTGACGAAGAGGCCAAGGACGCGTAACACCGTTTTTGGCTGACCCGCCGTCGTGGCTGGTCGCGCTCACGCGGCGGTAGCCGCAAATCAGCACAGTCCCGCGCCCCTAAAAGCAAAAGCAGGGCGTGTGGCGGGTCCGTTCCTTTCCAGGAGCGGGCCCGCTTTTGTGTAGGTGAAAGGATCTCTGTGTGAGTGATGACGTAGAAGCCGGTTACGTCCGCGTACGACTCGACCTCTCCTACGACGGGACCGCGTTCTCCGGGTGGGCCAAGCAGGCCGGGGGGCGGCGGACCGTGCAGGGGGAGGTCGAGGACGCGCTGCGGACGGTCACGCGGTCGGGGGCGGTGGCGTACGACCTGACCGTGGCCGGGCGGACGGATGCCGGGGTGCATGCCCGGGGGCAGGTGGCGCATGTCGATCTGCCGGGGGAGTTGTGGGCGGAGCACCGCGAGAAGCTGCTGAAGCGGCTTGCGGGGCGGTTGCCGAAGGATGTGCGGGTGTGGGGCGTGGCGGAGGCCCCGGAGGGGTTCAACGCGCGGTTCGCGGCTCTGTGGCGGCGTTATGTGTACCGGGTGGGGGATCGGCCGGGGGGTGTGGATCCGTTGCTGCGGAACCATGTGCTGTGGCACGACTGGGAGTTGGACGTCGAGGTGATGGACGCCGCCGCCAAGTCCCTTGTGGGGGAGCATGACTTCGCCGCCTATGCGAAGAAGCGCGAGGGCGCGTCGACCGTTCGGGAGATCTTCGACTTCGGGGTGCGGCGGCGGGACGACGGGGTGGTCGAGATCGAGGTGCGTGCCGACGCCTTCTGCCACAACCAAGTGCGGTCCATGGTGGGCGCGTTGCTGTTCGTCGGCGACGGGCACCGGGGCGCCGAGTGGCCGCGGAAGGTGCTGGACGCGGGGGTGCGGGACAGTGCCGTGCATGTCGTACGGCCGCAGGGGCTGACCTTGGAGGAGGTCGCCTATCCGGCCGACGAGGGGCTGGCGGAGCGGCAGTTGCTGGCCCGGCGGGTGCGGGGGACTCTGCACTGAGGAGCCGGGTGGGCGCCAACTCCCGTTGGCGCCCCGTGTGTTACTGGGCCGCCGCCGAAGCCTGGGCCTCGCCGCGGGCGCGGATCTGGTCGAAGGCGAACCTGCCCAGGTCGTCGCCGATCGTGAAGACCTTGGTGTCCTTCGTCGTCACGTCCGTGCCGTTGGTGAAGCCGGCGATCGTGAAGTAGGCGTAGCGGCCGTAGGCGTTGGTCGTCGTACGGCAGACCGCGCCGTCGCAGAAGGCCTGGACGCCCTTGCCGGGCAGCGCCCTGATGATGCTCTTCTTGTCCGCCTGGGTCTTGACCTTCGTGGCCGCCGCCTCGGTGTCGAAGACGGCCACGCCGACCGTCACCGCGACGCCGTCCTTGACGTAGGTGACGCGCATGAGGCGGGTGCAGTCGTTCGCCGTGAGGATCTTCGGGAGGGTCGACTGGGCGGCCGAGGCGCAGTTCGTGGTGTCGGCCGTCGGGCCCTTCTTGTACACGGTGGAGGCGACCGTCAGCTGGGTGCCCGGGAAGAGGGTCGAGGGGCTGAGCGGTGCCGTGTCCTTCGCCTTGCTGGAGATGAACTCCTTGGGGTCCAGCGGCGGGGGCGCGCTGGTCGGCGCGAAGGACGGCGAGGTCGCGTCGGCGCTGGGCACGGAGGCGCTCGCGGGCAGGTTCGTCGGCTTGCCCGACGCGCTCGTGTCGTCGTTCGCCGACATCACGGCCATGGCCACGGCCGTGCCGACGCCCACCGTGGCGAGCGCGCCGCCGACTATGAGCAGCAGTCTCTTGCGCCGGTTGCGCGTCTCCGCCTGGTCGGCGAGCGCGGCCCAGTCCGGGGTCTCGTCGTCGACGTTGCCGCCCCACGGCTGCTGCGATTGCGGTTTCCAGGGATCCCACTGGGACTGGGGTCCCCCCTGCCCAAAGCTCATGGGACGCATCCTAGACGGGGCAACGGGCGTACGGGTGCGCCTCAATGAGCCCTGGAGCAACTGACGTTGGGTGTGTCACGGTAAGTATTTCCGCCGTCGCTTTCCGCGCCCGCTCCGGTCCCGCCGACCGCGTTTTGACCCGTCCGGGGCGGCGCGGGTACTCTTACGGTTTGTTATGCGTATCGGCTTGGTCCTTACCGGACGAGAGGCCCTTACGTAGGTTCCCTGGAGCAGTTACCAGTGGGCGGCATACGGGCAGGGTCCCCGGCATTGTCGTCCCCAGCTGCACGATCGCTTCAGTGATGCCATGTGTCAGGCCCTATCCACTGAAGAAGTGAAGGCTACGAAGTGCGTACGTACAGCCCCAAGCCCGGCGATGTGACTCGCCAGTGGCACGTCATCGACGCCCAGGACATCGTCCTCGGTCGTCTGGCCACCACTGCGGCGAACCTCCTCCGCGGCAAGCACAAGCCGACCTATGCCCCGCACATGGACATGGGCGACTTCGTCATCATCATCAACGCCGACAAGGTTCACCTGTCCGGCAACAAGAAGACCCAGAAGCTGGCGTACCGCCACTCCGGTTACCCGGGTGGTCTGCGCTCCGTCCGCTACGACGAGCTGCTGGCGAAGAACCCCGAGAAGGCCGTCGAGAAGGCCATCAAGGGCATGATCCCCAAGAACACCCTGGGCCGTCAGATGATCAGCAAGCTGAAGGTCTACTCGGGCGACCAGCACCCGCACGCTGCCCAGCAGCCGGTGCCGTTCGAGATCACCCAGGTCGCGCAGTAGTTCCGGCCACACACCCCCTAAGACAGAAAAGAATCTGAGGAGAACCGTGGCCGAGACCACCGTTGAGCAGCCGGTCGAAGAGACCGAGACCGAGCTCGTCGACATCGAGAGCTACACCACCGAGTCCGACGTCCCCGTCGAGGGTGAGTACACGTCGGAGTCGCTCGCCGGCCGCTTCGGCGACCCGCAGCCGGCCGCCGGCCTGGGCCGTCGCAAGAACGCCATCGCGCGCGTCCGCATCGTGCCCGGCACCGGCAAGTGGAAGGTCAACGGGCGCACGCTCGAGGACTACTTCCCGAACAAGGTCCACCAGCAGGAAGTCAACGAGCCCTTCAAGGTGCTCGAGCTGGACGGCCGCTACGACGTCATCGCCCGCATCTCGGGTGGCGGCGTCTCCGGTCAGGCCGGTGCCCTGCGCCTCGGCGTGGCCCGCGCGCTGAACGAGGCCGACGTGGACAACAACCGCGCCGCCCTCAAGAAGGCCGGTTACCTCCGTCGCGACGACCGTGCGGTCGAGCGCAAGAAGGCCGGTCTCAAGAAGGCCCGCAAGGCCCCGCAGTACAGCAAGCGCTAAATCGCGCCTGCGGGGGCCTGTCCGGCGGATCAGGTCGCAGTGCACCCGGGGTTCCTTCCGAACTCCGGGGAGCGCGGCTTGGTGCGTGCAGCTGCAAGGCGGAGGAGGGAGTCGACGCGGAGCGTCGGCGACCGACGACAACGCCGCAGATGCGCGTGCCAAGCCGCGCGTCTGCGACAGGATCCGCCGGACAGGCCCCAGTACTCCGAACGCCCCGGCGGCACGCCACTCGTGCCGTCGGGGCGTTCGTTTATCACAGCCGGGGGCGTATAACGGCACAAGACGCTCAAAGGCTTGTGTGATCGGATGAACAGGCATCGTATGTCTGGAACGCGGGAATTCGGCGTTGCGGGACTTTCAGCGGTGCGGGACTTTCAGCTTTGCAGGACTTCGGCCTTGCAGGACTTTCGCCTTCCTCAGGAGGACAAGTGGGACGACTCTTCGGCACGGACGGCGTGCGCGGTGTCGCCAACGCGGATCTGACGGCCGAGATGGCCCTCGGGCTCTCCGTCGCGGCGGCGCACGTACTCGCCGAGGCGGGTACCTTCGCTGGCCACCGGGCGACGGCCGTGGTCGGGCGGGACCCGCGCGCGTCCGGGGAGTTCCTGGAGGCGGCGGTGGTCGCCGGCCTGGCCAGCTCGGGAGTGGACGTACTGCTCGTCGGTGTGCTGCCCACCCCCGCGGTGGCGTATCTCACCGGTGTGCTGGGCGCCGACCTCGGTGTGATGCTCTCCGCGAGCCACAACGCCATGCCGGACAACGGACTGAAGTTCCTCGCGCGCGGCGGGCACAAGCTCGACGACGAGCTGGAGGAGCGGATCGAGAAGGTCTACGACGAGCACCGCACCGGCGCTCCCTGGGACCGCCCGACCGGCTCGGGCGTCGGCCGGGTCCGGCACTACAACGAGGGGTTCGACCAGTACGTCGCGCATCTCATCGGCGTGCTCCCGAACCGGCTCGACGGGCTGAAGATCGTCCTCGACGAGGCGCACGGTGCCGCGTCCCGGGTCTCGCCGGAGGCGTTCTCGCGGGCCGGTGCCGAGGTCGTCACGATCGGCGCGGACCCGAACGGGCTGAACATCAACGACGGTTGCGGCTCGACCCACCTGGGTCTGCTCAAGGCCGCCGTCGTCGAGCACGGCGCGGACTTCGGCATCGCGCACGACGGTGACGCCGACCGCTGCCTGGCTGTGGACCACACCGGTGAAGAGGTCGACGGGGACCAGATCATGGCCGTGATCGCGCTGGCGATGCGGGAGCGTTCCGCACTGCGCTCCGACACCGTCGTCGCGACCGTCATGTCGAACCTCGGCTTCAAACTGGCCATGGAGCGTGAGGGGTTGACCCTCGTCCAGACCGCGGTCGGTGACCGCTACGTCCTGGAGGAGATGAAGGAGCACGGCTACGCGCTGGGCGGCGAGCAGTCCGGGCACGTCATCATCCTGGATCACGCGACGACCGGTGACGGCACGTTGACCGGGCTGATGCTGGCGGCGCGGGTCGCCGACACCGGTCGTACGCTCAAGGACCTCGCGTCCGTGATGACGCGGCTGCCGCAGGTGCTCATCAATGTGCCGGATGTGGACCGCACCCGGGTGGGTACGTCTGCGGATCTGGCGGCCGCGGTCGCTGAGGCGGAGCGTGAACTCGGGTCTACGGGGCGGGTGTTGCTGCGGCCGTCGGGTACCGAGCCGTTGGTGCGGGTGATGGTGGAGGCCGCGGATATCGACCAGGCTCGGTCGGTGGCGGGGCGGTTGGCGGATGCGGTGAAGTCGGCGCTGGGGTAGTTCCTGGTTCCTGGTTCCTGGTTCCTGGTTCCTGGTCGGGGGTGGGGGATCTGTGCGGTGCGGGCCGCGGGTTCGTTGTGGCTGGTCGCGCAGTTCCCCGCGCCCCTTGAGGGGGTTCCGTATCCGGTTGGCCGCGCGTAGGTCCCCGCGCCCCTGACCGGGTCATGCTCGGCGGCGTTGTGTCGACCAGAGCCATTTCTGGGTCAGCAAGGTCAAGGTGCCTGCCAGGACGATGCCCAGCAGGTTCAGGAGCAGTTGTTCCGTCGAGCCCCACGCCTGTCGGTACTCGTTGTAGGCGAAGGCCACGGCCGCGTTCGCCGCGGCCGGGACCGTGGTGACCGAGATGGCCACACCTACCAGGAGGCCCGACTTCGCCGAGGTCAGAGAGAGGGTGCCGGCGATGCCGGCGAGGACCGCCACGACGAAGGAGAAGGCGTCGGGCTGGTAGATGAAGTTGGTGTTGGGGCGCTCGGCCTCCAGCCTGACCTTGGTGAACAGGTCCACGGCGTCCATGAAGTGGCTGAAGCCGACCGTGACCAGCATGGCGACGGCGAAGCCGACTAGCAGCGCGATCAGGGAGCGCAGGGCGAGGCGGGGCGCGCGGCGCGCGATCGCCGTGCAGATGCCGGCCAGCGGGCCGAACTCCGGGCCGACCGCCATCGCGCCGACGATCAGGATCGCGTTGTCGAGCACCACACCGCAGGCCGCGAGCATCGTGGCGAGGGTGATGAAGGCGACGTAGGTGATCGAGAGCGTCGACTCCTCGTGCGACGCGTCGGCGAGGTGCTCCCACAGCACCGCGTCCGCGCCTTCGCCGGGTGCGTCGTCCTGGGCCCGGTCCGCCCGCTCCGACAGCGACAGGTCGATGTTCTCGACGGCGATCGAACCGGTCTGGTCCAGCCCCAACTGCCGTAGCGCGCCGATGAGTTCGTCGCCGGCCTCGCGGGCGACGTCGCACATGACGACATCGCCGGCCGGGTTGCGGGCGGCGCCGGTCATGACGACGAGGTGTGCGGTGCCGACCGTCGTCTCGATGAGTCGGACCACGTCGTCGGTGCGGTCGGCGGGGGTGATGAGGCGCAGGTGCAGCATGACGCCCTTTCTAACAGGCGCCCGGCGTTGGTCTACAGCTTGCGCAGGCTGAGCCGTTGGACCTTGTGGTCGGTGCCCTTGCGGATGACGAGGGTGGCGCGGCCCCGGGTGGGGGCGATGTTCTCCACCAGGTTGGGCTTGTTGATGGTGCGCCAGAGGGTGCGGGCGTAGTCGACGGCCTCGTCCTCGGAGACCTGGGTGTACTTGCGGAAGTACGAGTCGGGGTTCTGGAACGCGGTGGCGCGCAGCTTGCGGAACCGGTTCAGGTACCAGCGCTCGATGTCCTCGGCGCTCGCGTCGACGTACACACTGAAGTCGAAGTAGTCGGCGAGCCCGACGCGGGTCCGGCCGTCCTTGCCCGGGAGCGCGGGCTGGAGCACGTTCAGCCCCTCGACGATCAGGATGTCCGGGCGGCGGACCGTGAGCCGCTGATCGGGGACGATGTCGTAGATCAGGTGGGAGTAGACGGGGGCGGTGACCTCGTCCTTGCCCGCCTTGATGTCGGCGACGAAACGGGTGAGCGCGCGGCGGTCGTACGACTCGGGGAAGCCCTTGCGCGACATGAGCCCGCGGGCTTCCAGTTCGCGGGTGGGGAGCAGGAACCCGTCGGTGGTGACCAGCTCGACGCGGGGGTGCTCGGGCCAGCGGGAGAGCAGCGCCTGGAGGAGGCGTGCGACGGTCGACTTCCCTACGGCCACCGACCCCGCGACGCCTATGACGAACGGCGTGCCGGACTGGGAGCCCTGCTCGCCCAGGAAGGTGTTCAGCGCGTTTCTCAGGCCGTCCGTGGCGCCGACGTAGAGGTTGAGGAGTCTGGACAGCGGGAGGTAGATGTCACGCACCTCGTCGAGGTCGATGACATCGCCCAGGCCGCGCAGCTTCTCGACCTCCTCGGCGGTGAGCGGCAGCGGCGTCTTGTCGCGCAGCGCGCTCCACTCGGCTCGGGTGAGGTCGACGTAGGGAGTCGCCTCCGGCTTGTGCCGGTGGGCGCTCCGGGGCATCGGGGAGACCGGAGAGATCACAGTCCATTGTTAACGGAGTTTGAACGGGGTGGTGGGTGGGGTGCGTCACGTGGGGTGCGGAGGCCTGGTCCGGCTCAGGTCGGCATCCGTCGGCACGCGGCGAGCGTGAACTCTCCGTAACTGTCCGCGAGCTTCTCCATGAGCCCGCCGTCGACAACTCCCGGGTTCCACGCGAAGACGGGGTACTCGCCGTTCGCGTCGGGCCGGGAGGTGTCGAGTACGACCCGTATCCACACGTCGTCGAGCAGGACCACCATCAGCTCCGGCGGCAGGCCGGCGGCCCGGGCGTCGAGGGTCTCGGCCACGGAGCCCAGGAGCACGTCTCCGGCGAGCTCGGTCCGGTAGACGCCGAGGAACTCGGTGGGCGGCACCTCCCAGGTACCGAACTCCTCGATCAGCAGGCGGTACGACGGCGGGAACGTGAGCCCCAGCTCGCGCTCGGCGCGGGCGATGGTGCCGGGGGAGCAGCCGTCGTGGTGCCGTGCGTCGTCCCTGTGGGCGCGGACCAGGCGGATGACCTGCCGGCTCGCTTCGAGAGGTGTCATCAGCCCGTCACCGGGACCGTCGGTCATGGGAACTCCGGGGCGGGCGCGGGTCTCAGGGCGGGTGGCAGGTCGGACATCACCCCGAACACCAGGACGTGGTCCGGGTTCATCGTGTCGTTGTCGGGTGCCGCGACGACTCCCGACGACAGCAGGATCCTGATCAGCGCGCCCTGCATGTGCAGGCCGATCGTCCCCGGGTAGCGGACGACCGGTGCGGTGGGATCGCCGGCGGTGAGGCTGTCGACGGCTGCCTCGGCCATCGCGGGGTCGCATCGCCAGCTCACGGACACCGGCGTCGATGCCGTCTCGGCGTCGGGCTCGATGTGGATCACGGCGCCCGCGCGGTCCGCTGTCGCGGGAGCTCCGTCACGGAACGCGGGGAGGCCGGCGCGCTGGAGCGCCCGGATCACCTGGTCGGCAAGCCTGTCCCGGGCGGCAAGGACTTCAGGGGACGCGCGGGTGAGGTCGTAGCCGGACATGGACATGGACACTCTGCTTTCCCTCGGTCGCCGGTTCGGACTGGGCGCCTGCGGACTGGTCGAGATCCGCTCAGGCCCGCGCAACTGTAGGCAGGCGCCGCGTGGCTTGCGTAAGGGCTGTCGCTCCGGGCGGCCCGGGACGGCGCGAAGAGTGGCGTCGGCCTGTTCTCGATCATGGCCGTAATTTCCGAAATCGGGCACGGAGTGCCGTGTTCGGGCGGGGTTCGGCGCCTAGGCTGCGGCGCATGTGCGGAATCGTGGGATACGTGGGGTCGCAGTCGGCGCTCGATGTGGTGATGGCCGGACTGAAGCGGCTGGAGTACCGGGGATACGACTCGTCGGGTGTCGCCGTGCTCGCGGACGGCGGGCTGGCGGCGGCCAAGAAGGCGGGGAAACTCGTCAATCTGGAGAAGGAACTGGTCGACCGTCCGCTGCCGGCGGGGTCGACGGGCATCGGGCACACACGCTGGGCCACGCACGGCGGGCCGACGGACGCGAACGCCCACCCGCATCTCGACAACGCGGGGCGCGTGGCCGTCGTCCACAACGGCATCATCGAGAACTTCGCCTGTCTGCGGGCCGAGTTGGCGGAGCGCGGGCACGATCTCGCCTCCGACACGGACACCGAGGTGGTCGCGCATCTGCTGGCCGAGGAGTTCTCGGGGTGCGCGGACCTGGCGGAGGCGATGCGGCAGGTGTGCCGGCGGCTTGAGGGCGCGTTCACGCTGGTCGCGGTGCACGCGGACGAGCCGGACGTGGTCGTGGGCGCGCGGCGGAACTCGCCGCTCGTGGTCGGCGTGGGGGAGGGCGAGGCCTTTCTCGCCTCCGACGTCGCCGCGTTCATCGCCCACACGCGCTCCGCGATCGAACTGGGGCAGGACCAGGTCGTCGAGCTGCGCCGGGACGGGGTGACGGTCACCGGTTTCGACGGCGCTCCGGCCGAGGTCCGCTCCTACCACGTCGACTGGGACGCGTCGGCCGCGGAGAAGGGCGGCTACGACTACTTCATGCTCAAGGAGATCGCCGAGCAGCCGAAGGCGGTCGCCGACACGTTGCTGGGCCGCATCGACGCGGCGGGCCTGCTCTCGCTGGACGAAGTCCGCATCCCCGTCCATGAGTTGAGGGAGATCGACAAGGTCGTCATCGTCGCGTGCGGTACGGCCTTCCACGCCGGGCTGATCGCCAAGTACGCCATCGAGCACTGGACGCGGATCCCCTGCGAGGTGGAGCTGGCGAGCGAGTTCCGGTACCGGGATCCGATCCTGGGCGCGCGGTCACTGGTCATCGCGATCTCCCAGTCCGGCGAGACGATGGACACGCTGATGGCACTGCGGCACGCGCGGGAGCAGGGTTCGAAGGTCCTGGCGATCTGCAACACCAACGGGTCGACGATCCCCCGTGAGTCGGACGCGGTGCTGTACACGCATGCCGGGCCGGAGGTCGCCGTAGCGTCGACGAAGGCGTTCCTGACGCAGCTGGTGGCGTGCTACCTGGTCGCGCTGTATCTCGGCCAGGTCCGCGGCACGAAGTGGGGCGACGAGATCCAGGCCGTCATCCGGGACTTGTCGCAGATCTCCGGGGAGGTCGAGCGGGTGCTCGAAACCATGGAGCCGGTACGGGAGTTGGCGCGGTCGGTGGCGTCCAAGAACACCGTGCTGTTCCTGGGCCGGCATGTCGGTTATCCCGTCGCCCTCGAAGGCGCCCTGAAACTGAAGGAGTTGGCGTACATGCACGCCGAGGGCTTCGCGGCGGGGGAGTTGAAGCACGGGCCGATCGCGCTGATCGAGGAGGGGATGCCGGTGGTCGTCGTGGTTCCCTCGTCCCGGGGGCGGTCGGTTCTGCACGACAAGATCGTGTCCAACATCCAGGAGATCCGGGCGCGCGGTGCGATGACGATCGTGATCGCGGAGGAGGGCGACGAGACGGTCGTCCCGTACGCCGACCACCTGATCCGGATCCCGGCCACGCCCACGTTGCTGCAACCGCTGGTCGCGACCGTGCCGTTGCAGGTGTTCGCCTGCGAGTTGGCGACGGCTCGGGGGAACGAGGTCGATCAGCCTCGGAACCTGGCGAAGTCGGTGACGGTGGAGTGAGCGGAGCGGGCGGAGCGGCCGGGCCACCTCTTTGAAAAAGGGTGACACTTCTGGGGAAAGTGTCACCCTTTTCAGGTCGAGGTCGAGGTCGAGGTCGAGGTCGAAGGGGGCGACGCGCTGCGTGTGCGGTGGGTGGAGGGGCGCTGGTCGGCTCGCGTGAAGGCCTGTGCCGCGCAGTGGGGGTGGCAGCCTCTGGGTGTTCAGGCGGATGTGTCAGATGCCAGGACTTCGGCGAGGCTGACCACCGCACAGCCCAATATCCCCGTCAGCACCCTGTGTTGACGCTGCGTCAGGCTGCCCACGAAGACCGCCGCATCGGCCTTCGTCCGCTCGCAGAGTGCCGCCGCCTCGCGAACCTTGCCGTACGTCAGAAGCGTCCGCGAGGAATAGGGCAACGCCATCTTCTTGGCACCGCCGCCCGAGACCCCGCGCCGCTGCACGATCCGGCCCACGACCCGCGCACCGCGTTCCGCCAACTCCCGCGCCGCCGCGTCCATCAGCTCGGCCCAGTCCTTCTGCCTGCCGGAGAAATAGCCGACGATCACCACGTCCGCTCCCTCGACCTCAACTGCCAAGGCCGGAACCCGGTGTTGGGCCGCTCCAGCGCGATGAGCCGGACGCCGGTCGCGCCTTCGGGCCTGATGCATGGCCTTCAGGCTGGTCGCGCTCCACTGAAAGCGCGCTGAGGGCGTCGTGAAACCCGGTGCGCGCAGGCTCTGTGTCAGAAGGAAGCCGGTGCACAGCCGGCGCGGAACTGACGAACCCAGGAGCGCACACCATGGGCATCAACCTCACCGACCAGGACAAGCTCACCCTCCGTACCGCCGCGTACGGTGCCATCACGCTGATGGCCGCCGCCGGTGCCACCGCGGGGTCACCGCACCGGATCGCCACCCAGGGCAGCCTCGCCCTGGCCTCGGCGACCGGGCCGGTCGGGTACGTACTCGCCGAGAACTCGAAGATCCCGAACCTGAACGGGAAGTCCGTGGCCGAGATCGCCGACCAGGTGCTGCCGGCCCTCACCACCGCGATGAGCCTGCTCAAGAAGCAGGACCCGGCCGAGGCCGACAACTTCCGCGGCACCGTCCTCGTCGCCCTCGAAGCGGCCGTACGGCCCAAGAAGGGCGAGCCCGGCCCGGTCATGGTGGAGATGGTCCGCAAGATCACCGGGGCCCTCGACGCCGCCTGACCCCGGTGACCCCGGTGACCCCGGTGACCCCGGTCATCACGGTCATCACGGTCGTCTCATGCGGCGGGTCATGTACAGCGTGCGGACGACCGCGAGCAGCGGGATCTCGAAGAGGAGGACGACGAGGACGACCCCCCAGTCCGGGTGGGACCCGGTCACCTCGTCGGCGATCGTGACCGCGCCGAGCACGCCCCATACGGCGGCCAGCATGCCGAGCAGCCAGATGGCGATGGTCCAGCCCCAGGTCGCCTGGCCGGGGGTCCTGGACCGCTCGGCGTCCGGCGCCGCCTCCCGCGGTCGCGGGATGTGCTCCGGAGCGCGGGCCGGCAGCCGCACCACCGCCGCCTCCGGGACCGCCGCGTCGATCGTCGCGATCCGGTCCGGGGTCACACCGAGGTACAGCGTCGGTTCCACGGTGACCGCGAAGCCGTCGGGGCCCGTGAGTCCGCGGGCTCCGTCGGGGCGGGTGGTCATCGCCACGCAGGTGTCGTACGGGACGGTCACCGCGCCGCGCGGGGTCGTGACGCTCACGCCCTCGTCGCCGATGACCAGCGTGACGTTCTCGTCCTCCAGGGACCGGTGGCGGCTTCCCGTGACCGCGGACCCGGAGTACTGCGGGGCCACGGTCAGGCCCGCCCAGTCGACGCCCCGGTGGCCCGGGACCTGGAGCAGGGCGGACCCCCACGCCTCGCGGGCCACCTCGCGCAGGTCCGCGACCGTGACCGCCTCCAGCTCGGCCCGGTGCTCGGCGGGGGAGAGGACGCGGTGGCCGAGGAGGAGGTTGAGGGCGTACCCGGGGAGGGAGGCGGCGGCGAAGTCCGGGACGTCGTAGATCTTGAGCTTCTTGCCGCGGACGGAGTCCAGTTCGGACTGCGCGATGGTGCCGTTGCGGAGGCGCGCGAGGGTGTCGACGAAGCCGCCGGTCACCGCGTCCTGCTTCGCCGGCAGCGCGTCGGCGTACGCGCTGAGCGTCGCGAAGTCGGCGTCGCGCGGGGTGTAGTCGGCCTCCGCCGAGTAGGAGTAACCGCCCTCCTGGCGCAGGTCCTGGAAGAGTGCCCGGCCCAGCACGTCCGCGAAGACCGCGGCCGCCGTGGACCGTCGTACGACCGAGGTCAGGACCACCTGGCCGTTCTCGCCGCAGATGTACGCGGGGGTCACCGGGAGCGCGCTGGTCGCCGCGGGCGCCGGGAAGCGGGTGCCCGTCGGCAGGGCGAGGTCCAGGCCCTCCGGGACGGACTCGCTCGTGATCCACAGCACCGCGTTCTCACGGGTGAATCGGGTCCGCGCCCACTCGCCGACCTGCTCGGGCGTCACGCTCCAGGTCCCCAACTCGTTGTAGCTGGACAGTCCGTAGCCCTGAGCTCCGTAACGCCACAGCGGGAGCTGGGAGTTGGCGCCGTTCGCACGGCCCGCGGCCTCCGTGCGCAGGATCTCCCGCTCGGTGTCCAGCCGCGCCAGCGGCAGTTCCCGCAGGGCCGCGCAGACACTGTTGAGATGCGCTACGACCTCCTCCTCGTCGCCCGTCGCGTGGAAGAGGGTGTACGCGTTCGCCGTCGCGCCGTTGTAGTGCAGGTCGGTCAACTGCAGCCGGTGCAGGGCGAGATGCTCGACGAGATGGGTGATCCCGGCCGTCGCCAGGGTCTCGTCGGCGCGGCCCACCCGGAAGAACAGGCCCGCCGTGACCTCGCCGCCCTGGCGCGGGGCGTAGAGCGTGGGAATGCCCTGGGTGGTGGTGCAGCCGATCAGGCCGGAGAGGGCCTCCGGCGCGAACTCGGTGGTCGTCATCGTCGGCTCCCCCTAGAGCGTCGCGAGCGCGGACTTGCGGTACTTCACGAACGCGGCCTTCCAGCCGGGCAGGTACTGCCACTGGTACTCGTTCACCCGGTTCTCCAGGGAGACGAAGTGCGCGGCCGCGTCCTCGGCATGGCCGCCGATCGAGAAGGCCAGGGCGAACGCGCTGTCCGCCGCGATCCAGCTCCACCCGGGGGCGTAGTCCGGGTGCAGCACGGACGCCCGGGCGGCGGCCCGCAGTTCGTCGCGGACGGAGACACTCCGCATGTACGTCCGCTGCTCCACGCCGTCCAGGTCCGCCCAGTGCTCGATGTGCGCCTCGGCGACCACCGCACCGGCGTGCGAACCGGCCGGGGCCGCGGTCACGCACTCCTGCGCGAAGGCGTGCGCCGCCTCCCAGGAACCGCTCCACTTGGGGCACACCTGCTGGAGCAGCTGGGACTGCGCGCGGAAGTGGTGGGGGTGGTGGGCACAGAGGCGGTCGTAGCGGCGGCGGGCCTCGGTCTGGCCGAGTTCCAGGCCGCGGGCGGTGAGCAGCCGGGCGGTCCAGGCGGCGGCGTTGCCGGGCTGTTCGGCGCACACGTCGATCAGCAGCTGCTCGGCCCGCCGCAGCCAGTCGTGGAACTGGCCGAACTGGTCGCGCGAGACGTGCTCCGCGCGGGCGCGGCTGCGGATGGCCCAGCCGACGCGGATGTAGCGCTCGGCGAGGAGGGTGCGGGGGAGGGGGTCGTCGGGGTGGTCGGCCGCCGCCCGCTCCAGGTAGGTCTCCACGCCGTCCAGGCCTGCGAGTTGACCTGACGCGAAGGACATCTTCTCTACGGAGTTCTCGACCGGGTTCTGGGTCGGGTTCTCGGTCGGGTCGAGGGTGGTGAAGAAGGTTTTTGTTGCCTGCCAGTCGCCTGCCCGGGCCGCGTTCCGCAGCGGGGTGAGGTCGGGCAGGGTGGTGAACGGGTCCGTGACCGGTTCCGACAGGGCTACGGGTCTTTCGCCGTCGTCTGTCGTCGTGCTGGTGGTGGTCATGCTCCGCCCCCCTGGCGAATCCTGAACCCACGGCGCGGCTGCCGGCCCCCCGGGGCGCGCGGACGTGAGTGGTGTCATGCGTGTGGTGTGGTGCGAGTTGCCGCAGGTTAGCAGCCGTCTGTGACAGGCGGGACGCGGGTGGACGCGGTCGTAGGGTGCTCGGCATGAGCATCATCGGGGTTGGTATCGATGTGGCCGAGATCGACCGGTTCGCGGCGTCGTTGGCGCGTACGCCGGGGATGGCTCGGCGGCTGTTCCTGGACAGTGAGTTGCTGTTGCCGAGTGGGGAGCGGCGGGGGGCGGCGTCTCTCGCCGCGCGGTTTGCGGCGAAGGAGGCGGTGGCGAAGGCGTTGGGGGCGCCGGGGGGGCTGCACTGGACGGATGCGGAGGTGTATGTCGAGGAGAGTGGGCGGCCTCGGTTGCGGGTTACCGGGACGGTTGCGGCGCGCGCGGCCGAGCTGGGAGTGCGGTCCTGGCATGTTTCGTTGAGCCATGACGCGGGGGTTGCTTCCGCGGTGGTTATCGCGGAGGGGTGACTTGGGGCTGTACGGCCTCGGCTTCGCCTTCGGCCCTTTTTGTTTCCCGCCCGCACCGCCCGTGCGGCTCTCGTCGTCGGGTGCGGGTGGCCCCTGTGGGGGCCGATCGCCGTTGGCGGCCGGCGGTTCCGGTGGGTGCGCGGGTGCGGTCTCCGTCGCTTACGGGGCAGACTCGAACGTATGCGTACTGCGTACAGCGTGGAGACGGTAAGGGCTGCTGAGCGACGGCTGATGGCGCGGGTTCCGGAGGGTGCGCTCATGCAGCGGGCCGCCGCTGGACTCGCCGTTGCCTGTGCTCAGTTGGTGGGGCGGGTCTACGGCAGTCGGGTCGTGCTGCTGGTGGGGAGTGGGGACAACGGGGGTGACGCCCTGTACGCGGGGGCCCGGCTCGCTCGGCGGGGGGCCGGGGTTGTGGCTGTGCTGCTTGCGCCTGAGCGGGCTCACGTCGGTGGGCTTGCGGCGTTGGCGCGGGCTGGTGGGCGGACCGTCGCGCCCGATGATGCCGAGGGGGTTCTCCGTCGCGCCGATCTTGTTCTGGACGGGATCGTCGGGATCGGGGGGCGGGGTGGGTTGCGCCCCGATGCCGCTCGGCTGGCCGGGCTTGCCTCGGAGTGCCGGGGGGTTGTCGTCGCTGTTGATCTGCCCAGTGGGGTCGACGCGGACAGCGGTGAGGTGCGGGGGGCCGCCGTGCGGGCCGATGTCACCGTCACCTTTGGGGCGCACAAGCCGGGGTTGTTGATCGATCCTGCTCGGGAGTACGCCGGGGCCGTGCGGCTTGTCGATATCGGGCTGGGGAGTGAACTGCCCGATGAGGCTGAGCTGGAGGCGTTGCAGCATGTGGACGTCGCTGAGTTGCTTCCTGTGCCGGGGGCTGAAAGTGACAAGTACCGGCGGGGAGTTGTGGGGATCGCCGCTGGGTCCGGGCGGTATCCGGGGGCCGCTGTTCTTGCCGTTGCGGGGGCGTTGAGGGGTGGGGCGGGGGCCGTGCGGTATGTCGGGCCGGCTTCTGATGCCGTGATCGCTCGGTTTCCTGAGGCGTTGGTGTCCGAGGGCGGGCCGCTCAAGGCCGGGCGGGTGCAGGCGTGGGTGGTCGGGCCGGGGGCGGGGGACGATGCCTCGGCTGTGGCTGATGTGGTGACCGCCGATGTGCCTGTGCTCATCGATGCGGACGGGTTGCGGTTGGTTGACCCGGGGGCTGTGCGGGGGCGTGGCGCGCCGACGTTGATGACTCCGCATGCGGGGGAGGCGGCCGCGTTGCTCGGGGTTCCTCGGGGGGATGTCGAGGGGGCTCGGCTGGAGTCCGTGCGGGAGTTGGCCGGGCGGTATGGGGCGACCGTGTTGTTGAAGGGGTCGACCACGCTTGTCGCCGACTCGGGGGGTGGGGTTGTGCGGGTCAACTCGACGGGGACGGGGTGGCTGGCTACGGCGGGGAGCGGGGACGTGTTGTCTGGGCTCTGTGGGTCGTTGCTGGCGGCGGGGTTGTCGGCGTTCGACGCGGGGAGTGTGGGGGCGTATCTGCATGGGCTGGCGGGGAGGTTGGCTTCGGATGGGGCGCCGGTGGGGGCGCATGATGTGGCCGAGGCGGTTCGGGTTGCCTGGCGGGATGTGCGGGGCTGAGTTTCTTTCGCCCCCGCCGCCCCTACCCGTCCCATCCCCAGGGGCTGCCGCCCCTTCCGCCCCGCCCGGGGGCTGCGCCCCCAGACCCCCATCGGCCTGAACGGCCTCGTCCTCAAACGCCGGACGGGCTGAATAATGCCGGCCTGTGTTGAGGCGTGCAGGACGGGCTGACAGTGAACGCTCGTCAATAAGAGTGACCCCTCCGCGCGGCACCCGGATCGCGCCGTACCGCCGCGTTTCTCTGATCGCATGATCAGTACACGAATCGCGCACAGAAGTATCGCGGTGCTGCTCACCGCGGTGATCGCCCTCCCCGTCGGGGCCGGTAGTGCCTGGGCCGACGGGCCGGTGCCGCCGGCGGCCGGGCCGGGGGAGACCGAACTGGTGCCGGGGGTGCCGCCGGGGCCGTATCAGCCGTGGCAGATCGATACGCCGGATCAGGCGCTCCCACCCAGGGTCTACACGCCTACCGCCGAAGAGGATCGGGTTGAGCCGCGGGACGCCGCCGCGGGGACCTACGCGCTCGTCGAGTACGTGCCGATCGCCGACGCCGTCGCCAAGGTGAGCTGCAGCAAGCAGACCGGGCCGTATCAGCGGGGCGTCGAACGGTGGCTGAAGCTGAAAGTGGACGGGAAGCAGTCCGGCGCCGACTGCAAGGCCATCAGCGCCTTCCAGAAGAAGCAGGGGATCAAGCCCGCCATCGGGTTCGCCGGGCCTGTGACGTGGGCTCGTATGCAGCTGATCGGTGCCAGGAAGAATCCGAACGCCGCCCGGAAATGTCCCGTCCGCTCGTACCGCGTCGCCTGTGTCGATCTCGACCGGCAGCTCACCTGGGTGCAGAAGGGGAAGAAGGTCGTCTTCGGGCCTGTGCCCATGCGGAGCGGGAGGACGGGGCATGTGACGCGGGGTGGGTGGCACAAGATCTACTGGAAGCACAAGAACCACTGGTCGACGCTCTACAACAGCCCTATGCCGTATGCCCAGTTCTTCGACGGCGGCATCGCCTTCCACGCCGTCTACGGGAGCATCTACACCACCGTCGGCTCCTGGGGCTGCGTCAATCTGCGGCTGGCCGACGCCCGCAAGCTCTGGGGTGTGCTGAAGAAGGGCGACCGTGTGTACGTGTGGGGGCACCGGCCCGGGAACTAGCGAACGAGGAGGGCTCAGAGGGGGTGTCAGTCCCCTCTGAGACACTGGGGGTGCCATGAACGAGACAGCGACACAGCCCACCGCACCGTTGCGCGCCCGCGCCGAGATCGATCTGGGCGCCCTGCGGGCCAATGTGCGGACCCTGCGCGCCCTCGCGCCGGGCGCGGCCCTCATGGCCGTGGTGAAGTCCGATGCCTACGGCCATGGGGCTGTGCCGTGTGCGCGTGCCGCTGTGGCGGCCGGGGCCACCTGGCTCGGTACTGCCACGCCCGAGGAAGCGCTTGACCTGCGTGCTCGCGCCGACTTGCCCGACAGCGTGCGGATCATGTGCTGGCTGTGGACCCCGGGCGGGCCCTGGCGCGAGGCCATCGAGGCCGATCTCGATGTGTCGGTGAGCGGGATGTGGGCCCTGGAGGAAGTCGTCGCGGCCGCTCGGGCTGTTGGGCTTCCCGCGCGCGTGCAGCTCAAGGCCGATACCGGGCTCGGGCGCAATGGGTGTCAGCCCGGCGACGACTGGGCCGAGCTCGTCGGGGCTGCCCTGCGCGCGGAGAGCGACGGGCTTCTCCGGATCACCGGGCTCTGGTCCCATCTCGCCTGTGCCGACGAACCCGGGCATCCCTCCATCGATGCCCAACTCGCCCTCTTCCGGGAGATGGTGGCGTACGCGGAGGAGTGTGGGGTGCGGGCCGAGGTGCGGCACATCGCCAACTCGCCTGCCACGCTCACCCGTTCCGACTCGCACTTCGATCTCGTCCGGACGGGGATTGCCGTCTACGGCATCTCGCCCAGCCCTGAAGTGGGGTCCTCGGCCGACTTCGGGCTGCGGCCGGTGATGTCGCTGAAGGCGTCCGTCGCCCTCGTGAAGCAGGTGCCTGGCGGGCACGGGGTCAGTTACGGGCATCACTACATCACCCCGGGTCTGACCACCCTCGGGCTCATCCCCGTCGGGTACGCGGACGGCATTCCGCGGCACGCCTCCGGTACCGGACCCGTGCTCGTCGGCGGGAAGTGGCGGACCGTCGCGGGGCGGGTCGCCATGGACCAGTTCGTCGTGGACCTGGGTGGGGACGACCTGGAGGCCGGGGCGGAGGCCGTCCTGTTCGGGGCCGGTGATCATGGTGAGCCCACCGCCGAGGACTGGGCGCAGGCCGCCGGAACCATCGCCTACGAGATCGTGACCCGCATCGGAACACGCGTTCCCCGCGTCTACGTCAATGAGGGCGTCGGAGAGATCGGAGAGATCGTCCCCGAGGTCGTCGGTGAGGTCATCCCCGGGTATGAGGGAGACGACGTAGCGCAGGGCTGTGACGTGAAGAGGAGCGGCACGTGAGCGAGAGCAGTGCGGAGGCGGTCGCCGCGGTCGCCTCCGCCGCCGCGGGGGCGGGCGGGAACTGGCGGAAGGTCACCGGTATCGCGGGCGCCGCGATAGGTGTGATCGCCGCCGGGGCCGCGGCCGGTGTCGCCATAGAGCGGATGACCGTCGGGCGTGGGATGCGCGAGCGGGCCCGGCTGGCGCTCGACTCCACCGGGCCGTACGGCTCGTTGCGCGGTACGCCTGGTACGGCACAGGCGGACGACGGGACCGAGCTGTACTACGAGGTCGACGACATCGAGCCGGACGTCGCCGTCACGCCCAAGCGGCGGCGGCTCTTCGGGCGGAAGGCGCCGGCCCCCGTCACCGTCGTCTTCAGCCACGGGTACTGCCTCAACCAGGACTCCTGGCACTTCCAGCGGGCCGCCCTGCGCGGGGTCGTGCGGACCGTGCACTGGGACCAGCGCAGCCATGGGCGTTCCGCGCGCGGTGTCGCGCAGCTGGAAGACGACATGCCGCTCACCATCGACCAGTTGGGGCGCGACCTGAAGGCCGTGATCGACGCGGCCGTGCCCGAGGGGCCGATCGTGCTCGTCGGACACTCCATGGGCGGCATGACGGTGATGGCCCTCGCCGACCAGTACCCCGACCTGATCCGCGACCGGGTCGTCGCCACCGCCTTCGTCGGTACGTCCTCCGGGCGGCTCGGCGAGGTCAACTTCGGACTGCCCGTCGCCGGGGTCAACGCGGTGCGGCGGGTGCTGCCGGGTGTGCTGAAGGCGCTCGGGCAGCAGGCCGCGCTGGTGGAGCGGGGGCGGCGGGCCACCGCCGATCTGTTCGCCGGGATCATCAAGCGGTACTCGTTCGCCTCGCGGGACGTCGATCCGGCGGTCGCGCGGTTCGCCGAGCGGATGATCGAGGGGACGCCCATCGATGTCGTGGCGGAGTTCTATCCGGCGTTCACCGACCACGACAAGACGGCCGCGCTGCCCCACTTCAAGGACATGCCGGTGCTCGTGCTGGCCGGGATCGGCGATCTCGTCACGCCCAGTGAGCACAGCGAGGCCATCGCCGACCTGCTGCCGGACGCCGAGCTGGTGCTCGTGCCGGACGCCGGGCACCTGGTCATGCTGGAACACCCCGAAGTGGTGACGGACCGCCTCGCCGACCTGCTCACCCGCGCGGGTGCCGTGCCGGCAGGGGCTACCGTAAGTGGCTATGGAAGCACCAGCAGCACCGCACAACGCGGCTGAGCCCCTGTCCGTCTCGATCACCGTCAACTCCCCTGATCAGATGCGGGAGTTGGGGCGCCGCCTGGCCAAGTTGCTGCGCGCGGGCGACCTCGTGATGCTCACGGGGGAGTTGGGCGCCGGCAAGACGACACTCACCCGGGGGCTGGGGGAGGGGCTCGGGGTCCGCGGGGCGGTCACCTCGCCGACGTTCGTCATCGCACGCGTGCACCCTTCGCTCGGTGAAGGGCCGCCGCTTGTGCATGTCGACGCGTATCGCCTGGGCGGCGGGCTGGACGACATGGAGGATCTCGACCTCGATGTGTCGCTGCCCGAGTCCGTGATCGTCGTGGAGTGGGGCGAGGGGAAGGTCGAGGAGCTGACCGACGACCGGCTGTCGCTCGTGATCCACCGGGCCGTCGGGGATACGACCGACGAGGTACGGCACGTCACGGTCACCGGGCTCGGTGCGCGGTGGGCCGCCGTCGAACTGGGTGTGCTCGGCGGCTGACCCGTGTTGGTTCCGACAAGGTGTCGGCAAGATGTTGCGTTCCGGGTCTTGGGCGTGGTCACATGGTATCCAGTTCGTAGTTAGGTCTACCTAACTACGCTTGCCCCCGGCCCCAGGAGGCGTCCGTGTCGGCTTCAGAGAACCAGGACGAGTGGGCGCGGCCGTATGCGTTCGGCGGGGTGTCCATGCGGGAACTGTTGGCGGCGGGGGATGCGGCGCTGGCCGTTTCTACGCCGCCTCGCGCGCCGGAGCCTGTTGAGGCGCCGGTCGAGCAGCGTCAGCGTAAAGCGGCGTAGTCGGTCGGCTGCGGGCGCGTTGTGGCTGGGCGCGCAGTTCCCCGCGCCCCTAGGGTGTTGCCCCCGCGGGGTGCGAACCCATCAGCGGATTACCACGATGCTCTGGCCGATCGTCGCGAACTCCCACATCGCCGCGCCGTCCTCGGGCGACTCGCGGATGCCGCCTGACTTGGTCGTGGGGTCGGGGGCGTCCGTCGCGCCGCTGACCGCCGCGCTGAAGCCGATGGCGACGTTGTCCGCGTTGGTGAAGCGGACGACGTGCTGGATGGGGGTGCCGTCGGTGCCGGTGATGGCGTTCGAGCGGGAGGTGACCGGGTAGGTGCCCGTGGGCGGGTCCACCGTGCCGGGGGTGACCTTGAACGTGCGGTTGACCTTGTTGTTCTCCGCGACCAGCCACACCCGGTCGTCGTCCACCGAGTACACGACCCGTTCCCCCGCGCCGGAACCGGCGGGCAGCGCCGCGGGGTTCCTCTTGTCGCGCGGGGCCTTCTTGGCGGCCACCGCCGCGGGGGAGGTGCTCGCGTGGGCCGTGTCGCCCAGCCCGGCCGGGACCGTCGCCGATGCCTGATAGGCGAGGAAGCCGACCGTGGCGACCGCCGCCACGGTGAGCCCGGCCACGATTCCCGAGCTGCTGCCGGCCATCAGCGCCCACCTCCGCGTCTCATACGTCTACGTCGTCCACGTCCTGTGCCGGTGCCCCGTACGACACCGAACGGTCCCGTACGTCCCGTACGTCCGATGACCCTAGGTGACCGTAGCAGCCGGGGCCGGGGTGACCGGGGCGGCCGTGCTCGCGGCGCCGGAGCCGTAGGCTGTTTGCGTGCTCTTGCTCGCTCTCGATACCGCCACCCCCGCCGTCACCGTCGCCCTGCACGACGGCGAGGCCGTCATCGCCTCGTCGAGTCAGGTGGACGCGCGCCGCCACGGTGAGCTGCTGCTCCCGGCCGTCGACCACGTGCTCGCCGACGCGGGGCTCACGCTCGACGCCGTCACCGGAATCGTCGTGGGCATCGGCCCCGGCCCCTACACCGGGCTGCGCGTCGGGCTGATGACCGCCGACACCTTCGGCCTCGCGCTCGGCGTGCCCGTGCACGGTGTGTGCACGCTGGACGGCCTCGCCTACGCCACCGACCTCGACGGCCCCTTCGTCGTGGCCACGGACGCGCGGCGCAAGGAGGTGTACTGGGCGCGCTACGCCGACTCCCGGACCCGCCTCACCGACCCGGCCGTCGACCGGCCCGCCGACATCGCCGAGCAGGTGGCCGGAGTGCCCGCCGTCGGTGCCGGCGCGCTGCTCTACCCGGACACCTTCCCGTCCGCGCACGAGCCGGAGCACGTGTCCGCCGCCGCGCTCGCCTCGCTGGCCGCGGAGAGACTCGCGGCGGGTGTCGAACTCCCCGCGCCCCGGCCGCTGTACCTGCGCCGTCCCGACGCCCAGGTGCCCAAGAACTACAAGGTGGTCACCCCCAAGTGACCGAATCCCTGAGCCCTCGGCTGCGCGAGATGCGCTGGTGGGACATCGACCCCGTGCTGGAACTGGAGAAGGACCTCTTCCCCGAGGACGCCTGGTCCCGGGGCATGTTCTGGTCCGAGCTTGCGCACGCGCGCGGCGCCGAGGCGACCCGCCGGTACTTGGTGGCCGAGGTGGATGATGAGGAGACCGAGAGCGGTGTCCGGGTCATCGGTTACGCCGGTCTCGCCACCACCGGCGACCAGGCCGACATCCAGACCATCGCCGTCGCCCGCGACCACTGGGGCACCGGCCTCGGTGGCACCCTGCTGACCGAACTCCTCACCGCGGCAAGCGAGTTCGAGTGCGCCGAGGTCATGCTGGAGTGCCGCGTCGACAACGTCCGCGCGCAGAAGCTCTACGAGCGCTTCGGCTTCGCCCCGATCGGATTCCGGCGCGGCTACTACCAGCCGGGCAACGTCGACGCCCTGGTGATGCGCCTGACCGACCCGTCAACTTCCGTACAAGGAACCGAGATTCATGGCTGACTCACGCGACGAGCCGCTCGTCCTGGGCATCGAGACCTCCTGCGACGAGACCGGCGTCGGCATCGTCCGCGGCACCACCCTGCTGGCGGACGCGGTCGCGTCCAGCGTCGACGAGCACGCCCGCTTCGGCGGGGTCGTACCGGAGGTGGCGTCCCGCGCCCACCTGGAGGCGATGATCCCGACGATCCAGCGCGCGCTGAAGGACGCGGGCGTGAGCGCGCGTGACCTCGACGGCATCGCGGTCACGGCGGGTCCGGGTCTGGCCGGCGCCCTGCTGGTCGGCGTCTCGGCGGCCAAGGCGTACGCCTACGCACTCGGCAAGCCCCTCTACGGCGTCAACCACCTCGCCTCCCACATCTGCGTGGACCAGCTGGAACACGGCCCGCTGCCGGAACCGACGATGGCGCTGCTGGTGTCCGGCGGTCACTCCTCCCTGTTGTTGTCCTCGGACATCACCTCGGACGTACGGCCGCTGGGCGCGACGATCGACGACGCGGCGGGCGAGGCCTTCGACAAGATCGCCCGCGTCCTGAACCTCGGCTTCCCGGGCGGCCCGGTCATCGACCGGTACGCGAAGGAGGGCGACCCCACGGCGATCACGTTCCCGCGCGGCCTGACCGGCCCGCGCGACCCGGCGTACGACTTCTCCTTCTCCGGGCTGAAGACGTCCGTGGCCCGCTGGATCGAGGCGAAGCGGGCGGCGGGGGAGGAGGTGCCGGTGCGCGATGTGTCGGCGTCCTTCCAGGAGGCGGTCGTCGACGTCCTGACCCGCAAGGCCGTACGGGCCTGCAAGGACGAGGGCGTCGACCACCTGATGATCGGCGGCGGGGTCGCCGCGAACTCGCGGCTGCGGGCGTTGGCGGCGGAGCGTTGCGAGGCGGCCGGTATCCGCCTGCGCGTCCCGCGCCCCAAGCTGTGCACGGACAACGGCGCGATGGTCGCCGCACTGGGTGCGGAAATGGTCGCCCGCAACCGCACCCCGTCCGACTGGGACCTCTCCGCCGACTCGTCCCTCCCGGTGACGGATCCCCACGTCCCGGGTCACCACCACCACGACCACGTCCACGAGGTCAGCAAGGAGAACCTGTACTCGTGACGGCCACGGTCGCGCTGATGTGGGAGGCCCGGGCGGTCCCCGGAAAGGGCGAGGAACTCCTCGCCTGGGCGCGGGCCCAGCAACTCCCCGCCGAGCCGCTGCGCCGGGAGTTCCTGCGCGCGCCCCAGGACCGGGTCCTCGTCATCACGTGGTGGGACGCGGAGTACGACACGGAGCTGCCTGAACTGCCTGAGCCGGGTGGGGAGTTGGTGACTCGGGCGGTGCATCGGTGGCGGTTCGAGTCGGTGGGCGAACCGGCGGCGGGCGAATAACAAGAGTTTTGTTAAAGTAGGGTCATGGCTGAAGCTCCCGTGCCCGGTGAAGGCCCCGTCCGCCCGGTCTCGGTGTCGCTCCACGAGGGCACCATCGCCGCCCTCAAGGCGCGCACCGGCAAGCGAGGCATGTCCGCCTACGTCGAAGCGCTCATCCAGCGCCAGCTGGAGCGGGATCGGCTGCGGGAACTGATCGAGGACGCGGAGGCCGCGCACGGTCCGGTGGACCCGGCCGCGGTCGAGGCCAAGCGGGCCGTCCTGCGCGGTGGTTCGGCCGGCTCGGCCGACGCGGCGTGAGCGGCACGCTCGTCCTCGACTGCGAGGGCCTGTCCAAACTCGTACGGCGCACTCCGGAACTGACCCAGTGGCTCGTCGCGGCCGAAGCCGAGGACATCCGCGTGGTCGTCAGCTCGGTGACGCTCGTCGAGGCCCGCGATCCCCGGACCCACCAGGCCCGCTTCGACCATGCCGTCTCGCGCGTCAACGTCGTCCCGCCCAGCGAGGCGATCGCCCGCCACGCGAGCAGGCTTCTTGCCGCGGCCGGTCTGCACGGGCACAAGTACGCACTGGACGCGATCGTCGCCGCGACGGCGCTCGCCTCGCCCGCACCCGTCACCGTGCTGACCTCGGACCCCGAGCACCTCCGGGACCTCTGCGGTGCCGGTGCCCACGTGATCAAGGTCTGACCTGCGCCGGGGTCACGCGTCGCCCCGCACCTCCGTCTCGCACCGCAACCGCCGCTCCGCCCCCACCTCCCGCACGGGACCCGTCAGCGTCAGCCGTGTCGTGTGCCGTATCTCCGCGCTGGAAACCCCCAACCTCAGCTCCAGCGCCCCCGGTTCGACCACCCGGCGCCCCGAGCGGTCCGTGAACGCCGACAGGTCCGCGTGGAAGTGGAAGGTCACCCTCGTGGACTCCCCGGGGGTCAACTCCAGGCGCTGGTAAGCGATCAGGCGGACGTCCGGGCGGGTCACCGAGGCGACCGGGTCGTGCAGGTACAGCTGGACGACCTCCGTGCCGGTGCGGGCGCCCGTGTTGCGGACGGTGACCGTCAGGTCGTAGGAGCCGTCCGTGGTGATCTCGGGAGCCCCGGCCGGCTCCGCTGCCTCCCACGCGAACGTCGTGAACGAGCGGCCGTGACCGAAGGGGTACAGCGGGGTCGGGTCCAGGCTGCTGACCTCGTCGGCCAGGCCCAACGGGGGCTGGAGGTACGTCCACGGCTGGCCGCCCGGCGCGTGCGGGACGCTCACCGGGAGGCGGCCCGACGGGTTGACGCGGCCCGACAGTACTCCCGCCACTGCCGGGCCGCCTTCCTCCCCGGGGAAGAACGCCTGGACCACCGCGCCCAGTCGGCCCTGCCAGCGGCCCAGCGCGTAGGGGCGGCCGGTCAGGAGGACCAGGACGACCGGGACGCCTGTCGAGACCAGGGCGTCCAGCAAGTCGGCCTGAATGCCTGGGAGTTGGAGGTCCGCCACGTCGCAGCCCTCGCCCGACGTGCCGCGTCCGAACAGGCCTGCGCGGTCGCCGAGTACCGCCACGCACACGTCCGCCTCCGCCGTCCGGGCCACCGCCTCCTCGAAGCCCGAGGTGTCCGGACCGGAGACGTCACACCCCTCCGCGAACGTCACCTTGGCATCGGGGAGTTCGGCCCGCAGCGACTCCAGCACCGTGGGGATCTCGATGCCCATCGGCACCTCGGGGTGGTGCGTCCCCACGTGGGACGGGAAGGAGTAGCAGCCGAGCATCGCCAGCGCGTCCGCCGCCCTCGGGCCCACCACCGCGATCCGTGCCTCCGCCGCCAGCGGCAGCAGACCGTCCGGGTTGTCCAGCAACACCACCGATTCTTCGGCCAGTTGGCGGGCCAGGGCCCGGTTCGCCGTCGAGTCGAGGTCGATACGCCGCGTCGGCTCCGGTGACCAGTCCTCGTTCAGCAGGCCCAACTCGGCCTTCTGCAAAAGCACTCGACGCGCCGCCCGGTCCACCAGCGCCTCCGGGACCTCCCCCGCCCGCACCGCCTCCACCAACGGCTTCCCGTAGCACTTCAGGGTGGGCAGCTCTACGTCGATGCCCGCCTCCAGCGCCGTCTGCGCCGCCTGCGCCGGGCTGCCCGCCACCCGGTGGAGGGTCTCCAGGAAGCCGATGCCGAAGTAGTCGGCGACGACCGTTCCCGTGAACCCCCAGTCCTCGCGCAGGAGTTGGGTCAGCAGCGCGGGGTCCGCCGACGCCGGTACGCCGTCCGTCTCGTTGTACGCCGCCATCACCGAGCGCGCCCCGCCCTCCCGCAGCGCCATCTCGAAGGGGGGAAGGGTGACGTCCGCGAACTCCCGCACCCCCGCCCGTACCGGCGCGAGGTTCCGCGCCCCCACCGACGACGCGTACCCGGCGAAGTGCTTCAGCGTCGCCACGACCCCGGCGGACTCCAGCCCCCGCACATACGCGGCACCGATGGTCCCCACCAGGTACGGATCCTCGCCGATCGTCTCCTCCACCCGGCCCCAGCGCGGATCCCGTACGACGTCCAGGACGGGCGCGAGACCCTGGTGGACGCCGGCCGAGCGCAGGTCCGCGCCGATGCGCCGGGCCATCTCCTCGACCAGCCCCGGG